>SULG01000084.1 GCA_005524015.1 Candidatus Jettenia ecosi
TTAAATTAGGCCTTCGGCAACTTAAAATACCTATTTTCTCGACATCGGCCCACCCCCTTCACCCCCACTAGCGGGGGACAGCGCTTGTCCCCCTCCGTGAGGGGGATTAAGGGGGAGGCAACTCGTTTGAAATTCCTTTACATTGAGATAACGAGGCTACCTTGCCCTTAATGCTTCTACAATATTCATTTTTGATGCGCGGTACGCTGGAAGAACTCCTCCGGTAAAGCCCATAATCAGGGAAAAGATGATAGATTTATAGGCAATTTCCGTGGTTAAGGTAAATGAGAATGCAAGTTCCGAAAAGGTTTGCCAGTTAAGGGTTGAAATCGTGAGGAATTGCATGAAAGAGGCAAAAAAGAGTCCCAGAGATCCACCAATAAAGCTCATCAACATAGACTCCATCAGAAAGGCAACCAGAATACTCATCCGTTGAAACCCGAGTGCCCGTAATGTGCCGATCTCACTGGTACGGTTTGCCACCGCAGCATACATGGTAATCGTTGCTCCAATCATTGCGCCAATTGAAAATATTGCTGTTAGAGATAATCCCAGGATGCTGAGGAATTTAGTCATGAGTTCTGATTGATCAGCATAATATTTTACTTCCCGCTTTGCCTCTAGTGTCAGTCTTGGATCGTTCCCGATTCTCTCTTTAAGTTTATTAAATTCTGAGTAGTCACGAAGTTTAAAGGTAATGGATGAATAGACGGGTCTACGGAATGCTTGCATAAACTGATCGGTATCGCCCCATATCTCCGAGCTAAATCCGGTGTTGCCTGCGCTAAATATACCCACGATAATCCAATTCCTCATACCAAAATAGAGTTTTTCACCAATATCGCATCCCTTAAATCTCCTTGCAATACTTTCACCTGCGGCAATTTCTGATGATCCCATTTTTGGCATACGGCCTTTAACCAATTTTATCTCTTGTCTCAGGGAGAGAGACTGATTGCTAATTCCTCTAATGGTAACATTTGAAGGTTTTTCACTTCCTCTTTTCTGTAAGTTTATGATAACTACCATTTCTTTGGCGACGAGCCTTTGTCCGTTTTCTCCGATTGCGATTTCGGGCTGGGTTTCAACAACGGAGGCCTGATACCTATCTATCCCGCTCTGTATTTCAGAATTGGAAGCGCGCCGGAGGACGATGACATTATCATACGAACCTGTGTTTACAAGGGTTTTACGAAGTCCTTCAGCAAGCATGAGGGTTGTGGCAAAAACAAAGGCCACAAGCGCCATTCCCGAAGTAGTCAGAGTTGTTGTAAGACGCCTTGTGCTGAGATTGCGGAGGCTATATGATACCGGTATACCCATTTATCCTATTCTCCTCAAACCTTCAGCCACTCTGATCTTCACGGCATGCCACGTAGGAAAAATTGCTGCTATCAGACTAACCAGAATAGCAGCTCCTATATCAAGGAAAATGGTATTTGTTGATACATGAAATACGGGGAAATAAGCGCCTATTTTAGCGCCAAAGATCTTTGCGCTCGGGAATGTAAGGAGAATGCCAAGTGTACATCCAACCATGGTGATAAAAAGGGATTCACCAAATATAAGGATTGCTAAATGCCAGCCACCAAATCCGAGTGTCTTCATGATAGCATACTCTCCTATCCGCTCACGCGCAGTCATAACCATAGTATTTGCTACCACTGCTATGATAATGATAATCACCATAAAAGAGACTAATTGGATTACCGTGACAATAGCCTCAGTCATGGAAACGAAACTCAATTGGAAGGCTTTTTCCGTCTCGGTCATAGTTTCTGCAAGAGAGTTTTTAAATGTCTTGTCTACTGCCTCAGATACTTCGGGCGCCAAATTAGGATTTGTTATTCCTATTATATAAATACCTACCTGGTCAGCCCGGTTTGGCGTTGTTTTTTTTAAACTTTCATTGAGATAATCCCAATGAAAAAACAGTTGCGTTTCGTCAGTGCTTTTTTCAGCCCCGTGGTATATGCCTCGCAAGATGAAATTCCATGTACCCGGGAAGTTGGTTCCTTTCAAGGGAATGGTATCGCCGATCTTCCATGAGAATCTTTCTGCCACTTTTCGGCCGGCAACAGCTGCCATGCGGTCACGAAAAAATGCGACTTTCTGATCCTCAGGCAACGTATATTCCGGATATAATTCCAGGAATGTTTTTGGATCTATTGCAAAATTTGGTATAAAGTTTTTTTCGGATATGTAGGTGCCATTAAACCATATAGCATAGGATACATTCTTTACCCCTGGGATTCCACGGATCTTCTCTTTATAAGACAGAGGAAGAGAAAAGACAAGGGAAATGGCGTTTCTCGTGATAAGGCGGGCTGAAGAGGAGGCTTCCACCCCTGAATACCATGCATTTACGAGGGTTCTCAGTATGCCAAATGCCAAAATTGCAATAGTTATACCAAGTATGGTTAGACACGTGCGCAATTTGTGGCGAAACGCATTTCTAAATATAAGTTTAAGCATGTACATTGAGGATACCTTTTTCAAGCCTCCTGATTATATGCGCCTTTTCTGCTGCATGAGGGTCATGAGTAACCATGATAATTGTTTTACCAAATTCGCGGTTTAAAATGGCCATAAGCCCTAATATGTCTTCTGCGGATGTTCTGTCAAGATCTCCGGTTGGTTCGTCTGCTACCAGTATTGTTGGGTCAGTGACAATAGCGCGAGCTATGGCAACACGCTGCTGCTGGCCCCCGGATAACTGGCCAGGATAATGATCCATCCGGTCAGCAAGGTTAACCATGTGAAGAGCTGCTTCGACATGTTCCCATCTTTCTTTTCGGGAAAGCCAGGTTAAAAGGAGGGGCAGTTCCACATTTTCGAATGCAGTGAGCACGGGAATGAGATTGTAAAATTGAAAGATAAACCCTACGTTAACAGCGCGCCATCGGGTCAGGTCGGTTTCTGTCAATGAGGTAATATCTAATCCGCTAACCTGTATAGTGCCACTGTCAGCCTTATCAATACCTGCAATGAGATTGAGCAGGGTACTCTTGCCTGATCCGGAAGGCCCCATTAAAGCAAGGAACTCGCCTTCAGGAATATCAAAACTGATATTCTCCAGAACGGGTATTATCTCGGCTCCACGATGGTAGGATTTTGAGAGATTTCTTATCTCAACGATTGGCTGTTTTGTGTCTTTCATAGTATTTCCTTATTTTGAGTAATTACGGTTGAACCAAAATACTTAGATGATATGGTGGATTCGCTCCGCTAAATCCATCCTACTATCTATAATTCTATAATGAGTAAGGTGGATTAAGGCGCTGTCTTTTGTGCTGAATCCACCACTTGGATACTAAACGTTGAATGAGCATTATTTCTCTTCGATCTTAATCCTCGATCCATCTTTGAGAGTTTTCGGTGGATTTAGCACTACTTTATCTCCTGGTTTAACTCCATCTAGTACCTCTACCATATCACCAATCTGAGTACCAGTAGTCAAAGGAACTTTCGTTACGTGATTATCTTTTATAAGAAAGACGAATTTACTGCTATTGTACGTTACAACTGTCTCAGTGTTCACCGCAGTTTTTGGTTTTTGTTCTTCTCCTGTAACAGGCCTTTCAAGAAAGGCTACCTTTGCGCTCATCTCAGGAAGGACACGTTTATCCCTGTCCAAAAATTTAACCTTTATCATAACAGATGCTTTACTGCGGTCTGCCGTTGGAACAATCATATGCACCTTGCCGAGAAAGCGGGTTTCCGGAAGGGCATCTAACTGTATCTCGCAGGGTTGATCTACCTTTACTTTTTGTAAATTTGATTCGGAGACATCGGCTTCCACAAGAAGAGAATCCATATCTGCAATAGTTACAACCGCAGCTTTGGCATTCGCAGCAGCTCCCAGTGGTGTAATGATATCGCCAATATCCGCGTTTTTGGTTAGTACAACAGCATCGAATGGCGCGCGGATATAGGTGTAGTTTACGGCAACATCGGCGGAATGCAACGCCGCTTTATAAGCGTGTATAGACGATTCTGCAGCCGACACTGCCGCCTTTGCTCTTTTGTAACGCGCTTCTGCAATATCAAATTCAGACTGTGACACAATCCCATGAGAAAGAAGCTCCTTTTGACGATTATACTGTAATGTAGCATCATTCATCTCAACCTTTGCCATTTCCAGGTTCGAAATAGCATTATCCAGGTTTGCTCTTGCCTGCTCACGAACAGCCCTTGCATCCTTTCCTTCCAGTCTTGCAATTATTTGTCCTTTCTTTACCTGACTTCCTTCTTCTACCCCAAGCCATTCTATTTGTCCGGTAATTTTAGATGCCACGGAAGCTTTCCGTTGTGCAACGACATAGCCACTGGCATTTAATAAGGTAAACATTTGCGAAGGATATACTTTGGAAACGGTTGTTACTTCCACTTCAATAACAGGGTTAAAGATCAATAGATAAAGAATGAGACCTAGTATGGGAATACCTATAAAAGCCAGTATCTTGAAAAACAATTTTTTCCGTGTGCTGCGATAATACTTTACATTGGATTTATCTATTTTTAATTTTGACAGATCTTTATTTATCATTCATCTATCCTTAGGAGTTTAAATTTTCTATCTTTGCTTTCCATTTTTCATGAGTCATTTGGCACCTTTATCTCTTATTACGATGTAGGGCAAGACTTTAGCCCATATGCATCAAGCTAACATGTGGAAACGGTGAAGAATAACATAATCCCCCTTAATCCCCCTTTAGAAAAGGGGGAAATGGTGAATGCTTTAGAAAAGGGGGAAAAGTTTGATGTGTTTAATCAGGCAAACTTTTCTCAAGAGAAAATCCTTCCTTCTTTCCGCCCTTTTCTAAACTTATCCTTCTTTCTTTCTTTCTCCCCTTTTTTAAAGGGGGGTTAGGGGGGATTAGAGGGAAATATGGCCACACATTGTTCTTTTTCCAGGTAGGATACCTCCTTAATTTTATAGAATAATATTCTTAGCTTGATGCATATGTGGCTTTAGCCTTGCTTCTCCGATTGAATATGAGCCTGGAAGTAACAACCCTAAACAGAATGAAAATTTCTCAGTATTGAATCAGGCCGGATCATATATTTACTCTTTATTTGAGAATGCTATGTTAATATACAGAAAATTGTATATTTATAAAATATCTTTATGCAGTAGTATATCTTACTATATAATTTAGCGTATAATAATTTTAATTCTGTAGGGCAATCTTTTCGGGTTGCTATCCTCTGTGCATGTTCAGATGGGGGGAAGCAAGGCTAAAGCCTTGCCCTGCATCGACTCCGTTTTTTCATAAGTTGCTGCTAAAGGCAGCCTCAAGGTATTTTGGGAATTTTAGATTATGAAAATACTCATCGTTGCAGCAACCTATTGTGAGATTAAGCCACTCTTGTCAGCTCTTGGGCAGACGGATGACGAGGAATTTTCAATGAAAACTTTTCAATATCATCAGTTACATGTAGATGTATTAATTACTGGTGTAGGATTGATGCAAACTGCCTATTTTATGGGAAGGAGGTTTGTTAACCATACCTATGATCTGGCGTTGAATTTTGGTATAGCAGGAAGTTTCAATAAAAATATTTCAATCGGCGAAGTCGCCAATGTAACTGAGGAACAAATTGCTGATTTAGGCGCTGAAGATAACGAGAATTTTTTAGATATTATAGAATTAAAATTATTACGTCCTGATCAATTCCCATACAATTCTGGTAAATTAATAAATAAAATCCCTGATTGGGCTCAGGAAATATCAAATGTGAAGATAAAGGTAAAAGGCATTAGTGTCAATACCGTTCACGGTAACCAACAGAGTATCGATAAAATTATTCAAAAATATCAACCTGATCTGGAGAGTATGGAAGGGGCTGCTTTTTTGTACGCCTGTCTGATCGAAAATATCCCCTGTCTTCAAATCAGGGCTGTTTCTAATTATGTTGAAAACCGGAACAAAGATACCTGGAATATCCCTTTAGCTATTGAAAATTTGAATAAAACTGCCATGAAAATTATCCACCATATATCCCGGTAGCGCACAACTATGAGACTAACCCTCGGCTTCTCTCCCTGCCCCAACGATACCTTTATCTTTGATGCTCTGGTGAATAAAAAGATTGATACAGAAGGACTATCTTTTGAACTGACCATTGCGGATGTAGAAAAGCTCAATAAACTCGCTTTTCAATATTCATTGGATATTACGAAAGTCAGCTATTACGCTTATGCCTGTTTAATGCAAGACTATATAGTATTAGATGCCGGCAGCGCCTTAGGGAATAATTGTGGTCCGTTATTAATCTCGAAACCAGAAAATCAAAACTCAAAAATTGAAGGCCTTACCATTGCTATTCCAGGAAAATATACTACCGCTAATTTTTTGTTAAGCCTGGCATTCCCTGAGGCAATGAACAAAATAGAGATGCTTTTTTCTGATATTGAAAATGCTATTTTACAAAATAATGTAGATGCAGGCCTGATTATCCATGAGAATCGATTTACGTATCAGGATAAAGGATTGATTAAAATCATTGATTTGGGAGAATACTGGGAAGTCGAAACAGGATTGCCTATCCCCTTAGGTGGTATTGTAATAAAAAGAAGCCTACCCTCTGCGATCTCACAAAAAGTGAATCGCATTTTAAGAAAAAGCGTGGAATACGCACTTGCAAACCCTGCTTCCTCTCAAGAATATGTTAGGCAATATGCCCAGGAGATGGCTGAAAATGTCAGAAAGCAACATATTCAATTGTATGTAAACAATTACAGTATTAGTTTAGGAAATACTGGCAGGAATGCTGTGAAAACACTCTTCAAATGGGCACAGAAGAATACATTAATAGCGAAAACCATGAAAGATATTTTCTTACCTTTCTGATTACTGTTTCCTTTTGAGATTGTCAAAATAAAACTGTGTCGAGTTACATAGTTGTATTGTCGCATGGGTGTGGCATGGCACATTGGCAGCAGAACAAAGTAAGAAAATGCGTCTTACACGCCTCTTTCATAACATTTGACACAGCATCCCCTTACACTAAAGGAATTTAATGAATATGGAGAAATATGATATCACCGTATGGGGAGTTCATTTCGTGTGATCAATGTGAGAATTCTTTTTGAAAAAATCCTTTATCCCTTTGGTATGAGGCTTGCTTTATTAGCTTTTAGTTTTTGCTTTGAAAAAATAGTAAGATATTTTAATAATTTTTCACGTTGCATGCTTCTTTATTCACTGATTAACCTGCACTAACATTCAGAAAGAGGTTAAAAATGGATATAGTATTAAAACCAAAGAGCATAACCAGGTTTTTTGCCTTTATTTTTCTTCTCCTCACCTTAGCTCATATTGCCGTGAAGTCTACTTCATTTTTTGTGGGAGATCGTCATGTCGTTGGGCTTTTCGATCTGATTAGCCTGTTTGACCTTGATAAAGAGAAGAATATTCCCACATTTTGTTCTGCAGCAGCATTAGTGTTCTGTTCAACCTTACTTGCTATTATTGCCCTTGCTGAAAAAAAAGATGGGGAAAGATTACTTTTACTGGTTAGGTTTAGCAGTTATTTTCCTGTTTTTATCCATAGATGAATTTGCCGCTATTCATGAACGTTTTGTCATACCATTACAACATGTGTTGAATACAAGTGGTATTTTTTATTTTGCATGGGTGGTACCGTATGGTCTTGCCCTGATTATTTTTTTATTGGCATATACAAGATTTATAATCCATCTTGCAGCGAGAACACGGTCTTTATTTATTATCGCTGGCTTAATATATATTGCAGGCGCTCTTGGTTCTGAGCTTGTTAGTGGACGCTACTACGAGGTACATGGAGAAAGTGGTGTAACGTATTTTATTATGATAACTATTGAAGAGTGTCTTGAGATGACAGGTATTGTAATTTTTATTTATGCGCTTACTTCATATATAGATTTACAGTTAAAAGATATGCAACTGAGAATAACATCTTCCCCTGAGAGTTCACTGTTCCCTCATGGTTCGTTACCGTTCATGCGGCAAGCCCTATCACTAAAATCAAGTATGGAACCACCCACACAAGCTTCTAATTAATTCCTTTGACTCAGTAGGATATTTAACATTGAAAACACAAGACAGGAGGGGATGCTATGGAATATGATTTTTTAGTCAAGACCTATGAAACCGAAAGAATTAAAACACTCAGTGTCTGGAGTATGTTCAGGGATGAAGATCTTTCTGTACGCCCTTGTCCACATGATAGGCGGGGAAGGAATGCGCAGGAACATATGATACATCAATGTATGAGTGAGAATATATGGTTTTGCAATATGCTTGGAATTGATGTCAGTGCGCCACCTCTGCCGAAACAAGAAACCCGGTTGGAATTTGTCAAACGCTATGCTGAAGATTCTGGAAAACGCCTTGCAGCTTTACAAAAAAAGGATAAAGTCTGGTGGGAGGAGGAAACTGCATTTTTTGATGTTAAGCGTTTACGAACCTGGATCATGACCAGAAGAATTGCCCATACAGCACATCACAGAGGCCAGCAGACAATGCTGCTTCGCATGCTAAAAAGAGAAATTTATAGTACGTATGGCCCATCGGCAGATACCGGAGGTTTGATGCAATACCATGCGCCAACAATCTATCCTTATCCTACCATAGAAGCCCTTATTGAAAGCGAGACCACTGGCAGGCCCAAAGCTCCGTTACCGGGACCCGGTGATAAACCATGCACGGAACGGCCAGATCCTGAGTGATGATCTGCGCCGTTCTTTCCTCTCGTAACATCAGAAGTATGTGTGAAAGTTTTTAAAAGAACAGGGCGCTAATAAAACCGATTAAGGCCCCGAAAACTCCTCCCCAAACAACAAGCCAACCTAGGTGTTCGCGGATAATCTCTTCAATAATCTCTTTTACCCGATGCGGTGTAAGCTCGTTTAATCTGTTATCTACCATAGCGCTGATTTTGGATCTGAATGTTCCAAAATCAGTCTCTTTTCGTAAAACTGAGGCTATATCAATGTTGGATAAGATATCAGCCGTTTGTCTTTCAAATTCTGTTTCAAATGGCTTACGCAACGGCTCAAGCGCTTTTTCACCACCGAATAAGTTTAACATACCGCCAAAAGATGAATTTTTAATCACTTCTACGAAACCATCGAATACCTTATCAAGGTCAATAGTATCCATTACTAATTTCGGTTGTATTTTGTGGGGTAATGTATCCTGGGTAACTTTGATAAAGTTTTCTTCGGTGAAAAAGTTCTCCATAATCAGAGAGCGGATACTTTCTTTAAATTCTTTAAACCGCAAGGAAATAATACCGGAACCATAAAGTCCTGGTATTTTCTCAAACAACATGTATACAGCTAACCAATTGGTTAATGCGCCGGATAAGGCAAAAAGGCTTGCCATTATAATGGTGTTACGGCCTGTAAATTCGCGAGTAAAATAAGCAATCCCTAAGACGCCAGCAGCAATGAGATTAGTCAATAAGCTTTTATTCATAAGCATCCTTCTTTTTGTATTAAAAATTCCTTTTATAGATAAATTCATCAGAAAGTTATCTATAGATTTTGTATCTCAATTTTGTATATTATATTTCCATATCATAGCCGGCCAATTGCTTTTCGAACCTTCTCCATGAGAGGTATAGCCAAAGACCGTGCTTTCTGACCACCCTCCTTAAGAAGGGTATCTAACTTTTGTTGATCTGCCATCATTTGATTGTATACTTCGCGATATTTTCCGAGGAAGGAATTTAACATTTCAAACAACTCCTGTTTAACATCTGCCCATGCTATACCTTTGAGATATTGCTTTCTCATAGATTCTTCCTGTTCCGGACTGGCAAATTCCTTATATATGAGAAAAAGGGTAGAAGTCGTTGGGTCCTTAGGTTCTTCCGGTGGGGTAGAATCTGTTTTAATCCTGAAGATGCGTTTGCGTAACTGTTCAGGTGAAACGAACAGGGGGATGGTATTATCATAACTTTTACTCATCTTTCGCCCGTCTAATCCTGGTAATGATGCCGTTTCTTCCTGAATAAGATATTTTGGTAATTTGAATATTTCCCGGTATGTAGTATTGAAGCTTTGAGCAATATCGTTTGTAATCTCAATATGCTGTATCTGGTCTTTTCCAACAGGGACAAAGTCCGTTTCAAAGAGCAGGATGTCGGCTGCCATAAGAATAGGATAATTATACAGCCCCATATTTATACCCGAATCGATATCAGAAGTTTTACTCTCAAGATTTTGAGCAACCGCTGCTTTATAAGCATGGGCGCGGTTCATTAGACCTTTCGGAGTCAGGCATGCAAGTATCCAGGTTAACTCAAAAATCTCTGGTATATCAGACTGGCGATAAAAGATTACTTTATCTGTATTCAATCCCAAAGCGATCCAGGTAGCAGCAACCTCATAACACAGGTTGCGAAAGTATTTTGGTTCTTTTATGGCTGTCAGGGCGTGATAATCGGCTATAAAATACATTGATTGATATTGCTCATCCTGTGCCAGAGCTAACGCCGGCTTTATAGCGCCAAGGTAATTGCCAAGGTGAGGACTGCCGGTCGGTTTTATTCCTGTCAGCACAATCTTCTTTCTCATATTTTTTCTTCTCAAAATGTTTTATTCTATTATATAGACAAAGACAGGCTAGTCAAATACTGAAATTAACCCTGCAAAAGTTATCCGGTTAACGTTGAAATCGCAATTACTGTTTTGATATGATACTATAGTAAACGAATGAAACATCTTAACACTCTCCTGGTGAGGCAACCCTTTCTGGTTTTTTTAGCTTGATGCATATGGGGTAACTCTTTCTGGTTTCTCTCGGTAAGGGTAAAGCCTCATATGCATCAGGCTAAAGATTTTTGTGCTTAGGAGATTCGTTTAGTAGCTTGTTCCCAAACTCTGTTTGGGAACACAATTGCCTCGAAACTCTGTTTCGATGGATCGTAGTTCCGAGGAACCATACGATCAGGCATCTCTTAATTCGAGAAACTGAGTTTCTCATACAGGTGTGTTCCCAAACCATGTCCTCATGTAAATGGGGAAGAGTTTGGGAACAAGTTGCCGAGGCTTAGCTTAATGCATATGGGGATAAAGCCTTGCCCGGTATCTTAATTTTTAGCGTTGACTATGGCTTACATACCTTTTTATTAAAATGATAGGATATAAGAGTATGAAAAAGTATCAGTGGCTCCTGATGCCATGGATCTCCTTTGTTTTCTGCATTGTGTTTTCTTCTTTCGTATGTGCACAAGGAGATTTATCGGTAATTATCAAGCAGATTCAATCGTCTGTTGTAGTTGTTTTAGCTTATGATACAAATGGCCGGCTTCTTAACCAGGGAAATGGTTTTTTTATCAATAACGATGGTGATGTTATCACAAATATCCACATACTTCAGGGTGCGATCAGCGCTGAAGTAAAAACGGCTTATGGGAAGGTATATACCATTACCGGTGTTTTGGCGCAGGATAAGGAAGGAGGCCTTATCCGTGTATCAGTTGATATTCCTCCGAGATTAGTACGCCCTTTAATGTTAAGCACCTCTCTTCCCAAACCGGATGAGCGCATTATTGTGGTTGGCAGTCCAACCAGCGTTGATCAAAAGGTTTCCGATGGTATAATCTCAGATATTTATGAGATTCCGATATTTGGAATAGTTATTAGGATCACCGCATCGATACCTTCGGAATTTAGCTGCAATCCTTTAGTGAATATGCAGGGCGAAATTATTGGGTTAGCATTTTCTCAAAGCATGAAAGATCAGAACCAGAATATTGCAATTCATAATAAAAGGGTAACAAAGCTTCTGGAAGATAGAAGTGACAGCCTTACCAAATGGGTTGAAGGAGAAGCAAATGAGTGGTTTTCTTCTGGGGAGGGACTTTGCAACAAAGGGGTCTTTTATCTTGCAGCAGAAGACTATGAGAATGCCCTTCTTTGTTTTGAAAAAGCGGGTAAAGAAAACCCAAGATACTCTCTTGCTTATTTCTATATCGGTTATTGTATGGATAAGCTAGGACGGTACTCAGAGGCAATTGAAGCGTACAAGCGTGCGATTCGGATCAACTCCGCTTTTCTGGAGGCGCATTATAATTTGGGAGAAGATTATGACAGATTAGGATGTTACGGGGAAGCAATCGGGGTTTACAAGCAGATTATACGCATCCAACCCAAAAATGCAGGGATACACTATAAACTAGGCGAGGATTATCGCATACTTGAGCATTACCCTGAAGCGATTCGTGCCTTTAAAAAGGCAATCGATAATAAGCCCGATTTTGTTGAAGCATATTCCAGTCTTGGTCTAGCCTGTTTCAATCTCGGATATTATTCGGAAGCGATAGAGGCATACCAGCAGGCGATTAATATAAATCCTCACGATACCAAAACCCATATCATGCTTGGTTCAGCTTACAGCAAGCAAGAATGTTATACAGAGGCAATCGATGTCTTCAAAAAAGTAATCTATAGTAAACCCGATGATACTCATGCCTATTTCCTGCTCGGTATGGCTTATGAGAAACTTGGAAGTTACATGGAAGCTATTGATGCTTATAAGCAGGCAATCTCCATCAAACCTGATGATGCCGGGATGTATTATAATTTAGGAACGACTTATGAGAAACTTGAACGCTATAGGGAAGCAATTGATGCCTATAAACAAGCAATTTACCTTAAGCCGGACGATGCCAGGGCATATCGTATGCTTGGCATGGTCTATTCTAAGCTTAAAAAGTATGGAGAGGCGATCGATGTCTATAAGCTGGCAATTAAGATAAGACCAGATGATGCCGATATCTATTATCGTCTGGCTCTGATGTATAATATTCTCAACCGTTATCGGGAAGAAATAGAGGCTTATAAGCAGGCGATTCTTATTAAGCCTGATTTTGCAGAGGCATATCTCGGTTTAGGCAAGAGGTATTTAAACCAGGGAGATAGAGATTCGGCGCTGGAAATATATAAAATTCTCAGAGATTTAAATAAGGATTCAGCCAGTGAATTATTTGATCTTATTTTCAGACCATAGCATAGCGATCATAGTTTTATAATAATTTAGCCGCGAATGAACATGAATTTACACGAGTAAGAAAAAATCGTTACAGGAAAAACAGCAAAACGTTGCTTCTTTTTTTTGCAGGGGGATGAGTTTTCATGCAATACCTATAATTGCTCGCCCAATTTTTTCGATTTTAAGGTAGCGGCTTCAACAGCGTTTATAAGGGATGCCCTGAATCTACCCTCTTCTAATTTACTAATTCCTTCAATAGTTGTGCCACCGGGTGAGGTTACATCATCTTTTAGTTTTGCCGGATGTTGACTGGTTTCTAATACCATCTTTGCTGCGCCGAGAACCGTTTGCGCTGCAAGGATAGTGGCTACATCTCTGGGTAAACCCATTTTAACACCGCCATCTGATAATGCCTCAATGAACATATATACATATGCAGGGCCGCTTCCGCTTAGTCCTGTTACAGCGTCCAGATACTTTTCGTCTAGTTGAAATACCTTTCCAACGGCGTTAAATATCCTGGATACTAATTGTGCATCTGCCTCTGTAGCGTATTTGCCTGGGGAAAAGGCTGTTGCTGAGGTAGCAACCAAACATGGAGTATTGGGCATTACCCGGATTACCCGAACACCTGTTTGTAACCGTGATTCAATAAATCGTACCGGTATACCTGCTGCTATCGAAATTACTAAATGCTGCGGGGTAATATCAGTTTTCAAATCATGAAGTGCTTCGTTCATCATTTGTGGCTTTATGGCTAATACAATAACATTGGCAAAGGCAGTAATATCTTTATTGTTTTGTGTGGTGCGTATACCGATTTCTTTATGTAAAAATGTGCATCGCTCTGCAACAACATCGCTCATCATGATGTTTTTCATTTCGCTCAATTGAGCATGAATAATGCCCTTGCAAAGGGCTTCTCCCATCTTCCCGCTGCCAATAAATCCTATAGTCTCTTTTAACATAATACACAGTTCCTCTTAAAGGATATAGTTACTCTAGTAAAATTATAAAAAGTTGATATGTTTTTGTAAGATAATTTAGTTGCGACTATATTACCCTGTGTTATAGTATGTGTTACACAGAGAAAAATTTTTTTCCAATTCCTACTTTTTGTGTCGTTGGAGGTAAACCGTTTCTGTTTGTATTATTGACCATTATATGGCTAATTTTATACTATTTTCAAGGATTCTTTTGCGTTACCGGCGAATAAAAATGAGAAAAAGGTTTATCTTTTTATGGATACTCTTTTTGCTTTTTGCATTTTCCAATGATTCTTATGCTGTATATTATACTCTATCAAGCGAACAGATCAGACAAGCTATCGAGTATGGTAAGAAAAATAAGGATGCTGACCCTGTCTCATTCCTGGATGAATGGATACGTGTGTCGGATTCGGATAATGTATATGAATGGGCAGGTTTACATACAAAATTTAGCACATTGGCTTATGAGGCAAAAAAAGCATCCCAGGCATCGAAAAACTTAACAGAAGAACAGATATCTCAGCTTCTTTCAGAGAAGGAAGATATTTTGTCATTTATTGTTATTTTGTATGGTAATTCATATGACTTTGCTCAGGATTATCATGCGGTATTGTTATACAAGAATAAGCCTATCCAACCGGTCCTGGAACAAAATAATAGTCGTGGCACGGCCAGTAACCTTGAATTCAAGAGATCTATTGCCTATCGTGCTGAATGCCGCTATGAGTTCCCTAATTATTATGTAGAACCGGACGCAGAGGTTACCCTTGTAATTCTGAATCCACTGAATAATGAGAAGAGATTCCTGTTTCGTTTAGGAGAGATGAGATGAAGGTGGGGTTTTTACAAACATTTCCCCTGTTTGGAAAGAAGGATGAGAATTTAGATAATGCAGTGGCAGGGATAAAACGGACAGATGCTGATTTAGTAGTTTTACCTGAATTATTTAATACTGGTTATCAGTTTACATCAAAGGAAGAGGCTTTTGGCCTTGCGGAAAAAGTCCCTGAAGGACAAACGACACAGGCATTGATTAATCTATCAAGAGAAAAACATAGGTATATTGTGGCTGGCCTGTCTGAACGGGAAGGTAACTATAGTTACAACTCAGCTATATTGGTAGGCCCAAATGGCTTTATGGGTTGCTATAGGAAGCTGCATCTTTTTCATCATGAGAAACTGTGGTTTGAGCCAGGAAACGGTGCGTTGAATATTTATGATATTGGTTTGGCAAGGATTGGTATTATGATCTGTTTTGATTGGTTCTTTCCGGAGGTTGCAAGATCTCTGGCATTAAAAGGGGCAGATATTATCTGTCATCCTGCTAATCTTGTGCTGCCATACTGTCCGCAAGCTATGATTACACGCTGTGTTGAAAACAGAGTCTTTGCTATTACGGCTAATCGTATTGGGACCGAGAAACGTTCAGAAGAGATGCTTACCTTTATTGGTTCCAGTCAGATTTTAGGGACAAAAGGGGAAATCTTATACCGTGCCTCATCAGATAGGGAAGAATCAATGGTTGTTGAGATAAATCCAAAAAATGCCCGTGATAAGCAAATAACCCCGACGAATCATCTCTTTCATGACCGGCGGGTTGAGTTTCTGTAAATACTTAACTACGAATGGATATAAAATAGACCTTCGGCTATTTTTTTATAGCACCTCTGTAGGGGCGAACCTTGTGTTCGCCCAAATGGGAAACAAACACAAACGTTCTGGATTGTGCAGAGCAAGGGCGAACACAAGGTTCGCCCCTACAAAAGAACATTGAAATTCCTATACATTACATTAGGTTGGGTTTTACAAGACAAAACCCAACGGCTTTTCTTTTTACCCACTCCTCAATCCCCTCCCGAGAGGGGACTTTTTGATTTCCCTCTTGGGAGGGGTTAGGGGCATAAGCATCAAGCTATAGTATCCAACAGATGAAACCGAACATATCATCAACTGAAGAAGGATTACCCTGTCTGTCATTGCGAGGGTCTTTTCCGAAGCAATCTCTTCTAAAATATTCAAGGGATTGCTTCGGACACTACCCTCGCAATGACATGTTAAGAATCCTTTCCATTTCATACACTTACCTATGAGCCAAAGACTCAACTTTCCCCACATTCTGTTCGGTTTCATCTGTTGGATGCTATAACATGTGGAAACGA
>SULG01000085.1 GCA_005524015.1 Candidatus Jettenia ecosi
AGAAGATGAGAGAGAAGTTGACATCTGATGAGGGAAGGCGAAAATATTTTATGCGTCAGTCGTCAGTATATCATTGAACCAGTCTTTGGGCATTTGAAATTCAACGTGGGGTACCGAAACTTTCTCTTGCGGGGACTGGAAAAGGTCTGTGCAGAGTTTAAACTGATGTGTATTGGATGGAATTTAAAAAAGATGATGATTTGGATGAAAATATGTTAACCTTTTCCTGGCTTGTTTATCGATGGTATTTTAATTTATCTACAATTTCTGTCTTTTACTCTTATTTATTAACCATATTCTCGGACAGCCTGTAAAGCCTCGCCCTGCATCTTATTCTGTTCTGTTTCATCTATTGGCTGCCATAATTCTTCGATACTCTTCTTTGTATCAAACCCTGCAGGATTTTTTCGCAAAATTCAGTGAGGGTATAGTCTCTTGCCCCCATGACGAGAATACAATCGCCTTCATGGGTCTGTCTTTCAATTATTGGTATAATATCGTCTCTTTTTTCAATAAAAAAGGCATTTTTACCGGCCTTGTTTACCTGTTGAATAATATCGGCAGAAGAGATATTTTTGCTGGCAGTGCCGCCAGCGTAATATATCTCCGGCATAAAGAGGATATCCTGAGAGGAGAGGGCGGTAACAAAGGCGTCTACAAGTTCTTCCTTCATAAAATTGGCAGGGCCGTAACCGTGAGGTTGAAAGATAGCGATAATACGCTTATAGTGTAATTTTACTGCCTGTATTGCTGCCTTAACTTTTTCCGGATTGTGGGCATAATCGTCTATCACCCTTATTCCGTGAACCTCTCCGATACTATCCATCCTGCGCTGTACACCTCTGAACTGTTTGAGCGCTACGGCTGCTTTACTATCAGGGATATTCAGACTTCTGGCAACGGCAATAGCTGCAAGTGCGTTTGATACGTTATAAGAACCGGGAAGATGTATCTCAAAAGACTGACTATTTACATCGAACAGGGTTTGGAATGGTTTATAAGTTATATTTTTTGCGCTTATAGCAGCGCCATTATGTAATCCATAGGTAACGATGTTTTTATGCTTAAAATGTATCGTTTTCAAATGCGGACAATCGGCATTGAGAATGAGCAGTTTTTTGGTATTTTCTGAAAGGGTTACAAACATCTTCGATATCTCTTCGATAGTATTGTGATCTTTAGACACATTCGTAATGACAGATGTTTGTGGTGTATAGGAGACGATACTGCCATCACTCTCATCGGCCTCTATGGTAATGATGTCTGATGTGCCCATTTTTGCATTACCTAAATGGACTTTATCAACATAGTTCTTGATACACCCACCTACAATAATAGTAGGGGACAGGTTGGCATAATCAAGGATATAGCTGACCATAGAACTTACGGTAGTCTTTCCATTTGTTCCTCCAATAGCAATTCCATATTTATGGTTAAATATCTCAGCCAGAAGATTGGCGCGTTTTATAATCTTTTTGTTAAGTAGCCGGGTCTTTTTAATATCCGGATTTTCTTCTTCAATGGCGGAGGAGATAACGATAAAATGTGTATTTTCGTTAACACCCGAACCGTCCTGAGGGTGGAGTGAAATGCCCTGAGACAGAAGTTTGGAAAATACATAAGGGGTAATATGTCTGTCATAATTTCTATCGGAACCGCTAACCGTGTGGCCTTGTTCCTTCAGTACCTGAGCGATGGCGCTCATGCCAATACCGCCCACGCCAACAAAATGGTATGAGAATAACGCTAAATTCCTCCCCAAATCCCCGCTATCTCCCTTTACTAATTCTACTGGGCATCCCTTTATTAATCCCTCAGTTCTCCCCTTTGCTAATCTCTCCATCTCTCCCTTTAGAAATCCCTCCATCCTCTATAAGCCGGTTCCTGGGGTGGCACTGACTGTACAGACGCATAATAATGCGTCTCTACGTTTATCAGTGTTTTGTAATCCATATCCATGTACGTAGGTAAATAAGCACGGGCAAACGAGTTTGTCCGTGCCACCCGTTTGCAACTCTCCTACCATCTCCCCCTCTGAAAACTCCTCCGTCCCTTCCTTTGCTAATCTCTCTATTCCTCCCTTTGCTAAAGGGGGGTTAGGGGGGATTAATAAGGGTGTGGATTTAGAGGTGATTGAAGGGTATTTTGACTGGCAGTATTCTTCATAATTTTTTAGCACTATACAGGATGAAATTTGAATTGTCAAAATATTTCTGCTCCGGATTCATTCTTGACAAGTCTAAAAATTCATTCTAGAATCAAACCGTTTTCTATCGGTACATCTTGATTTTGTGCAGCTTAATACGAGGAGAGAAGTATTGGATACGTTAGGTAGACATATCGTTCTGGAGATGTGGGGATGTTGTAAGGATGTTATTGATGATGCCGATGGTATACAGGAGATCCTTACCAAAGCTACGGAGGCTATGAAGGCAACTCTGGTGAATGTGGTATGTCACCGGTTTAGTCCCTATGGTGTAACCGGTGTCGCCATACTTGCTGAATCGCATATCTCTATTCATACATGGCCTGAATATGGATATGCCGCTACCGACATCTTTATTTGCGGTAATACAATCGACCCGCAAAATGCTGCTTCTCATATAATACAGGCATTCCAGGCAAAAGAGACTTCGACTCTGGAACTAAAAAGGGGAATTTTTTTGCCTAAAAAGATACAAGCGAATAAATCAACGGAAGCGAATCAGGAGCTTTGAAGAATTGTATTTGTCCTTCCGGGAGCATCTTACCAAAAGCATCTTGTTCCCAAACTCTGTTTGGGAACACAGTTGCCTCGAAACTCTGTTTCGAGTTTCATCGGGAAACAGAGTTTCCCGTACATGCATGTTCCCAAACCATGTCCTCATGGAAATGGGGAAGAGTTTGGGAACAAGATGGAAAGATGGAACAACAGGTACTTAATTCGTATGGGATGGTATGAACAAAAGGGAGAAGGCAACCAGTCGTGTTTTCCCTCCGAGCATTTACCAATCTTTTTATACCCTACATGAAAGGGCTATATGGAAAAAATGTCAGGAAGCTGGATAGAAGATTATTTTAACAATTACGAACTGCATAAGCATGCCTTCAAGGATGTTGTGTATCAGGTTCAGTCCGGGATTCAAAAAATTATTATCGTAGATACGTATAATTATGGGAGATGCCTCATTCTGGAAAATGAACTTCAATCAGCAGAGGCGGATGAGTTTATCTATCATGAGGCGCTCGTGCATCCATCCCTGATTTTACATCCATGTCCGGAACGTGTGCTTGTTTTAGGTGGTGGTGAAGGCGCCACTCTCAGAGAAGCGCTTCGTTACAGGACGGTAAAAAAGGCCGTGATGGTCGATATCGATAAGGAAATGATTGTATGCGCCAGGAAGTATCTTCCTTCGCTCCATGCGGGCGCATTCGACGATAGCCGTACAGAGCTTATCATTGAAGACGGCAGGAGATATTTGGAACAGACACAGGAACGATTTGATGTCGTTATTATAGACGTGAATGATCCGTTGGAGGGAGGTCCTTCTTTTATGCTTTTTACCCTGGAATTTTATCAAATTATTGCTGAAAGACTTACTAATGACGGCATACTCCTTGTGCAGTCTGGAGCAGCCTCTCTTACCGAGAATGAAGTGTTTACCAGTATCTGCAATACCCTTAATAAGGTATTTCCTCATGTATATCCCTATGTTACTTACATTCCTTCCTACGCATTGCAATGGGGGTTTACTATGGCAACGCATAATCCGGGCAACCTGGATATTACGGGTGAGGAGATTGATACCAGAATTTCATCAAGGCTCGCCACTACACTGCGTTTCTACGATAGTATTACCCATCATGCCCTCTTTAATCTGCCGAAGTATTTACGGGAAGATATCCGGAAACAAGACCGGATAATACGAGACAAAGAGCCACTGACAGACCACTATCCCGGCATTTCAGTGGAGAGGTCTTAGCCTATAGTATTTCAAGGATGAAACCGAACATATCCTCAACAGAGGAAAGACTATCCCGCCGGTCATTGCGAGGTATTATTCGAAGCAATCTCTTTTTGAGATACTGGAATTAACAATCCCCTGGCCCCCTTTATTAGGGGGAATTTATATCATCTCCCTTTGATAAGGGGGATTCTTTGGATACTTAAAGTGGACGGGTTTGTCATCAGTGGGAATTGATTCATAAACACGTTTCTATAATTCAGGGGAGAGTCAATTAATTCCCTATCGTTTCCTTTTCTACAGCCCTTTGGATAAGTTTATTTAAGGTTATACCTAATGTCCTGGCTCTTTCCACTGCCTTTTTATGAAGCTCTGGAGATATGCGGACATTAAAACTACCCTTGTACGATCTCAAAGGTTCTTTGCCCTGCTCCTTGCATAGTCTAATATAGTCGTCTGCTTCTTCACGAAATGCTTTTATAAGCTCTTCTACGGTAGAGCCTTCAAACGTTACAAGATCATCAATGCCTTCTACCTTTCCATGAAAGACCTTATCCTCAGCACTGAAATGGGCAGAGCCAATAAACCCCTTATATGTTAAAACATCTTTCATTATATCACCCCTTTGTCTCGCAGTGTTTCCTCTATATAATCTAACTGGTATCGTTTAAGTTCAGATCTTGGATGCGGCTTATGAAGTTTAATAATGTGTTTAGTCTCAGAACTTATAAAGGTCACCCTTGACCCTGCTGTTTTGCCTGAGCTGATATTCTCATACCCAAAACCAGCTAAGAGCTTCTTAAGCTCGTTGTAAGTAAAGTCTTTGGGTTTCGATAAGAAACGTTTTAGTAGTTTTTCGGCTTTACTCATTGCTTTATTATAGTATCCGAAACGAAGGAATGCAACCAAATCATGGTTGCATATTCTTTTCTAGATAGAATATCTAGAGCATGTTATGCACTTTTGTAGGTAAAATTGTTATAATTTGGGTAATTACTCAAAATAAGATGCAAAACCCGGGTAGGGGCGAACCTTGTGTTCGCCCTGATCGTGGGAAAACGCTCAGGTCTTGAATTTACACAAAGGGTGGGCGAACACAAGGTTCGCCTCTACTATGATCCAACAGTATTTTGAGTAACTACTAATTTGGGTATGGAATCCAATCAAAACAAAAGAAAACCATACACAAGGAAGGGAAAAGGAGCCTTCTAGAGCGATTATCGATAGCCAGACGATTCAATCTACCCCTGAGAGTGGGTGAAGAGCCGGATATGATGGATATAAGAAGAAAATAGGAAGCAAGATCCCTATGGCTGTTGATACTCTCGGACATCTTCTGGCTCTGCCGGTAACTCCTGTCAATGAGCAGGAACGAGCCCAGGTGAAGAGGCTGTGCCAGGAGATTCTGGAAGTAACGCCGCCTTGATAACCTTTGTGGATCAAGGCTACACAGGTGATCAGGCAAAAGAGGATGCAAAAGAGCATTGTTATTGTTAAACTGCTATTTCTAAATTTATCTTATTATATTCTACGGTAGGTATTGATTCCTTTCGCCCTTCTTTTTTTCGTTTCATATCTACTAAGCCTAATTCTTCTAATATAGCAATATCAGTTACAATGCTTTTTATATCTCTCTTGGATAGTCTTGCAAGCTCTTGAAGGCTTTTAGGGTGTTTCTCTTTAATTACATGGAGTAACTCAACTCTCTTCGGAGTAATAGCCTTTCTAAACCCTTTAATACTCTCAAAGTAAAGCTCTTTTTCAGGTTTAACCTTCTCTCCTCGTTCAAGTTTTCTCATAGCCTCTTTTGTATCATTAAGGACATCTTTAAGGCTTTTTATTCCTATTTTTACCTTTTTAACTCTCATGTTTTTTAACCCTGTGTGGAATTTTGACTAAAATCCTATATTTTTTCTTTTTCAAGATAAACAGATTTATCTATTTTAGAAAAAATATCTTGGTAAATTTTTGCGTCATATACTGGTTGTGACCAAATATTACCTCCTGAGTTAGATACTGCCTTAGCTACAATATTTATCCTTATTCTTATTCCTTTACCATAATTTTCAATGGTTGTTGACGTCTCAAATCTTTTTGTTGTTTGATATGTCCCCATTCCGACTCCCTGCCAAAACTCTACTGAATTTTTAGTTGCTTTGTCTACTTCGTATATTTCTTTTGCTGCAGTAACAAGGCCTAATTCGGGATTAGCAGTTTCAATAATAAATCCTTCATCCTGAAGAGCTGATATCACCGCTTTCATTGCAATATTGAGATTAGCTGATTCATATTCACGGGCCTGTATCTGTCTTATTTCGAGCTGTGTTAATTGGGGGATAGGTGGTGGTTGTGGGGTTGATACACAGCCTGTTATTCCGATTATTCCTATAGCTATAATACCTAGGATTTTCCTCATGGCTTTTCCCTTAAAATTAAAATTTACTTGAATGATATGAAAACGATTCCACGTTACTATTTGAATCAAATTTAAGAATCACCGTTAAGGTCTTTTGTGTTTGGCTATTTGCTCCTTTTTCGGTTGTTCCTCAAAATAAAATCAATGTTCCATATGCTTCGCTTTTTGCATACGATGCTTCGGTTGCAATCTTATCATATACCCAAGTTTCTTTTCCTTCGGTATCCTTTGTAACAATATTTGGAGATCCTAAAACTTTTGCCACATCGGCTTGAGACATGCCGATTTTTATTTCTTTTTGAACAATACCTACGGTTATTTCTCTTTCCTTTTCGGATTGGAGATCTGCCTTCTTATAAACCGTAGTACATCCAGAAATTATTAAAATGATAAACATAGATACAATTTTTATACAACCCATCTAACTCTCCTTATTCATTAAATTATCGGTCTAACTTTGCTAAAAAGCGTGAATTGTTGCTGAGGCATGGTAGCAATTCCTTTTATTCAAGTCAATTAACTACTCAGATAGTTTTACAAAAACAGCATAAATAGCGAGCAAATATTTTAGGTAATACTTCTTCTATGGGTAAAGTTAAGAATATTTTTGTATGTATGGTAAAGCATATATATGCGATTTGGTGACGGCTTGGTGACGGTTTTTTAGGGGGGAGGGGAAGTCATAAGTCTTTAGTAAATAAAGATTTAATGGCGGGAGCGTGTGGGAATCGAACCCACCTATCCCGCTAAAAGCGGGACAGACCGGATTTGAAGTCCGTCGCCGACACCAGCCGACATGCACTCCCGTGAAATGTGATTATATCAATTAGCCAGAGGACGAACACTATGCTATACAAAGAATTCATTTAACCCTTATTCTGAGTATCCGCTTTTCTAAATGCCGATGTTATGTCTGGAGGTGTCAGAACACCACCTGAGAAGAGGGCTTTAAACGCCTCTTCTACGGTAAGGTTGGTATCGGTAACTAAGTCTTCCGTAGTATATATCAAAAATCCTGTTGTCGGATTTGGTGTCGTTGGAATAAACACGTTTATAAGTTTTTTCCCGTGGCTATATTCTGTAGCGCCGGTAACAAATCCGATTGATTTTGTGCCTTCTTTCGGAAAATCTATAAGGACTACACGTTTAAAGGCTTGTTTGCCAGGCAAGCTTACTGAGTGAATTATCTGTTTTACTGATGAATATATATTTCGAACGATAGGGGTTCTTGTTAACAGATTTTCAAAATACTTGATAATAGCTTTACCGACAAAATTAGCTGCAAAAATACCAATGAAGTATAATGATATAAAGGTAAGGATAAGCCCAAGAAACGTAATAATAAATTCATCGACAGAGCTTCTTGGTAAGGCAACACCGTAAAATTGTAGTATTTTTTTTACGATCGGAGCAAGGGTGCCTCCTACAAAACTGAAAAGAAATTTTACAACAAAGAAGGTAACATATACAGGCAGGATTAACAGTAATCCTGTTAACATCCTTTTCCTGACATCTTTTTTAAATTGAGCGAATATCCCTTGTGTTTTTTCTTCCATAATCTATTGATATGTTAAAGATAATTGGATTTCCATAGAAAAGCAATAATACCAGCTAAGATAAAGTTGAAATCTGCAATAGTCTCAAGGAGTAATCCTTCGAAAACAATGCGTTTATAAAATAGATATTGATATCCATAAGCATAAGCAATACAGGGTAGTAAATAATATCCCAGGCTAGTTGTCCATCCAAGAAGCGGGCTTGCGGATAATAAAATCGCTATTAATGCAGTAATGATGATGAGAATCGTCTTTGTTCGTTCCTTCCCGATTGCAATAGGAATCGTCTCTTTCCCCAGGATACGATCACCCTGGATATCACGGATATCAAGAACGACTGCTCTGATAAATGCGATGCTGAAGGTAAATGCGATAGCAATGGAGAGTGACGGCATAAAACTTCTTCTCATTCCGAGAAACGGTATCAGAGCTGTGCTGACACTCCACGCAATTCCGTAAAAGATCTCTTTTGAGCCAGGTATTTGTTCAAGACTTCTGTACCTGATAATACGGGATAATTTCTTTGGTATTATTTCCAACCGGTAGAAAATGCCAAAGAGACTGGCAAGGAAAATACAGAAAAAAATTGGTTTGCTAATCATGAAGCCTAAAACAAAAGACGCCACTGCTCCGGCGATGCCAAGACCGATGAAAAGATGCTGCTTTTTTTCGTATAATTTTGCCCTTACCGGCTCATTTAGCGCCACGGCTTCTTTATTGGAGAAGTGATTGAGGACTTGCATGGAGAATATAAATAACGCTGCAATCAAACAAAAATGTAATCTGGGTTCAATTCCCAGTAAAGCAGCGCTTGCGTAACTGAGACTTGCAGCTCCGAGTCCTACAAAGATGCAACTTCCAACGAAAAAACTGGCAATACTTTTTATACCAAATAACAATCTCTCATATCGATTAACTTTATATGAATGCACCTTTTCAACGACTCTTTTGATCATCCAGTTAGGGGTTGAAGCGCCTGCCGTTACACCGACGGTATCATAATCTTTCAGCTTATCGAGGTCCAGCTCTGCATCAGTTTCTACATGAATTGTCGGAGTCCCCTGAGACTCGCATATTTTAACAAGCCGTGTGGTGTTGGCGCTTCCTCTCCCGCCAACAACAATCATGGCATCCACAGATTTGGTAAGGTTGATAACCTCGTCCTGCCGTTTATACGTGGAACTGCAAATAGTCTCGAATGACTCACAATGAGAATAACGTTTCTTGAGCCTGCCTATCGCCTCTTTAAACATCCGTCTGTCCTGAGTTGTCTGGGCTACAATACACACCTTGTCCATAGACGGAAGATGTTCAATTTCTTCTAATTCCTGTATAACGTATCCTTTTCCTTCTGCATACCCCAGTAAGCCAATAACCTCAGCATGTCCCTTATCCCCTACGATTACCGTTGAATATCCTTGTGCAGCATATTTTTTAATTATTGATTGGACTCTCATTACATGAGGACACGTAGCATCACAGACCTTTGCGCCCGTCTGTTCGATCTCTTTTCTGCGGCTGGGTGTAATACCATGTGCCCTTATAATAACCGTACTCTTCGAGAGATCCGTCTGTCCATTAACAATTTGAATTCCTCTTTTTTCTAAATATTCGAGTACCTGCGGATTGTGGATAAGAGGTCCATCGGTATAAACCTTACCATCACCGTCTTTTTCATTTGCAGCGTCTAAAAGGGTGTCCATCGCCCTTCGGACGCCCATACAAAACCCAGCAGTTTTAGCGACTTTTACTCTCAATTTTTTACCTCGGATAATTTGATTTTGGGAAAAACATTAATTCTCTACCATAAACCGGGCTAACGCATGTATGGAATAACCAGATTATTATGTATCGGGAGAAGGTATTTTTCACTCATTAAAAATCCGGTTTTGACTTGTACTGCTATCTATTAAGGTGTGCCTCTTTATTAACTCCTCTTTGTAAAAGGAGAGGATAAATCCTCATCTCAATCGTGCGTAATTTTATCAGGTAAGGTTAGGGATGTCAATCTTTTAATGTTACCAGAAGTATTATCTCCGGAGGGGGTTTTTCCTTGCTATACTATTGACTGTTCTTCTATAATAAAGTTGTAAAATACTTAAGATTAGCAGGAAAGAGAGAAGGGTTATTTGGAGAATATTATATATGAAAAAGGATGGCTATGTCGGCAAGAATCATTGATGGTGAATTTGTTGCTGAAAAGATTCGGGAACCGTTGATTGAAGAGATCAGCATGTTAAGGAAAAAAGGCATCTTTCCCCATGTAAAAGCTGTTCAAGTGGGTGAAAATGCAGTATCGCGCCTGTATATCCAAAATCAGAAAAAACAGTGTGAGGCGATAGGCATTACCTGCACCGTGGATGAGCTGGCATCTGATACGGGAGAAGAGGCTCTCGTTGAACATATAAAAAAATTAAATAACGATCCTCGTGTGACAGGAATTATTCTGCAAGTACCATTGCCTGATGGCTTAGATGTAAAAAAGGTACACAGGGTAATTGTTCCCCACAAAGACGTGGAGGGAATAAATCCTGCCAATATAGGCGAGCTTATTTATGGCAATAAAAAAAGGATTGTACCGTGCACAGCTATGGCTGCCGTAGAACTTATTAAATCGATAGGCGTAGAAATCAGGGGAAAGGAAGCGACAATTGTCGGCCGTAGCGCCATGGTGGGAAAACCGGTTAGTTTACTCTTGTTGGATCTGTCCGCAACGCCTACCATATGCCACTCGGGCACGAAAGATCTTTCTGTCCAAACGAAAAAGGCCGATATTTTAGTTGTAGCCGTTGGAAAGGCAGAACTTATTAAAGGGGATATGATAAAACCAGGGGCAATTGTGATAGATGTTGGGATTAACCATGTAAAAGAGTTTGATGCGCAGGGGAACTCTGTTATAAGTAAAAACGATAAACCGAAGATGAAGATTACCGGCGATGTTGAGTTCAGAACAGCGAAGGAAGTTGCCTCACATATAACACCTGTCCCCGGCGGGGTCGAACCAGTAGCCATGGCTATATTATTAAGGAATACTGTGGAAGCATCGAAAATGAGTGTGAATTATTAATGCATAGTACCTCTGGAATATTTATACAGGCAAGCCCTTTCCGTTTAACTTTTATGAACAAACAATGAACCATTTATGGATGAAAACAGAATCCTTGTCGCCATACCTGTCTTTAATGAGATTGATGTGTACGACATCATTCAAAAAATCAAGAACCTTTCCCTTGATATTGTTGTGATAGATGACGGTTCGTCTGATGAGTTCCGCGAAAACTTGATGCATATCGAAGATATACACATGATTATCCACTCAAAAAATCTCGGATATGGCAAGACGATCATAGATGCATTTACCTTTGCAATAAACAAGGGATATGATTATGTAGTAACGATTGACGGCGATGGACAACATGAACCAGAGCAGATACCACTATTTTTAAAGGAAATTCCCTTTTACGACTATGATATTTTATCCGGATCCCGATATTTTATCCCTGCAAAAACAGGGAAAGAGGTTCCCAAAGACCGATATCTCATCAATAAAGAGATTACAAAGATTTTAAATTGCATAACCCGTTTCCATATAACAGATGCATTTTGTGGTTTTAAAGCTTACAAAGTTAAAAAGTTGAAGGCAATGCATGTAACGGAGTATGGATACGGTATGCCATTACAGTTATGGATTCAGGCATGGAAGCTGGGCTTACGGGTAAAAGAGATACCTGTTAAACTTATTTACAAAGATCCCAAAAGAAATTTTAAAGGTATTTTGGAAGACCCCAATACAAGATTACGCTATTATAAAGATATTATAAAGAAAGAGCTCGCCTGTCTCCAGCAACATAACACAGCAACGCGGAGAGGAAGACAGAGGGTTAGCTTTTAATGCGCTTCTCGTTTTACATTATACAATGACATCTAAAAAACATATTCTTCCCACCGCCCTTTATATACATATCCCATTCTGCGCAAAAAAGTGTAACTACTGTGATTTTAATTCAATGGTATCGGAATCACGCGTAGTTGACCGCTATCTTCACGCCCTTAGCAAGGAATTAAATACCTTAGAATCCCAATATACATTTACTACTATTTATATAGGGGGGGGAACACCAAGCCTCTTATCTGCAATCCAATTAGAAGGACTCCTTCGCGGCGTCATCCGTTATAATCCAACATCTCAAACACAGGAGTATACCGTTGAAGCTAATCCGGGTACACTGACGGCAGATAAGGTACGATTGTTAAAGGAGTATGCTGTGAACCGTGTAAGTCTGGGTATACAGTCATTTCAGGATAGACAATTACAATTCCTCGGCCGTATCCATTCAGGCGATGATGCGAGAAACGCCTTTTCCTTGTTAAGAAATGCAGGCTTTAAGAATATTAATATCGATTTAATATTTGGATGTCCGGAACAGACCCCTGATGACTGGAAGAAAGATTTAGAAATTGCAATTGCACTGAACCCCGAACATATATCGACGTATGCCCTTACCTATGAGGAGGAAACGCCACTTACCAGGGATTTAAAGAATGAGGTTATTCGTAAACTGGATGAATACACAGAGCTAGAGATGTACAAAACGGCCATAGAGTATTTAACCCTGAAAGGTTATAACCACTATGAGATATCAAACTTTGCAAAGAGCGGATACGAATGCTCTCACAATTATGTCTATTGGAGGAATACAAGCTATGTAGGTGTGGGGGCAGGAGCGCACTCTTTTATTGATGGTATGAGGATGTCGAATGAAAAAGATGTGTTTCGTTATATTCATGGAATGCATGAGAATAAAAAAGATGTAAAATCCTTTCGTGAATGTTTACCGCAAGATCATTTTGTATCTGAAACCGTTATTATGGCCTTACGATTACGGCAAGGCATAACAAATACAGATTTTTATGAGCGGTTTGGCTCTACGATACAAGATCAATTTGGAGATACTATAAGCATATTACGAAAGGCTGGATTGGTAAGTTATGATGATGAGAGATTAAAGCTTACAGAAAAAGGATTATTTGTCGCAGATACCGTAATGGCGGAATTTATATACATTTAGTTTATTTATTTTATGGAGGAGTTATTACAGTGGTAAGCGCTACAGAAATTAAAAGGGGTACCGTGATCAAAATGGACGGTGAATTATACCTTGTAGTTGATTATCAGCACGTGACCCCTGGAAACTGGCGGGGTATGGTACAGGCCAAATTAAAGAGTCTAAAGCAGGGGAGTGTGGTTCAGAAGAGGTTTCGGTCTACCGATAAACTGGAGGATGTATTCCTGGAGCATCGCACGATGGAATATCTTTATAAAGATGGTGAAAATTATTGCTTTATGGATACAGAAAATTATGAGCAAATATTATTACCGAAAGAAGCAGTAGAAGATGCCATTCCTTATATGACCTTAAACAGCCAGGCAAAGATAGCCTTTTATGAAGGTAAAGCTATTTCCGTAGAATTGCCAACATCGGTTGTTTTAAAAATTACCGAAACAGATCCGGGTAAAAAAGGGGACACGGTAGTGAATGTTTATAAGCCTGCAAAGTTAGAGACAGGACTTGTCGTAAAGGTCCCGTTATTTATCAATAGTGGTGAGAGAATTAAAGTAGATACAAGGACGGGTGAATTTCTCGGGCGGGAATAGTATCTTTCTCTGTTGTGCAAACCGCTTAAATCGTTTAAACCGTTTAAGCAGTT
Organism: Candidatus Jettenia ecosi; assembly: GCA_005524015.1. Taxonomy (GTDB): domain Bacteria; phylum Planctomycetota; class Brocadiia; order Brocadiales; family Brocadiaceae; genus Jettenia; species Jettenia ecosi. The sequence goes on from SULG01000085.1 coordinate 13,626, forward strand.
TATTTTGTATCGTAGTTTTCTCAAATTTACTTCTGCAGTCTTGTCTTATTCTTAATCTTTTTATAGGCTTATGTGCTTTGGAAAAGGATCAGAGATGTCGATCGATGAATCAATTAAAACCTATGGTGCAAAAATAGACCAATTATTACAGGAGTTAATACCCCCTCATAAAAAAAATTATTTAAGCGAGCCTATATGGCATCACCTGTATACAGGAGGGAAAAGGGTGAGACCTGCCATATGTTTAATTACCTGTGAGGCATTGGGGGGAAATACAAAAGATGCAATACCCTTCGCTCTTGCCGTCGAGGCTATGCATAATATGTTTCTTATGCATGATGATATTGAAGACGGGGATACGATAAGACGCGATCAGCCTACCGTATGGATGAAATACGGCATAGCTCATGCGATAAACGCAGGAGATTATCTTCTCGCCTGCGCGTATAAAAGCATCCTGGAGAGTTCTGTATCACTGGAAAAAAAGATAAAATTATTACAGGCGCTCACGTTGACTTATGGGAAAACGGTTGAGGGCCAGGCAATAGATATTGGCGCAAGGGCCTCGGAAGATTTCTCAGTCGATAACTACATGCAAATGGCCGAGCTTAAGACGGGGTATTATCTTGCTTGTGGTATGGTCGGCGGGGCTATAGTATCGGGTGCTTCAGAAGAGGTTGTTGAAAAGATATGGATGTTGGGGAAGACAATGGGACCAGCGTTTCAAATCCGTGATGATCTCATTGATATGACTCATGGAAAGGGACGGGGAGGGGTGATTGGCTCCGATGTGAAAGAAGGTAAGGCAAGCTTTTTATATTCCTATACGTTGCAAGTTGCTTGTGCGGATGATAAAAAATGCTTGCGCGATATTATGTTAAAACCCAGGGATAAAACAACCGATAACGATATAAAATGGGTACTGGATATATACAAAAAATATCATGCTATACAATATGCTCAGGATTATGCGGAAGATCTCGTAAAACAGGCTTATAAGACTATTGATGAGATTCCTGTTGAAAACAAAACAGTATTTAAAGAAATCGCATCTTTCATGGCGCAGCGAATGTCCTAATAATGTGTTTTCAAGGCCATTTTATTTATGGCTCAACAAGTAATTATTGTTTGGAGAATAAAATACGATGGGGATGATTGGAAGAAATTTACCAATAATAACAATTGCCGGTATAGTGTTCTGCATATCCATAACCGGATGTGGTAAAAAAGAGGCATCTGAAGGTATTAATGCAAATGAGGATGTTGTATCAGAAGGATCTTCAGATACTCAGGAAGTAAAAAAAGAGATTAAGCTTCCGGAAAAAATGACGGCGGCAGAGTATTATAATTATGGATTAGAGCATATCAAAAAAGGCAGCTTTGATACAGCGATTGCTGCATGGGAGAAAGCAATCGAGCTTGATCCGACCATGGCTAATGCCTATGAAAAACTTGGAAAGGCATATTACACCTTAGGAAGATTTGATAAAGCCGGAGAGGTGTATAGAAAAGAACTGAAGTTAAAACCCGAAGATCCGATGATATACTTTAGCTTAGGTGTTGTTTATCGCATGAATGAGCAGTTTGAGGATGCAGTAAATATGCAGATGCGGGCTTTGGAATTAAATCCTAAACTTGCCTCAGCCTATAATGAGCTTGGTTTAACATACTGTAAGCAAAAAAGATTGGATGAGGCTATTGCTGCTCATAAAAAAGCCCTCGAACTGGATCCGAAACTGGGAACGGCGCATAACTATTTAGGAGTTGTTTACTTGTTAAAAGGGATGAGTGACGAGGCTGAAGAGGCATTCAACGAATTCAAAAAATATGAGGCGAGTAAAAGTATGTCTCCATCACACGGAGCTCCTTCTTCACATTAAGAAGTTATACATAGCGACATAAGTTTACAATTATCTTTCATTCCGGGCTTGACCCGGAATCCAGTATTTTTCTGGATTCCTGCTTCTGCGGGAATGACATACTTGTCCCCGTGAAAACGGAGATTCGTATCTGATTAATGACGCTGTGTATAAAAGGGCATTCAGATAAAGACATCATCCACTGTTCACCCGGTGTTAAGGAATGTCAATATTCTTTTGTGTAGGGGCGAACCTTGTGTTCGCCCTTGCCCTGCGTAATTCAAAACGTTTCTGTTTGTCTCCCATTTGGCGAACACAAGGTTCGCCCCTACCCCTTGCAAAGATGCTATAAAAAGTCGCCAAAGGCTTCATTAAATTGTATAA
>SULG01000086.1 GCA_005524015.1 Candidatus Jettenia ecosi
TAAGGGGGATTTCTTCAAGTCCCCCTTAAAAAAGGGGGATTCAGGGGGTTGTCCGGTATGATCTGACGCAAACTTTGAATTTCCTAAACATCAAGACAAGGCGCAGCACATTTTTGTTTGAGTAATTACTATAATTCTATGCTTTTTTGCAGCCGATTGATATAATGCGCTGCAAATTGTCTTTTCTCTTATCTCATAACAGTATATCTTCACTATTCTATACATTACATTCAATGCTACTCAGGAGACTGAAAATTTATGAAACTTGCAGAAAATCTCGTAACCATTCGTCTAAAATTAAAAAATGTTCCAGGTACACTTGGCAGGGCGCTCAGCGCCATTGGTAAATTAGGTGGAAGTATGGGTAATATCCAGATCATTAAAGTGGATAGGGAATTTAAGATTAGGGATTTAGCTGTGTACGTTACTACAGATAAGCAGGTTAAAGAAATTGCAAATGCTCTTTCTGCTATAGGAAAAGAATACATAGAAATAATCAGCATGAAAGATAAGGTCTTCGAACTTCATGAAAAAGGAAAAATTTTTCTCTGCAACCGTATTCATATTACTACCTTTGAGGACCTTTCAAGGGTATATACACCCGGCGTAGCAAAGGTATGTAAGGCCATTCAGGAAAGGCCTGAACTAGCCAGGGAATATACTATTATCAAAAATACCGTTGCTGTTATAACCGATGGCACGGCGGTCCTTGGGTTAGGTGATATTGGTCCTGTAGCAGGAATGCCTGTCATGGAAGGCAAGGCCATGTTATTCAAAACATTCGGGAATGTAGACGCATTTCCCATTCTTCTTAACACAAAGGATGTAGATGAAATAGTTAAAACGATTGTAAATATTGCCCCTACTTTTGGGGGCATTAATCTGGAAGATATCTCGGCCCCGCGCTGTTTTGAAATCGAAAAGAGATTACAGGCAGAATTAGCTATTCCTATATTTCACGATGATCAGCATGGCACTGCGGTGGTTTGCCTCGCAGGTCTTATCAATGCGCTAAAAGTAGTTAAAAAAGAAATGGAAGGCATTTCAATTGTTATCAGCGGCGCTGGCGCCGCCGGAACATCTATTGCCAAAATACTCCTCAGGGACGGGGCAAGAAATATCGTAGTATGCGATACTGCAGGGTCTATCTATAAAGGCAGAAAAGTCCGCATGAATCCTGACAAGGAAGCTTTGGCAGAAATCACAAATCCAAATAGGGAAAAAGGGACTCTGGCCGATGCCATGAGAGGCAAAGATGTCTTTATTGGCGTTTCCGGCCCCAATATTATCCATAAGGATTTGGTAAAAACCATGAATGAAAATCCTATCGTATTTGCTATGGCAAACCCTGATCCTGAAATTGAGCCGGATTCAATTGAGGGCATTGCAAGAATTATTGCCACAGGCCGGTCGGATTATCAGAATCAAATCAATAATGTACTCTGTTTTCCCGGTATTTTCAGGGGGGCGCTGGATAGCGGGGCAACAACAATTAACGATGAGATGAAGATGGCAGCGGCTTACGCTATTGCTTGTGGTATTGAAGAAGAACACCTATCAGAAGACTACATTATACCAGGGGTATTTAACGGGAATGTCCATAGAGATGTAGCCCGGGCAGTTGCCGATGCCGCAAGAAAAAGTGGTGTGGCTACGCGGGAAGTTTTGTAATAGATGTATTCCTTACAGCAGAAACGAAGAAATATTTTGCAATTAAAAGTATGAAATATATAATAATAACAGAACTGTATCTTTTAACATTTTCTCCGAAATAGAAATTCTATGGGGACGTAGCTCAGTCCGGGAGAGCGTCTCGTTCGCAACGAGAAGGTCGGGGGTTCGATTCCCCTCGTCTCCATTTTTTAAGTATTTACTTATAACTACTTATGGCTTTTGCCACCCCTAAAAAACTGTCCCCATGTGTCCCCGGAACATCACCAAATCAAACGAAAATACTTTCAAATGTGATGAATGAGAATAATAAAGGCTTATAGTGCAATATACAAAAACCTGAAAAGCCTTATTATAGTATTCAATAAATGAAACCGAACAGAATATGGAGAAAGTTGAGTCTTTGGCTCATAGGTAAGTGAATAAAATGTAAAGGATTCTTAACATGTCATTGCGAGAATTAACCACGGATGGACACAGATAGACACAGATAATGAAATGGAGAGGATTCTTAAGTACCTGACCACAAATTTTTGTACCTGTATCTTTGTATACAGGGGTTTTCAGTATGCAAATATTTATGTTCAGGTACTTAACATGTCATTGCGAGGGTCTTTTCCGAAGCAATCCCTTGAATATTTCAGAAGAGATTGCTTCGGAAAAGACCCTCGCAATGACAGACTGAGGAATCTTTCTGTAATTGATGATATGTTCGGTTTCATTATTCGGATACTATGTTTGCGCTAAAGAGGAAGTTCTTATTGGAAATTTACCCACACAAAACTTAGAAGACCCATTTAAATAAAGCAAGATTGGTTATGAATAAGTTGTAAGAGGAAGTTATATGCTATGGCAATAAAAAAATCAGAATTATATAGTTCACTTTGGGCAAGCTGCGATGAATTGAGAGGTAGCATGGATGCAGGCCAATACAAGGATTATGTATTGGTTTTGTTGTTCATGAAATACGTATCCGACAAAGGCGGCGCATTGGTTGATATTCCCAAAGGCGGCAGTTTCAAAGATATGGTGAAGCTGAAAGGACAGTCCGATATTGGCGACAAAATCAATACAATTATTGGAGAACTTGCCAAAGCCAACGACCTGACCGGTGTTATCACCGTTGCTGACTTTAACGATGACGAAAAACTCGGAAAAGGCAAAGAGAAGGTTGACCGGCTGAGCAATCTGATTGAAATTTTTGAAAAGCCGGAACTGGATTTCAGCAGTAACCGCGCAGAGGGTGACGATATTTTGGGAGATGCCTACGAATACCTGATGCGACACTTCGCTACCGAAAGTGGAAAGAGTAAAGGTCAATTCTATACACCTGCCGAAGTATCCCGCATTATGGCAAAAGTGATTGGCATTAATCCGCATAACGCCACCAGCCAAACCACGGTATATGACCCCACCTGCGGGTCAGGTTCTTTGCTGCTGAAAGTAGCCGATGAGGCGGGTAAATCAATTTCCATTTGTGGACAGGAAAACGACAATGCCACCCGTGCCCTTGCCGTTATGAATATGTGGCTGCATGGCAACCCTGCCTCTGATATTGTGCAGGGAAATACGCTGGCTTCACCAAAATTTACTGATGAGTCCACGGGTGAACTCAAACAGTTTGACTATGCCGTTGCGAATCCCCCATTTAGTTACAAAGCCTGGATGAATGGATGGGACCCCGCCAACGATATGTATAAACGTTTTGAAGGATATGACGCCCTGCCGCCTAAAAAGAATGGCGACTTTGCCTTTCTTGTGCACCTGGTTAAATCCCTGAAATCAAAGGGCAAGGGTTGTATTGTTATGCCGTTGGGCGTATTGTTTCGTGGTAATGCTGAGGCTGATCTTCGCAGGAAGATTATTCAAAAGGGCTATATCAAAGGCATTATTGGTTTGCCGCCCAACTTGTTTTACGGAACAGGCATTGCCGCTTGTTTAATCGTTATTGATAAAGAAGGCGCCCAAAACCGCAAAGACATTTTTATGATTGATGCGGGCAAGGGCTTTATGAAAGACGGCAACAAAAACCGTCTTCGGGAGCAGGATATCCACAAGATTGTGGACACCTTCAACAATCGCATCGAAATACCAAAATATTCACGCATCATTCCCATTTCGGAAATTGCTGACCCGAAGAACGATTACAACCTGAACATCCCCCGATACATTGACAGCCAGGAATCGGAGGACTTGCAAGACATTGAAGCTCACTTGCTGGGCGGTATTCCCAACCGTGACATTGAAGATTTGGATAAGTATTGGGAAGTGTATCCCACATTAAAAAGCGCTTTATTCGAACCTGCTGAAAGTACAGCCGCACGGCCGTGCGGCTCAAAAAATTATTCTTCATTAAAAATTGCCAAAGAGGAAATGAAAAATACCATTTTCCACCATCCGGAGTTTACCGCCTTCAGCAAAAAGATGGACACCGTGTTTGGTACATGGAAAAAAGAAACCATCGCTTACACCAAGTCATTAAACAAAGGGTTGCATCCCAAGCAGGAGATACACAAGATTTCTGAAAATCTTTTGAAACATTATACAGGCAAACAATTGACCGACAAATACGCCATGTATCAGCATCTGATGGATTATTGGGCTGAAACGATGCAGGATGATATGTATGAACTTGCAGCCGATGGCTGGAAGGCAGGCAATGAGGTAAAACGCATTGAAAAGAAGACAAAAAAAGGCGATAGAGAAGTTGTTAAGCAGGTGGCAGGTATTGAAGGTTTGGAGGGCAGACTGATACCTCCTGCTTTAATCATACAGGAATATTTTACCAAAGAACAAAAAGCCATTGACGATTTGGAGGCACAAGCCGAAACCCTGAATGCCAAAATAGATGAGTTGCGGGAAGAACACGGAGGCGAAGACGGTTTGCTCGCCAATGCCGTAGACGACAAGGGGAAAATCAGCAAAAGCAATTTACAGAAAGCCCTTGTAGAGACGCACGGCCGTGCGTCTCTACAGGAAGATAATGCCGAAGAATACGACATGCTTGTGCAGTATAAAAAGCTGATGGATGACGAAGCCGAAGTGCAGACAAACATAAAAACCGCAAAGGCTGATTTGGAAAAGAAGGTGATTGCCAAATACCCCAAATTAAGCATAGACGAAATTAAAACCATCGTGGTGGAGAAAAAATGGATGCACAACATGGAGCGACGCATTTGTACAGAAATGGACAACATCAGCCACCACCTGACCCAACGCATTAAGGAACTGGCAGAACGGTATGAAACGCCTTTACCCGTTTTAGAAAGCGAAGTGGAAAAGTTAGAGCAAAAGGTAAAAGGGCATCTTATACAGATGGGATTTTGAGAAAGAAATAAAACCTATCTCAATCTGTGAAACCAATTTAAAAATATGACTAAAGAATTGTTTATAATAACCAAAAAAGAAATTGAAAACCGGATATATATTATCCGGGGAGTACAGGTGATGCTGGATAGAGATTTGGCAAAACTTTATCAAACAGAAACAAGAACATTAAAGCAAACGGTAAAAAGAAATCTTGACAGGTTTCCTGATGATTTCATGTTTGAACTTACCGATAACGATATGGACGACATGGTATCACAATCTGTGATACCATCAAAAAGTTATTTTGGTGGCGCCAAACCCTTTGCCTTTACCGAGCATGGAGTAGCTATGTTGTCTTCTGTTATCAGAACCCCTGTTGCAATTGAAATCAGTCTTAGGATAATCCGGGCTTTTGTTGAGATGCGGAAAATGATTCTTAGCAATGCCGCTCTTTTTCAACGTATCGACAGGCTAGAACTCAAACAAACAGAAGTTGACCGGAAGTTTGAACAGATTTTCAGGGCATTGGAAAGCAAAAGCAAAGAACCCGAAAAAGGCATCTTCTTCGATGGACAGGTATTTGATGCCTATGTTTTTGTGTCAGGTCTGATAAAGCAGGCAGAAAAAACCCTCGTTTTGATTGACAATTATGTTGACGAATCGGTTTTGATGTTGCTAGCTAAAAGGGCAAAAGGCATAAAAGCCACTCTATACACCAAACAAATAAGCCAACAATTGGAGGCAGACTTGAAAAAGCACAACGCCCAATACCCTGCCATAGAGGTAAAAATTTTGACAAATAGCCATGACCGTTTTCTGATGATAGATGACAAAGAGCTTTATCACATAGGGGCCTCCCTGAAAGATCTGGGCAAGAAGTGGTTTGCATTTTCAAAAATGAATTCACTGACGAATGAAGTTATGAACAAGTTGAAATAATATGAAAGAGGCAATGGTGAAAACTGAATTTAAACAAACAGAGGTTGGGGTGATTCCAAATGATTGGGAGGTGAATCAATTAGGGAATTTAATTGAGAAATTTGTTAATGGAGGAACTCCTTCAACGCAAGTAATTGAATATTGGAATGGTAATATTCCTTGGATAACGGGTGCTGATATTTTAAATCAAAAAGTTGCTGTTATTAGAAGATATATTTCAAAAGAAGCAGTCAAAAATAGTTCTACCAATATCATTGAAAAAGGCAATCTTTTATTTGTTTCAAGAACCGGAGTTGGAAAGTTAGCAATTGCGCCTTTCGATATTGCAATAAGTCAAGATTTTACAGGTATATATGTTAAGCAATCGGAATTATCCACAGATTATCTATTTAGATATTTTGATTTTATTCAAACAGAACTAAAGTCACAAAATCAGGGAACTTCAATTCAGGGGATTACTAGAGACACTCTTTCTTCTTTTCAAATTCCCCTCCCCCCCACAAAAGCCGAGCAAACCGCCATTGCCACCGCATTAAACGATGCCGATGCACTCATTACCCAATTAGAAAAACTCATTGCCAAAAAGCGAAACATAAAGCAAGGGGCGATGCAGGAATTGCTGAGGCCGAAAGAGGGATGGATGGTGAAGAAATTGGGGGAGATTTTTAAATTTCTAAACACAGCGAATAATTCAAGGGTGGACTTAGTTAAAAGTGGAGAAATAGAGTATATTCATTATGGTGATATTCATACAAGATGGAACTGCTTTCTTGATTGCTCTAACAATGAACTGCCTTTTATCGACAAGATAAAAGTTAATGGCGTTCCCTCCCTTGAAGATGGTGATTTGGTTGTAGCTGATGCTTCGGAAGATTACGAAGGTCTCGGAGCTTGTGTTGAAATTAAAAATATTGGAAAAAGAAAAATTGTAGCAGGGCTGCATACTCTTCTACTTAGAAGTGATAAAAATATAATAGCTGATGGATTTAAAGGATATCTACGCAATTATTATGGAGTGAAAGATACTCTCATAAGATTATCAACAGGTGTTTCTGTATACGGTATTTCCAAAACAAACTTAAAAGAAGTTGAAGTTTCAATTCCACCTACAGTTGAAGAACAAACCAGCATCGCCCAAATCCTTTCCGACATGGATACCGAAATAGAAGCACTGGAAAAGAAATTGGAGAAATACAAAATGATAAAGCAGGGCATGATGCAAAATTTATTAACCGGGAAAATCAGGCTTGTTTAATAATGGTGAATTGTAAATTGTGAATGGTAAATGAAAGAGAATGTGATTAAAAATAAGAGTTTTGCATTTGCACTGCGTATTGTAAAAATGTTTCAGTATTTACAAACGGAAAAGAAGGAATTTGTTTTGAGTAAACAATTGCTCAGAAGCGGTACAGCCATTGGTGCATTGGTTCGAGAGGCAGAGCAGGCTGAAAGCAAATCGGATTTTATTCATAAAATGGCAATTGCTCAAAAAGAAACTAACGAAACGGATTACTGGATTGAACTTTTATTTCAATCCGCATACTTACACGAAAGCCAATACAAATCAATTATTGCAGATGTTACTGAACTAAAAAAATTGTTGGCATCTATTATCATTACATCAAAAGAGAATAGGAATGATAAAAAATAATTCACCATTCACCACTCACCATTCATCATTAAGTTCCGTTGGCAAAAAAGAACGTGAGACCCAAAATCGTGTGGTTGCTTTATTCCATAACGAGTTGAAGTATCGCTATCTGGGTAATTGGGAAGAACGGGAAAATAACAGTAACATCGAAGAAGAAATCTTAACCGCCTGGCTCACCGAAAAAGGCTACAGTAAAAACCTGATAGGCAAGGCCTTATACGAATTTGGCAAAGTTGCCAATGACCAAAGTAAATCGCTGTATGATGTAAACAAAGAAGTGTATTCCATGCTTCGCTATGGCGTGAATGTGCAGCCAGAAATTGGGCAAAATAAAGAAACCGTTTGGCTCATTGACTGGAAACATCCGTTTGAAAACGACTTTGCCATTGCCGAGGAAGCTACCATAAAAGGCGTTCACAGTAAACGCCCTGATATTGTACTGTATGTAAATGGTATTGCATTGGGGGTATTGGAACTCAAGCGAAGCACCGTTTCTATTTCCGAAGGCGTCCGGCAGAATTTAGACAGTCAGAAACATATTTTCATTAAGCCGTTTTTCTCAACCGTTCAGTATGTAATGGCAGGAAACGACATTGAAGGTATTGCTTATGGTGCTATTGATACCAGAGAAAAATACTTCTGGAAATGGAAAGAAATAAATGAAGACATTAATAAAAACGATACTTACCTGTTGCAATTCACCAAACCCATCAGAGACAGGGCCGCCAAATACGATTATCCTTTGGATAAAAACATTGTAGAGTTGCTTAACAAAGAACGGTTTATTGAACTGCTGCATAATTTCATTGTGTATGATCGTGGCATTAAGAAACTGTGCCGGCCGAATCAATATTTTGGGGTTAAGGCAGCACAAGAGTACATAAGAAAAAAAGAAGGCGGTATCATTTGGCACACACAGGGAAGTGGAAAGAGTTTAACGATGGTGTGGCTTACCAAATGGATCAGGGAATACAACCCCAACGGCAGGGTGCTTATCATTACCGACCGTGAAGAATTAGACGAGCAGATAGAAAAGGTTTACAACGGTGTTTCCGAAAGGATATACCGGACCAAAAGTGGAAAAGATTTACTGAACAAACTCAACGGTAATTCTCCCTGTCTTTTATGTTCGCTGGTGCATAAGTTTGGCGGAAAAGAGGAAGGCGATGTGGATGCCTATTTGCAGGAATTGAAAAGCAGCATTCCGACCAACTTTAAAGCCAAAGGCGACATCTCTGTATTTGTAGATGAGTGCCACCGCACCCAATCAGGAAAACTGCACGATGCCATGAAAGGCTTTTTGCCCAATGCCTTATTCATCGGTTTTACCGGAACACCGCTTTTGAAAGCTGACAAGCAGACCAGTCTGGAAGTTTTTGGCAGATACATCCACACCTACAAATTTGATGAAGCTGTTTATGACAAGGTAGTATTGGATTTACGCTATGAGGCCAGAGACATCGAGCAAAAGATCACTTCACTTGAAAAAATTGACGAATGGTTTGAACTGAAAACCCGTGGGCTGACCGAGTTTACCAAAACCGAGCTGAAACAAAAATGGGGAACGCAGAAAAAAGTGTTTAGTTCAAAATCTCGTTTGGAGAAAATCGTGATCGATATCATGATGGACATGGAAAAAAAAGAACGGTTGCAAAACGGCAGAGGCAATGCCCTGTTGGTTTCGGATAGTATCTACAATGCTTGCCGTTATTACGAACTGTTTCAAAATGCCGGGTTAAAAAATTGCGCCATCATTACCTCCTTCGTTCCGACCCATGCCGACATCAAAGGAGAAGAAACAGGCGAAGGTTATACGGAAAAATTACAGCGTTTTGAGATTTACCGGAAAATGCTGACAAATTATTTCAACGAAGACCCCGATGCCGCCATCAACAAGGTAGAACAGTTTGAAAAAGAGGTAAAGAAAAAATTTGTAGAAGAACCTGCACAGATGAAATTGCTCATTGTTGTAGGCAAACTGCTTACCGGCTTTGATGCCCCCCCGGCAACCTATTTATACCTTGATAAAAATCTGAAAGATCATGGTTTGTTTCAGGCGGTATGCCGTGTGAACCGGTTGGATGGCGAGGATAAAGACTACGGTTACATCATTGACTATATGGATTTGTTCGACAGTCTAAAACATGCTTTCAACGATTATACATCGGGTGCTTTTGATGCTTATGAAAAATCAGATGTTGAAGGTTTATTGAAAGACCGTCTGAAGAAAGGCAAAGAACGCCTGGATGAAGCATTGGAAGCCATCAAGGCACTCTGTGAACCAGTTGAACCTCCGAAAGACACGTTGGCTCACATTCGTTACTTCTGTGGCAGGAATACAGAAAATCCAGACGGGCTAAAAGATACCGAACCAAGACGAGTTGCCTTATATAAACTTACCATTGCACTCATTCGGGCTTATGCCAATGTAGCGGATGAAATGAAAGAAGCAGGTTATACCGAAAAGGATGCTGGACAAATAAAGAACGACATCAAGCACTTTGAAAACCTGCGAAAGGAAATCCAGCTTGCCAGTGGTGATTATATTGATTTGAAGCAATACGAACCAGCCATGCGTCATCTGATTGACAGTTACATCGGAGCGGAAGAGAGCCGAATGCTTGCCAATTTTGATGATTTGAGTTTGGTGGAATTGTTAGTGGAGAAAGGTAAGGACGCCATCAAAGATTTGCCTAAAAATATACAAGGCGATAAAGATGCAATGGCAGAAACCATTGAAAATAACTTGAGGAGGGTAATCATCGAGGAAAGTCCGGCCAACCCAATGTATTACGGGAAAATGAGTGTGCTTTTAGACGAAATAATAAACATGAGAAGAGAAGCCACTTTGGAGTATGAAAAGTATTTGCATGAAATCATTGCACTTTCAAGGAAGGTTAAAAAACCAAATACAGCAACGGAATATCCTGCTTCTCTCGATACCAGTGCGAAAAGGGCATTGTATGACAACCTTGGTAAGAATGAGGAATTGGCAATCGAATTAGACCATAAAATTATGACAACGAAAAAAGATGTTTGGCGAGATAATAAAATTAAGACACGTGAGGTAGGGTATGCTATTAAGGAAGTTTTGGATATGTATCAGGTAAAAGAGCCTGATGTGGCATACATCATTGAATTGGTGAAAAACCAAAAGGGCTATTAATGGAGCAAATCACCATAAGCGATATTACCATTGATGTAGTTCGTAAAGCGATAAAAAACATACATCTTGCTGTTTATCCTCCGGGAGGCAGGGTTCGCATTGCCGCTCCGTTTCAGGTAAATGAAGATGCAATACGATTATTTGCCATTTCAAAATTAGGTTGGATAAAACGACGCCAGCGCAAATTTGAAGGTCAGGAAAGAATACCGCCAAGAGAATACCAGTACAGAGAAAGCCATTACTTCCAGGGCAAAAGATATTTGTTGAATATCATTGAAGCAGATGCCCCGCCCAGAGTAGTTTTGAAAAACAAAACGTATATAGACCTTTACGTAAGACCTGAAACACCTACCGCCAAACGACATGAAATCATGAACGAGTGGTATCGTTTTCAACTCAAGAGACAAATTCCTGAACTGATTGATACGTGGGAAAGAAAATTGAATGTAAAGGTTAATGAATGGCAGGTAAAACTGATGAAAACTAAATGGGGTTCTTGCAATATCGGGAAGAAAAGAATTTGGCTAAACCTGGAATTGGCAAAGAAACCAATCTGTTGTTTAGAGTATATCATAGTTCATGAAATAATTCACTTACGGGAAAGACATCACAACGATACATTCCTTTACTACATGGACACATTTTTACCCAACTGGAAACAACTAAAGACTGAACTGAATAAATTGCCGGTAAGTCATGCTGAGTGGAACTACTAAGACTGAAAGAGAAGGCTCGTATAATCCTTTGTATATGTAATCATCCCTATTTCACAGGTATATTGTTTTTAATTGAAATAGGTTTTTTAGATACGGGAAAGTTCCCCTTAACAAAGGGGGATTCAGGGGGTTGTTTTCTTTGACAAAGGGTGTTAAAAATATCATATGAGGATTTACTATAATTCAAAATTAAAAACCCTTTCCAGAGAACTCAGAAAAAAGGGTACTTTGTCAGAGGTCTTACTCTGGAATATATTAAAAGGCAAGAGAATAAAAGGGTATCAGTTCATGCGGCAAAAGCCTATTGGCGACTATATCGTTGATTTCTTTTGTAATAAGCTAAAATTGGTAATTGAAATTGATGGTAAGTACCTGAACATAAATATTTGCATACTGAAAACCTCTGTATACAAAGATACAGGTACAAAAATTTGTGGTCAGGTACTTACCATGAAGATGATCTCTATTTCAAGCCCGAAGGGCTGTCATGATTATAGATAATGAATTACCGCAAAATTAATAACCCTGAAGGGGTGAAATGATTATCAGAAAACAACGGCAAATTCCCAGTCAATGACCGGTATACACGGGTTTTCCATGCCACCCCTTCGGGGTTCAAACCCTTTCTTCTGCTCTTTTGCTATAATCATACCATCCCTTCGGGATTATGAGACAAAAACACCTTGATACTCTGTCACGCCGTTTCTTTGGATTCTGTCTTCTGAATTCTCTATTCTGTTGACAAAGAGAATGTACAAAAATTTGTGGTCAGGTACTTATTAGCCATAATGAAAAATCTGCGAGCGATCAAATAAGATAACAGAAGTTAGAATCATCAGGTTTATCGGTGTTACGATTTTATGAATGGGATGTTAAAAAAGATATACACGCTGTAGTGCAGGTAATTGAAAACTGGATAGAGGAATTTGAAAGGAAAGATACAACTACAAAAAACACAACCCCCTGAATCCCCCTTTATTAAGGGGGACTTTGTAGATTGCTTCCTCTGGTAAGGGAAACTTTGGGGATTGTCTTCTTTGGCAAAGGAGACTAATTTTACAGATTATCATTGAAAGAAAATAAGAAGAGAATATGATTAATTTAATGGGAAAACTAGCGCATCCGGGTATTTTGAAACATCTCCGGAACTTTGGATAAATCTCCAAAATCAATACAAGAGAAATAAACTATGCGAATTGCTATTACCGGTTTAACAGGATTTTTGGGCTATTATGTAGCAAAAAGGCTTTTTGAAAGGGATGTTCAGATTCAGGCCATGATAAGAAGCGACAGCAAAACCTTGCATCTGTCGGATTATCAAAAAAAAATTACCTTTGTAAGAGGAGATCTTACTGATAAAGAAACTGTGGGGAAGTTTGTCCAGGGCGCCGATGTTGTTATCCACATGGCGTATGAGCGAAAGGGCGCTACCTTTCAGGAGGCGGCCAATAAGGATCTGAAAAGATTCGTAGAGGCGAATTTTTTCGGTAGTATAGAACTGTTAGAGGCATCGAAGCAAGCCAATATCAGGCAATTCATCTTTATCAGCTCCTGTGCAGTGTATGGGCACATCTTTCCTCATATCAAGCTGGATGAATTCCATCCCCTGATACCCGATTCAAACTACGGCGCTTATAAGGCATCAATAGAGGCATTTTGCCATGCATACTTCACAACGAAAGCCTTTGATACAACAATCTTCCGTCCCGTAGGCATCTACGGTATCAATCCGCACCTGGCTCACTCTGCCTGGTACCATATCGTGAAAGATATTAAGCACGGGTGTAATATAGAGGTTTCCGGCGGCGGAAAGATAGTTTGTGCGGAGAATGTAGCACAGGCTATAGATTTGGCAATCGACAACAAAGAGACCTCAGGAAAGATTTATAACCTGGCCGACTTCTACGCAGATAACATGAGCATAGCCCGTATTGCAAAAGAACTCTGTGCCTCCAACTCCCATATCAGCGGCACACCTAAGCAGCCTGTCAATACAATTGATAACACTCAATCCAGGATGTTAGGTGTACACTATACAGGAATTGAAGGTTTAAGGCGATATATTCGAGAATTACTACGTTGTATGTAACGTTGTATTCTCGGAGCATTTGATTTATAGTGAAATAAATGAGGAAGATATATGAAAACGGTTAAACATGGAGAAATGCGTAAGGAGTACAGAAGAGAAGACTTGGGCAAAGGAATAAGGGGCAAATATTTTGAGGAGTACAAAAAAGGAACAAATCTCGTTCTTCTCAGTCCTGATGTGGCTGCTGTATTTCCTGATGATGCTTTGCGCAGTTTGATGAAAATAGCTCAAAAAACATCTGGTCTAACACTTAAAAGGCCCCCGGTTGCCAAAAGAAAAAATGTCCCTGACCGGCAAAAATAAGTAAATATTTTTCCTCATTATTTAACGATACGTTGTTCTAAACTTAGAAAATCTCTCATACTTTATGGATAACAGATGTCCATAGCATTCGTAAGAAAAATTTTACTTATTTTCGGGAAATAGATGCTTTTAACTATAACACATGATGGAAGGGGGAGAACCTTGTGTTCGCCCCTGCGATTTACCCTATATGCAGTCTCTTAAAGATCTGATTGTAGAAAAAATACAGAAAAAAGGAAAGATTCCCTTTGCCGAGTTTATGCAAACGGTATTATATCATCCGCACTATGGCTATTATAATGCAGAGAAAGAGCGGGTAGGAAAATTCGGGGATTATTATACAAGTCCTACGATCCACAGAATATTTGGAGAACTTATTGCAAAGCAATTGGAAGAGATGTGGAAAATAATGGGAGAAGGGACATTCAGCGTTGTTGAGATAGGCGCCAATAGAGGCTGGCTATGTTATGATATTGTGCAATGTATAAGAAAGGAGTATCCGGAATTTTACCGGTATCTCCGCTATACCATTATTGAAACCAATCCTTATGCACAGGAAAGACAAAGAGCGTTTCTGGGCTCTATTGAATCGGTAGATAAAAAGATTTCATGGCATACCCACACTAAAGGTGGATTCTCATTCGACAAGATTCAAGGATGTTTCTTATCGAATGAATTTATTGATGCGCTACCTGTTCACCGGCTCAAGGTAAAAAATAAGGCTTTAAAAGAAATTTATGTGGGTTATAATGGTCTGGAGTTCTTCGAAATAGAAGATGAAGTGTCCACACATGCATTAGAAAGACATTTTGAAACGCTTTCATTAGCCAGAGAAGAGGAGCGCATATACGAAGTAAATTTAGATGCCGCAGAATGGTTAAGGCATATTTCTGAAAGACTGAGAAAAGGGTTTGTCATAACTATTGATTATGGAGATATTATTGATGGAATATACCGGGAAGGCGCTACAGACGGAACCCTGAGATGCTTTTATAAACATACCGTAAATAAAAATTATTACGACCGGCTTGGTGAACAAGATATTACAGCGCATGTTGATTTTACCAGCTTGATGAATATGGGTAAATCTTTTGGATTGGAGGTTACCGGTTTTACAAAACAATCCCATTATTTAATTGCCTCAGGTATTTTGGAGAGATTAGCTACTATGGGCAATGATTTTGAAACATTACTAAAGGTAAAAAATCTTTTCCATCCGGAAGGAATGGGAGAGATATTCAAGGTATTAATCCAGCATAAGAATATTGAAAATCCTCAACTTATGGGTTTAAGACCTTTACGTTCAGTACCTATAGTCAACACCAAAACTAAGTTAACGTAGGGCAAGGCTTTA
>SULG01000087.1 GCA_005524015.1 Candidatus Jettenia ecosi
ATAATTCAGTTTGATATGTGTACAGATCATTAATTAGTTTCTGAATATTTTCATGAATTTCTGTTGGGATGTTTTTATCATTCTTCAGTAGTTTTTCAGTTTGCTTGCGCAGATTATCACTTTGTTTTGATTTGTTTTCTTTACTATAATTCTTCATAAGTTGCCTATGAGTATTGTTAAAACATTTATACGTGTTTTGATTTTTCCGCCGTAGGTTGATTCTGAAGAATGAACTGCTGTCTTTTCCAGAGTTTTTCTAATACTATAGTGATCAACGATTGAAACCGAACAATAAAAGATATCATGATTAGGGTATACGGTGTTTTTTCTTTCTCAATCTCGAAGAGATGTTATGATTATAGCAAAAGCAGAAAAAAGAGTTTCAACCCCGAAGGGGTGACAGAACAAACCAGTGTTTCGGTATCATCCCTTCGGGACTTGATTTACGGGTAGTTTCTTATCTCTCAGTATCTCACTCCTTCAGAGTGAATTTCATAATCAACGATTGAAACCCATTAACATATGCTGGAAACCAAGCTTTTCCCTTGCCTTCTGAGATATGCGGTATGTTCGGTTTCATCCATGGAGTACTATAATTCTAATTTCTCAATATTTATTGGTTTTGTGAGATATTCATCTACTCCACACCTCCTGGCATCTACGGCCGTTTTAGCTGAACTATAGGCGGTAATAACCACAATTACTATAGAACTATTCCTCTTTATCATAATAAACAACTGGCGTGCCAAAGGGTAGGTAGCAGAATTTATATATGATATAAGTCTCAATTTTAAAATAGCTTAAAACCAATTATATTTCTTACTGGCAAGATCTGTAACAAGAGATTGGATATTATGGAAATGCCTTTTAGAGAAAAATTTGCGGGAATATCGGTATATTGGTTAAAAAGGTATGAAAAAATTTCGCATTCTAACCCCACTCTTTTACTTTATATTCTTCCATGCGGGTTCAAGTCTATTATTTGAACCCTCTCTGTTTATATCCTTCAAAATCATATAAATTGAAATACGCTGTTACCTTGCCAAATTTCTGGGTTCAGGTTGTAAACCTGAACCCGCCATAGGAAATATTCATATACCTTGCCCAATACATCTTTGCTTTGCCCTGAAGCAATTTCTATCGCGCAAAAGGTAGCGCATAAAATACCTTTAAGGTATTTTATGGTTCATAGAATTGAGCTTGGCAAAATGAATCATTCATGTACATGAATGTACGTGAAATTTATAAAATATTAACCACAGATGGACTCGGATATACACAAATAAGATAGCAGATTAAATATCCCCTTTATTAATTTTTGTACAATTGTGTACAAGTATGTACGTAATTACCTGTTAAAACTCAAAATAATTACCCTCATAACAATTAGCCTTTCATAAACTAAAAAACTGATAAAATTATCACATATACACAAGTATGTAAGCACAACGCCATTTGCAGGTTATATATATGCATATGAGTATTTGCCCTACACTAAATACGGATTGGATAATTTCAATAAGAAGTAATCTTGATTCATTGGCATTTTTCTTGCTAAATACTTTTATTTAAAACGTTTATAAAGATCATAGTAAGTATTGTTGATATCAAATCGGTTCTTTTGAAATAAAGGCTTTTGATAGAAGCCCGAAAATGGCAAAACATTCGAAAGGATGTGGCGCAAAGCTACTGGCCTAAGTCCTCTTCAGGATATGGTCGCAGGGTTGCCGGAAAAGATTATCTCATTATATGATTGTTTTAGTACAATCATATTTTTGCATAAACGAGATCATAATATTTTCATATTTATAACCTACCAGTAGTTACACCTCTATTTGCGTCATTCCTATTGCTACAGTATATTTCCTTAAGAAAATAAAATGGCTTTAGAAACTGTAAAAAATCGTCTTGTTAGGCAACCGCCCTATCTTCAAATTCTTGTTGCTGAGGACGAGAAATCAGTTCAGCAGGTTTTAAAGATTACGCTGGAGTATGAGGGACATCATGTTATCATAGTGGAAAAAGGCGAGGAGGTCTTTTATACTTTAGAATCAGAAACTATAGATCTTCTCATTTTGGATAGTGATCTTCCGAATATCTCCAGTATTGATATCTGTTACTATTTAATGAATGATCTTTTATGGCAATCGCTACCCAGTATCATGCTTACAGAGGATCAGACTATTGAAGATAAGTTGAAAGGCCTGCATGAGGGTTTGGACTATTACATTACAAAACCATTTACAACCGATGAGTTACTCACATGTCTGCATAAGGTTTATGAGTATTATCGATGTACCAGAGAAGTTGGTCCTCTGGCCCGACTACCTGGCAATATCGCAGTGGAAAGGGAAATTAGCCGCAGAATAGTACAACAGCATAAGTTTTCAGTATTGTATTGTGATATTAATCATTTTAAATCATACGATGATACTTATGGCTTTATTCATGGGGACGCCGTCATACGCTCTACAGCAAGAATTCTTTTGTCATGTACAGACTATCATAAAGACTTCGTAGGATATATAAGTGAGGATAACTTCGTCATTGTAACTTCGCCGGATAGAGCCACTTCTATTTGTGAATCTGTTATTGAAAAGTTTGATATCCTGATTCCAAAGCTTTATGATGAATCTCATCGAATAGCAGGATTTGTTGTAACCCAGGACCGTGAAGGAGTTCTACACAAATTTCCCTTAATTTCAATTGCTATCGGTGGTGTAAGCAATGAATGGAAAGAGTTAACTTCGGTAAGAGAAGTTAGTACTATTGGCATAGAGATGAAGCGTTTTGCCAAACAAAAGGGTAAAGGGAAGTCTGCCTATGCTTTTGATCGCCGTAGGAATCTGATCAGGGAGGATATTACTTCTTATCTCAATAAAATTGCCTTTGAGGACGTCGGGGGGACATCGTATATTTTTAAAAAAAGCCATCAAAGACGGATTGCAAAAGTCCTCCAAATGATTAAAAGTGAACTATTGGTACTTCAGAACAAAGGCAATATAGAATTATTGAGTATTGGTTGTGGAAATGGGATAATTGAAAAGCAAATCATGGACCTGGGAATCAAGGTTTGGGGGGTAGATTCTTCCAGCAAGGCTCTTATCGAGGCTCAAAAGAAGGGTATAGAGGTTTCTGTTGCTGATGTTACTGAAGGCTTACCGTATGATACAAATCGATTTGATATGATATTTGCAGGAGAGATCATCGAACATATTATTGATACTCAAAAATTTCTGCTTGAAGTTAAAAGGGTTTTAAAACCAGGAGGAACTCTTATCCTCACAACCCCAAATATGGGCAGACTGATTGATCGCATTCGGTTTCTCTTTGGAAAAGCACCAAAACACGCTTCTCCTTTAAATATTTTACATGTCCGGCCTTTTACTTTTGATTCTCTCAAAACAGCTCTGGAAGATACCGGATTTACCGTAACTAAGATAGCATCGAACGTAATGGCTTACGATTTCACGTTGATATTCAATTTTAAGTCCACCTGGTTGTCTAATCTTTTTCCAACACTTGGGAAAAATCTTATAGTTAAGGCTTTTTCGTCTCATGACCCTTTCCGGAAACTCAAAACAGTATGAGAGAGCTTCGATGGGCAGGCTATCTACTCTTTCTCCTTATAGAAAGAGCATTGGAAGGCAATGATTAGATAAAAAACTGTGGAAGTATCAAACAAGTGCAATGTATTATTGGTCAGATGATGGTAAAAAACCTTATTACGAACTGATGCTTTACATCTCTGTAATTTTTATTATTAAGGAGTTCATATGAAATTTAAAAACAATCCTCCAATCGACTATATAAAGGGAAAAAAGGTCAATGAGGTTATAAAGATATACTTTGAGTTTAATCACTTAAAACAACTTTATAGGCAAGGTTGGCTATTGAAAAACATTCCGGAGGAGAAATGTGAGAGTGTGGCTGATCATATCTATGGAGTAACCATGCTTTCTTTTATTGTCGCTCATGAGTTTTTTCCTGAATTGGATATAACCAAAATTATCAAAATTGCTCTCATACATGATTTGGGTGAAGCGCATATAGGAGATTTGACACCTCACGATCAAATACATCCTCATAAGAAGGAAAAAGATGAATACGAGGCAATTGCTAAAATTCTTTCAAAACTTTCTACGGGAAAGATGTATTTGAACTTATGGAATGAATTCCGGAACCAGAGTTCTTTAGAGAGTAAATTTGTCAAACAAATGGACCGTCTGGAGATGGCTTTGCAGGCAAGCGTTTATGAGAATTTAGGTTACGGGAATATGCAGAATTTTTTTGATCATGTACAAAAAAAGCTATCAGATGAGGAACTTAAGAATATATTTAAAGACATAGGCTCTATCAGACGACGGTCTTCTGGTATCGATTTTAAAATGCCGGAATGAAGAACAGTTGTATTACTAAAGAATTTTAATAGTTTATAAAATCAGCCGAACTTCTTAATAACAACCATAGCATTCTCTGTAGTAAACTACTCCTATTTACAAAGACTTGATTGATCCCTCAAAATAGCTCTCAAAAATATTAAGAAGTTCTTTCTGTTTCATACTTTTATGCTTATCTGTAATATGGGAGCATACCTGTTATTATGTATATCAAATAGTTTTGTATCGATATGGTTAAAATACACATGGCTATCTCTGGCAATATCCTCATTTTCCTGTTCGTTAATAGTGTCTTGATGTGGTTTATGATACATCTTTTAAAATGGATATTCTGCAGCATTTCCAGAAATTCGCCATCTTCTCTATGTGAGTCATCGCTTAATCGTACTTTTCCTGATTTCCTATCCAGTTCCAGTAAAAATCCCCGTGCTGAAAAGATCTTATAAAAACGTTCAAAATGTTCTCTTTTTCCCTGCGTTATATTTTCAATAAATTTTTCTATAATAGATGCTTTCATTCGTTCACAGAAAATGGTCTTATGTGAATCCCTATTTTTCTCTCCAGTTTCAGATTTGTAACCTGAACTATAATTTCATTATACTGCTATTGTATAGTAAAATCTTTATTTTCCAATCTATTTTCAAGTATAGATTTTACTCATCCTCTATACAGAGAATATTATATTCGGTCGAGGTTATGCAGTACTATGATACTACAAACCCGTTTAGCCTCTTACTAAAATAGAGTTTGGAAAGACCTTGGGTTTAGAAAAAAGTTGTATTTTTATGGATGTTATACTATTATTTTGGAATTTCCAGAATAGTATAATTTCACTAGTATCTTTTTCATTATTTTTTCAGTAAAGATGCAACAAAGTTATGTTTAGTGCATATTTTTGAAAGGAGATTTTCAGGTTTATGACTGCAAAACTAATCAAAGGAACTGAAATTGGAGAGCAAATTTTAAAGGAAATTACTGCCGAAGTAGCAGAAATAAAAGAGAAATACGGTGTCGTACCAGGACTTGTAACTATCTTGGTGGGTAGTAATCCCGCTTCCATATCGTATGTCACTTTAAAAATTAAAACTGCTCACAGATTAGGTTTTAAAGAGATTCAGGATAATCAACCAGTCGATATTTCAGAAAAGAACCTTCTTGCTCTGATTGATACCTATAACAAAGATAATTCAATCCATGGTATTCTTGTCCAGCTTCCCCTGCCAAAGCATATTGATGAGAAAAAGGTTTTAAATGCCATTGATCCCGATAAGGATGTTGATGGTTTCCATCCGGTAAACGTTGGACGCCTTATGATAGGAGGTGAAGAGGTAAAGTTCCCACCCTGTACACCAGCCGGTATTCAGGAATTGATTGTACGTTCCGGCATTGAAACGAGTGGTGCAGAAGCCGTTGTAGTAGGGCGTTCAAACATTGTGGGAAAACCAATTGCTAATATGCTGTTTCAAAAAGGAAGAGGGGCGGATGCAACAGTAACCGTTGTTCATACCCGCACAAAAAATATGGCTGAACATTGTAAACGCGCAGATATCTTAGTTGTTGCTGCGGGTGTTCCAGGTTTGGTAAAACCAGAGTGGATCAAACCGGGCGCGTGCGTAATTGATGTAGGTGTTAACAGGATAGGCGAAAAACCAAGCAAAGATGATCCAAAAAAAATAGTTCCTATTTTAAAAGGTGATGTTGATTTTGAAGCAGCCAAGGAAATTGCAGGCTCCATTACCCCTGTCCCTGGAGGTGTTGGTCCTATGACCATTACCATGCTTATGAAAAATACCTTAAAATCTCTTAAATTTAAATTAGGAATTCAATAACAGAAAAAAGGTTGAGATTATGAAGTTACCGGTTACTCCAATTCTCAGCCTTTTTTCTTACTTTTACTTTTTCACCCACACAAAAATAAATTCTGATGGTAATGCCTGCAGTTATTTTATATTAAGCGCTGCTGCTTTGAGCCTGATAGTTTAATAAGCCGCCAGCACAGAGGATACCGATTTCACGGGGGGTGAATGTATGCATTACTTTTATCTCCTTATTTTTTGTTACATTCCTTACCATAAGCTTGCCTTTAGATTTTAATTTATTTTTTATATCAAGCATCTCGAGAGTATCTCCCTGATCAAAGAGATCATAGTCATTTTCATTCTCAAAGGTTAATGGCAAGATGCCAAAATTTACAAGGTTTGCACGATGAATACGGGCAAAGGATTTTGCAATAACAGCCTTTACCCCCAAATACATAGGCGCCAGTGCAGCATGTTCTCTGCTTGAACCCTGTCCGTAATTTGCGCCACTGATCAGGAATCCACCACCCTTCTCCTTAGCGCGCTTCACAAACTCCTTATCTACCTTTTCAAATACAAACTCAGAAATAGCGGGAATATTTGATCTAAACGGCAAAACCTTTGCTCCTGCAGGCATGATGTGGTCAGTAGTAATATTATTCCCCACCTTTAAGAGCACATCACCTTTTAATATATCCGGTAGGGGCTCTTTTTTGGGTAAAGGTTTTATGTTTTGTCCTCTGATGATTGTTATCTCTTCTGTTTTTTCAGAAGGGGGGATAATCATACTATCATCGATAATAAAGCATTTTGGATATGTAATAACAACAGGGGCGCCAAATTCTCTGGGGTCACTAATAACACCGTTGATTGCTGTTGCTATAGCTGTTTCTGGACTAACCAGATACACTTGCGCATCTGATGTTCCACTTCTTCCCTCAAAGTTTCTGTTAAATGATCTTACCGAAACACCTCCGGAAGGAGGAGCTTGTCCCATTCCAATGCAAGGACCACAAGCTACCTCAATAACACGTGCACCTGCCGCAATCATGTCTGTCAATGCGCCATTTTTAGCTATCATTTCGAGTACTTGCCGGGAGCCTGGAGAAATAGTAAGACTTACCTCCGTATGTACCTTTCTGCCCTTTAACATCGCAGCCGATACCATAAGATCATGGTATGATGAGTTTGTACAACTTCCAATACAAACCTGCTGAACTTTTATACCTTTAATCTCACTCACCTTGCAAACATTATCAGGACTGTGAGGTCTGGCTATTAACGGTTCTAAAATAGAGAGATCAATCTCTATAACCTCATCGTACTTCGCACTAGCATCTGCTTTTAAAGGTTTCCATACATTTTCTCTTCCCTGCATCTTAAGATATCTCTTTGTTTGTGTATCACTGGGGAAGATAGATGTAAGCGCTCCCAATTCTGCGCCCATATTTGTGATCGTAGCGCGTTCTGTTACCGTAAGCGTCTTTGTGCCTTCACCCCCATATTCAAATACTTTACCTACACCACCTTTAACTGTTAATCTCTTCAACAATTCCAATATCACATCTTTTGCTGTCACCCAGGGTTGTAGCGCTCCTATGAGTTTTACCAATACTACCTTTGGCATTGTAATATAAAATGGTCCGCCAGCCATAGCAATAGCCACATCAAGCCCACCAACTCCGATTGCCAACATACCTAATCCACCGCAGGTCGGTGTATGGCTATCAGACCCCAGCAAGGTTTCCCCTGGTACACCAAACCGCTCCAGATGCACCTGATGGCAAATACCATTTCCTGGTTTTGAAAAATAAATTCCATACTTTTTGGCAATACTCTGAAGAAACAGGTGATCATCAAAGTTCTCAAAGCCTGTCTGAAGCATATTATGATCAACGTAACTCACTGAGAGTTTTGTCTTTACCCTGGGTATACCCATAGCCTCAAACTGTAAATAAGCCATAGTACCCGTAGCATCTTGTGTAAGGGTTTGATCAATTGAAATAGCAATCTCCTCATCGGCTTTTAGCTTGCCGGATACAAGATGTGAGCTTAAAATTTTTTGTACTACATTTTTTCCCATCTTAATCTTTCCTTTGAGAATAAAAACAGATAAAGGTTTACATGGAAGCCTATGATCTTCGTTTTTACTCCGAAATAAAATTCCCAGAAATATTCAAAATAACTCTTTTATTATAACAATGTGAGGATAAAAAAAAATCCCACCGTATGGAACGGTGGGATATGTTAAATCAATTTCACCTGTATTTCAAACTTAATTTTGGTATTATTAATGCCCTGCAGGAGCCTTTACGAATCCATAACCACCAAAGAGCAGCACATTAATATCCTGTGGTATAGCTATTTTACTGAAATTATGTGATTTGTTAGGACCGTGGCAAGATTGACAGGTAACTAAATCTTTCGCAATCAAACCCTGGCTACGCATCTTTTGAACCTTGCCGAAGATTGAGCCCTCAGCGGTGTTTAACTGAGCATGCTCTGGACCTCCAACATGGCATTTTTCACAGGCATCATACGCCTTTGCTTTTGCAAGCGAAAATTCATGACTGGGATGGCAGGCATCGCAGCTACCTCCGATCCTGTCGAATTCATAGGCCAAACTTAATTTATGACAATCTTTACATCCTTCAATATTCAGCAATCTAGTGCTTATCACATCAAAAGTGCTAGGAGTTGCTACAGGATGCCCTTTATGATGCGCACTCTCACGAAATTCCAAATATTGATTCTGATGGCATTCACCGCAAGTGCTTGCAGCGACATGCCCTTGTTTCTTTGCAATAAAGCGGTGATCGTTTCCATGACAACTAATACACGTTACACCCTTTATGGCATGTACGCCTCTTGTCCATTCCTTCACCACATCAGGAGTTGCCATCTTATGACAAGCAAGACAATCCGTCTCCTCATAGGTACCAAATGGCTTAATCTTTCTTGCTGCATAAGCCTTAAATAAATCACCGGGCATATGAGGATGAACTATCCCCAAATGGCAATCAGTACACAACAATTTTTCAGGAGTTGTGCCCTCTACGGCATGTTTGTTACTTTTTGCCACAAATTCAATGTGAGACTTATCCTTCGTAAAACCTTCTGAATGGCAGCGGACACAATTACCATTGAGAATCTGAAGGCTATCTTCAGCTATCTCAATGAAAGCGCCATCTGTAAAGGCTTGTAATGCATGCATTTTAGAATCATGCGTTCCATCACTGAGTTTCGCATGGGCATAACCCTTGAGGCCTGGGCCTACGTGACATGCATGGCAATTCTCAACATGTTCATTATGATGTTTTGATGCCTTAAATGAATCATAGTGAATCTTCATTTCATGGCAGCTAGCACAAAACTCGCTTTGTTCTGAGTAATGGTAAACCTTCCTTATTGTAACAAAAAAAACAACCAATACAATTATGGTGAAGAAGCCTACCAGCTTTTTTCTTCTCTGTATAAATCCCAACAACTGCTTCAACCGCGCCATAAAATCCTCCTACTATTCTTTATTTATAATAAAGGCCTTTGCCGTTTGTTACAAAATCAGTTACCTAATTCAAATAGAATAAAAAACAATGCAAATAACTCATAAATTATTCTTAAATACATGAATAAGATTGAAAAATAGAAAAGTTCGCAGATATTACCATAAATCTCATAGATGTTCAAGTCATTTTTTTATGAGCTTGTTGTGTATGTATATAATACACAAGTAAGAATACCGCCACAATAGTTAGCTTCTTTTACAAGCTACTAAGGTTATATAATAGAAATACTTCTCACCTCCTTATGAAAACTTAATGTAAAAATAAACTATTTCAACAAATTCTCAAGATCTTTTATATTTTAAACTAGAAAAGAAGCTTAGCTTATCATAAGTATCTCATAAAATAACCAAAAGTGGTCCTGGAAGCAAATACTTCTATGAATAATTGACAAATATACTATTTTCATGTAAAATTTTTGTCAATAAATTCATTTAGAATTTTTCATTTAAAATCTATGGAAGGGATTTAACAATGTATACTTATCATACCAAGCATTTTACTCTGGGTGCTACATTTTTCATCGGTATATCTTTGGTTTTTGGCGTACTCTCTTTGAGAGAAAAACCAGTTCAGGCACAACATATCGATATTTTTGGTAAACTCGGTAAAGAGTCGCCTAATAGTTACCACCAGTCTTTCGCTCCTTACGGAGGAGCTGTACCCATACCCTGGATAGATGAAAAGCCAACCCCTATCACTATCAAAGTAACAGAAACAATTACGTATGAAATCCCTGTGGATGAAAAAAAATTTAATGAAAAAAAATTGACAATAGAAGATCTTGAATTAAAAGAAGTAACAAACAATTCAGAGATCAATTTTCATCAGGTAGATTGCCACTTTTTCAAAGTAATAAAGCAAACTCAAACTCGTACCGTTGAAAACCTTTCCTATAAAAGAGAAAGAGAAGGAACTCAATATTGGTTATCAGATGATAAAAAATATATTGAATGGGGAAAATGGTCAACCTGGATCCCTGAAAAAGAGGAGCAAGGTATCATTGATGTAGTTGAAAAAAAGCCTTAAATATCTCATACTAACAACTTGTTATATAAAGAGATACATAATGTATCTCTTTTTTTCTTTATAGAGATTTATTTAATTTGTATTACGTAACGTAAAGGAGGTTTTTTCTTTTGAAGCTTGCATATCTCATAATTCTGCTTGTATTTTCTCTCGTATATCCATCGAATATCCTGTTAGCAAAAGACACAAAAAAAGAAGCAAAAAATTTACATCAGGAGAAAAATGCTTTGCTAAAGGCAGAAAAAAACATCGCCAAAAATAAACTTTGTCCGGAATGTAACAGAATATACCCGGGCGATGTTGATTTCTGCAGTATTGATGGTAAACAACTCGTTGAATTTGTTGAACAAGACCTCATATGCCCCACTTGTAAGGATAAGGCAAACCCTGGTGAAAAATTCTGCAAACGGGATGGAACACCACTCACTCATCAACCTTCTCCAGAAAAACGGCCAGAATTTAAAATACCCTCAAATGCTACCCCTGAAGAATTAGCTAAAGAGACATTACTATACCTTACTGAAGGTAATAAACTTCGTGAAGCGGGAGACTTTGAAAAAGCCTTAGAAGAATATAAAAAGGTTGAGATATTAAATTCAGAGATGCCTTCTCTCCATTTTCACATGGGAGGTATCTATTGGAAACTCGGGAAAGCAAAAGAAGCATTAAGCCATCTTGATAAATGTAGAAAATTATTAGAAGCACAATCTCCTGAAATAAGATCAGATGAGAGTTATCAAAAGACATTGCAAGATGTAAATGTTTACATCAGTAAATTAGAAAAGGGATTGAATCAATCTGAAAAAGAACAGCGAAAGGAATTAAAGCAATCAGAAAGAGCTGAAAAGACGAAAAAATCCTTAGCTGAGAATAAGAAAAAGTGGAATAAAATGGCGCTTGTACCTGCCGGCAAATTTATTATGGGTTCCGGAGATGATGAATTTATTCCTGAGGAAAGCCCCCAGCACGAAGTATACCAGGATGCCTTTTATATTGATGTATATGAAGTCACAAACGCTCAATATTGGGAGTTTCTCCAATATATTAAAAATACAGGAGACCACAGTAAATGCTATCCGGGCGAGCCAAAAGGAAAAGACCATACGCCTGGAACACCTCACACTGGTTGGGATTATCCTTACTATGATTATCCGGATTACCCTGTAAACCGGATAGATTGGTATGACGCTTATGCTTATGCAGCATGGGCTGGTAAACGATTGCCCACTGAGGCCGAATGGGAAAAAGCAGCCAGAGGAATGGACGGAAGAAGATTTCCATGGGGAAATGTTTGGGATGCTAAATTATGTAATGCCGGTGCAGGGGCCTCTTTAGCGGTTGGCAGTTTTGAATCAGGAAAAAGTATTTATGGGTGCTTTGATATGTCAGGTAGCCTCTCAGAATGGTGTAATGATTGGTATCATCCTGAATATTATCATAACACACCAAGTGTAAATCCTAAAGGACCAGAAACAAGCACAGGCGTTCGTATAGTAAAAGGTGGCTCCTTATTTGCTCCGTATGTATATAAAATGAGATGTGCTGTAAGGATGTTTGGAAAGCCAGAAGAAAGAAACAAGAGCATCGGCTTTCGGTGTGTTAAGGATTATAAGCCAGGCACAGAGCAGAACACAAAAGAAGCGAGCAAACAAGAAGTTATAAAGGTGCAATAATCGTCTCGCCTTACCATGAGAGAGTTGTTTATAACACATTCATGATAGAATAATAAATAGCTCTCTCTTCTATAATTCTATGCAATATCCTGCTTATTCAGGCGGGCTTGAGCCCTCATAAAAGCTGGAGATGAGATCTTCTTTGTATATCCTTGCAAAAGCAGCTTTGGCATGTTGATAGGAATTATAATCATTTTGCGCGTTCTTATGGTCACCTTTCAGCTCATAGGCCTTACCACGGCTAAGATAGGCATTGGCATAATCATGATCTAAGGTAATTACCGTTGTAAATTCTGCAATGGCTCGATCTGCCATTTTTTTCTTCAAATAAATAATTCCCAAATTATAATGTGGTGCAATTAATTTGGGATTGATTTTTACCGCTTGTTCATATTCTCCTACTGCTTTATCCAATTTTCCTAAATTATTATAAACATTCCCGAGATAATAATGAATTTTAGCAGCGTTTGGGTTTAGTGTTAATGCTTTTTTCAAAGCTTTCAGAGCGTCATTATATGCCCCTTTAACAAAATAAGCGATTCCTAAATTAACATGTGCATCAATAGAATTTGGATTCATCTTAATAACTTTTTCATATTCTGAAATAGCATCTTTCAAATGCCCTGTTTTATAATAAGCGATTCCCATATTGAAATGTGATGTATCATAGTTTGGCGCTATTTCAATTGCTTTTTTATACATCTCAATTGCTTTATCTTGTGAGTCAATATCCTGGTACAGGACTCCCAGATTAAAATATACCTCTGCTTTATTAGAATCGAGTCCAATCGCCGTTTCGTATTCTCTTTTTGCATCTTCCAGATTATTCTGCTTGTAGTAGGACAATCCTAATCGTAAGTGAGCATCAGCATTGTTAGGATTCTTTCGTACTTCCTTCAGATACATCTCTATCTCACTCTCAGGAGCGGCAATCTGCATACTGGCTTCAGATAACCGCTGGTATGCTTCAAGATAATCAGGTTTAAGTTCAGTAACCATGGTAAATGCTTCTACAGCCTTTTCAAAATTACCCTTTTTACAATAAGCTTTTCCAAGCTTAAAATACACATCGGGCTGTTTTTTGTCTTTCAAAAGATACTTCTCATATTCATAGATAGCATCGCCCCATCGGCCTTCATCAAAATAGGTATCGCCAGTAAGTGAGGACTCTTTTGCATATCCAACTTGATAGAAAAGTACTACCAATACCGTTCCTATGATAGATATCTGTTTTAACATTTAATTTGTTTTTAATTCAAGTTCCTGATCTTTTGCCTGATCTTTTAATGCAGGGACTGAATGTAAAAACATTTCCTTGATTTCATCCGGATTGTAGACAACTGCCGGATCTTTACCCGTTCTCCACTTCGTAATCATAGCATAGGTAAGATAATCACTATAAGCCTTGCTGTGGTCACCTTTCATAGAATATAATTGACCCCTGGTATAATAGGCATCTTCGTATAAGGGATCAATCTTTTTAGCAATTTTATCATACCACTCCATAGCCTTATCAAGCCGGTCAGTCCTGTGATAGATTACACCAATGTTGTATGCAGCGCTTGCATGCTTCGGATTCTTTTCCAATATCTTCATATTTTCCGCTAATGCATCATCGTATCTCTTTTGTAAAGCGAAAACAATAGCTCTTTGATAACGGGCTTCCAAATTGTCCGGATCTATCTCCATAGCCTTGTTATATTGGGCAATCGCTTCATCAAACTTCTTCTCCCTCAGTTTTATTAAACCAAAAATAACGTAGGAATTCGAATGCTTAGAATTAACTTCAAGGGTCTTATTCAGCTCTTTTATACACTCATCAATTTTTCCTCGCCTGTGCAAAGCTACAGCAAGGTTATAATGAGCATTATCATGCGTAGGATTAATCTCGATAGCCTGTTTAAAAATAGTTTCGGCATCTTCATATAACCCCATATCCAAATATCCTACACCAAGATTATACATAATAAACGAGTTGTTTGGGTCGAGTTCTAATGCTTGCTTATATTGTTCTATCGCATCTATATCTTGTTCCAATTTATGATAAAAAACTCCTAGGTCAACATAGCCCATTGCATTATCCGGGTCATTTTGTATGGCTTTAAAGCGTTTTTGAAATTCATCATCAGGCGCGCCAATTTTCAAAAAAGTTTCTGCTAATTTCTTATGTGCATCAATATAATTCGATTTTACATCGATGGCTTTCCTGAAATCTGCCGCTGCTTCTTCAAGTCTTTCCAACTCGAAATAAACTTTACCTCTTTCGTAATAAGCTTCAGCAAGGTTCGGATCGGCCTCTATAACTTTTGTATATTCAACCAATGCCTCATCTAGCTTTTTTTCCTTAACAAAACCTTCAGCAACATCAATATGTTTTTTCGCTTTATCACAGGACACAAATATACAAAAAGCAACCATTGACACAAATACTAAAGAAAAGTACTTATACATACCCATAAACATCTCCACTTAATATTAAGATACATCCTGACTAGAAAACTTTGGCCTACTAAGTATATTTAAAAATTCTACAATTTCAATATATAAAAAAAAGAAGCTGTGCAAACTTCGCACAGCTTCTTTTCATGTATTACATACTCATACAGCATCAAGAGAACAAATGAATAATCTTTTTCTCTCGTTACTTCTTTAGTGATGAGCGCCGCCATGTGATT
>SULG01000088.1 GCA_005524015.1 Candidatus Jettenia ecosi
ACCTTATCACGAAAATACGTATGTATACATTTTCGTGATAAGGTTTTTTTGTTTTTGCCTGGATTTATTGATAATCATTTTCGGTAGTAGGGCTATCTTTTCAGCGATAATTTTGGGGCCTTAAAGATCCTTTACTTTGCGTCCTCTGATCGCTCAGAGTTTGCCTTTATCGTTTTGTGTTAAAAAAAGAACTTATTAAATTAAGCTGCCTTTGGCAGCGAATCATGAAAAAATGGTGTTGTTGTAGAGCGAGGCTTTAGCCTTGCCGCCCCGCCTGAATACCTGCACAAGGATAGCAACCCTAAAGGGTTGCCCTACAAATATTGAAATTTCTATGCATGAATTCGTGAGATATTTAACATATCACCCTATCGTATGTCAATCAAAAAACTGCAAAATATCTTTTTAATACCTTCTTTCTTTCGGTTCAAAGGGGCCGATGTTTACGGGCTTGTAGTCTAATTTCACGCCTTCGGGGGTAAAATGGGCTATGGTATGCTTCAGCCATCCGGTATCGTCCCTTTTGGGAAAATCGGTACGGAAGTGAGAGCCACGGCTTTCCTCGCGGGCTAATGCGCTGGCGATGACGGCCTCCGCCACATCCAGGCTGCCTTTCAGCTCCAATGCCCATGCAAGGCTGAGGTTCACCCGTTTACCGGTATAATGCAATGTAATTCGCCTGTATCTGTCGCTTAAGGCTTTTACTTCATACCATGCTTCTTTTAAGGCAGAAGCATCACGGAAGATACCGACCTTGCTGTCCATAACCTTATTGAGAGCCACCTTGATATCAGCAGGTATTTCATTCCCTTCTGATTTACATAATGCATCGAACCTTTGCTCTGTGCGTCTCAGGGTGTCATTGAGAATCGTTTCACATTTCCGGCTTTTCAAATCCTGCAGGTAATGAACGACATTTTTACCTGCAATGGCGCCGAAGACAATGGTATCAAGAAGTGAATTGCCGCCTAGCCGGTTCGCTCCGTGTACACTTACGCATGCCGCCTCGCCTGCTGCATACAAGCCTTTTATACTAGTCTCACATTCAAGAGTACAGTCAATTCCGCCCATGGTGTAGTGTTGACCAGGTTGGATGGGAATAAGATCGGTGATTGGATCTAAACCTGCAAATTCCCTGCAAATCTCCCGTATTCCGGGCAATCGTTGCTGAATCTTTTCTTCTCCCAGATGTCTTAAGTCAAGGTGAACGTAGCTATTGCCAATACCGCTGCCTGCCATGATTTCTCGGATAATATTTCGTGAAAGAATATCCCTGGGGGCTATTTCCATGGTATTTACTGAATCGCTGTATTTTGTCAAAAAACGTTCACCCTTATTATTGAGCAAAAAACCGCCTTCACCACGGCATCCTTCGGTAATCAGGATATTTTTGCCTACAAGGGTTGTCGGATGAAACTGGATAAACTCCATATCTTTAAGCGGCACTCCCGCCCAATACG
The DNA here is from genome assembly GCA_005524015.1 of Candidatus Jettenia ecosi. GTDB lineage: Bacteria > Planctomycetota > Brocadiia > Brocadiales > Brocadiaceae > Jettenia > Jettenia ecosi. The sequence continues at coordinate 1,461 of SULG01000088.1, forward strand.
GCACAGCCATACCCATACCGGTATTAATCAGGGCATTGGTGCTGCATCCGTATATACGGCCAACGCCTCCTGTGGCGAAGATCACTGCCCCGGCCTGCAACGCCTCTAATCGTCCGCTGACAATATCCCATGCGATCACACCCACGCAAACACCATCTTCGATTACGAGGTCCGTCACGAGCCATTCCTGATACATCACCATCTCCTCCCGTTCGGCCTCTTGTTTGTATTTAATAATTTGCTGATACAGGGTATGCAGAAGGGCCTGACCTGTTGTATCCGATGCATAGCAGGCGCGCGGAAAACCAGCGCCGCCAAAGGGTCTCTGGGCAATCTTCCCTTCAATCGTGCGGCTAAAAGGGCAACCCCAGTGTTCCATTTCGTAGATACGTTCAGCAGCCTCTCTGGTCATACGGATAACGGCATCCTGGTCTGCCAGGTAATCGCTTCCCTTTACCGTATCAAAGGCATGTTTTTCCCAGGTATCATAAACACCACGGGGATGATTCCCCAGGGCGGCATTAATGCCTCCTTGCGCAGCAACGGAATGCGACCTGACGGGATGTACTTTTGAAATAATGGCAACCTTGATATTATGGCGATTGAGTTCAATAGCTGCCCTTAAACCAGCGAGACCTCCGCCGACCACAATGGCATCGTGATAAATCATAAAAGTTCCTTTTCCTTAAGAAAGGCACATAAATCCATAACACAGCAAAGCTGCAACCAAAAAGAGTTTAACCACAAAATGTACAAAGTTTTACACAAAGGATACAAAGAAAAACTTACAAAAAGAAACATTATTGGGTTCTGTCTTTTACAATCCAGCCTGATTATTAAATGTATAGGAATTCCAATTCTGTAGGACAACCCTTCAGGGTTTGCTATCCTCGTGTATGTATGCAGGCGGGGAGGCAAGGCTAAACAGGCTGTCCGAGAATTCAATCGACCCACAAATGCCATACTAAATATTGCTTTCATGCTAATATTTTTTCAACATTATAGTATAGGATTTGTCGTGTGAAAGCATTCTCGGACAGCCTGTAAAGCCTTGCCCTACATCTTGAATACAAGATATATGTTCAGTATTGAGTGATTACAGAATTATGGTAAAAATCCCTATAATTGCAATGATGAGAAAAATGAAAAATGATATCCATAATAATTTCTTTTGTAAACGGGTAAGATGCCAGAAATCGACTATGGTAATCCTTATTCCGTTTAGCAGATGTATGGCTACTGCCAGGAGTAATACATATTGAAAAATATACCCGAATGTTGTATCAAATTTACTAATCGCATAATCATAGGCGGTTTTGCCCCGGAAGACATAGCTCAATGTCCAGATGTGTAAAAAAAGGAATAGTGTGACCGCTATTCCGGTAATCCTGTGGAGCCAAAAGGCATACATGCCTGGATACCTGTTCTTGATAAGGTCTTTAAAGCCTTCCTTTAATTTTTGCATATTCATGTTTTTCAATTTAGGGGAAGTAATCCCCCTTAGTCCCCCTTTAGAAGGGGGGGAAATGTATGAATGATTTAGAAAAGGAGAAAAATGTTTTTCACCAAAGATGCATGTATCCAAAGTATTTTAAAAAAATCGCTCATTTCCTATTTTTCCAGAGAACTATCGAAGTCGTCTTTTTTTAAATACTCTCATTTCCCTCTTTTAAGATAGATTAAGGAAGTTTTTTCCCTATTCTAAAATATTCACATATTTTCCCCCTTTTTTAAAGGGGGATCAAGGGGGATTAAGACGATTCCGCCGCTCCTCCTTCTATGATTACATATTACCTGATTTAATTCCATACCGGGGTACTGCTGTTTTGTGTTGCAAACCAGATGAGTATATACACGCCAACGCCAAATAAGACTAAACCGGTAAACCAGAGGATATATTTAAAAAAGAATTGTGTTTTCTTGCTGAGATTAAAATCGATACCTATACCCCAAAGTCCGTTAAGGCCGTGAAAAATAACCAAAGAGAGGAGGCAAATATGAAAGGTAATCCATCCCGGAGTGCAGAACCGGCTGACGATTTCATCGTAATAGCGGGAGACATACCTGTCGGGGCTAAAATGAAACAGAAAGAAATGAACGGCCATTCCGATGACAAGCAACAGGGCTGTAATCCTCTGGAGGAACCACGACCAAAAACCTTGATTTTGTGTATTCATTATTTACTTTTTGCCACAAAGGCACGAAGGTAATAATTTTTTCTTTATGTCTTTGTGGCTTTGTGTCTTAGTGGTCTAAATCTTTCATTGTTAAGGCTATAAAATCTTTCGTAGAATACCATCTTTAATATATGGGACGTTAAAGTTTATAAGAAAACCCAGACGTTTACCAGTAAGTTTCAAGTGACTTAACAACTGTGCCTCCCAAACCGGATTCATGGTGTCTATAGCTTTGAGCTCACAAATAACAAGTTTCTCAACAAGTACGTCTAAACGTAAACTTCGTTAAAGATTATTTCATCATACACAATAGGGATATTTACTTGCCTTTCGGTGGAAAGTCCTCTTTTTGAGAGTTCATGACAAAAACAGATCTCATATACTTTTTCTAATAATCCAGGACCTAACGTCCTATGTACAGTATAAGCTGCATCAACAATCTTTCGGGCTATATCTTCTTTTTTGTTAGAGAGAGGTTCATACTTCATGCTGTTTTACTTTGTGTCTTTGTGTCTTGGTGGCTATCGTTTTTTATAAAGATTCATTAAATCATCTCTGGTAAAGATAGACTCGAAGGAAATATCTTTTGCCTCGATATTCTCCCGTCCGCCTTCCTGCCGGTCTACCAGGGTAATGGCCTTAATGGGGTTTAGATTTGATTCCCTGGCACGATGTATAGCTTCTATGGTGGATTGACCTGTGGTAACTACATCGTCTACAATCACAACCCGGTCTCCTTCATGCACGTTCCCCTCAATCCACTTCATTAATCCATGCTCCTTTGCCTTTTTTCTTACGACAAAGGCATTAATAGCGTCATCCTGCATGCCACTAACCATCGCAGTAGCAAAGGCAATAGGGTCTGCGCCCAGGGTTAAACCACCAAGAGCGTTAACACGGAGGTCTTTGATCTTATGGTAAAAGAGGTGCCCAATCAACAGCATCGCTTCAGGGTTTAACGTTGTTGTCTTGCAATTAATGTAATAGTTACTCATCCTTCCTGATACCAATTTAAAGACAGGTTCTTCGCTGTATTTGAAAGATTTCATGAGAAGGATTTCCAGTAACCGTTTTTCGGCCTTAATAAGGTTCATTGTTATCAATAGGGGATTTCCACCGGACCATCCCCGTTTCTCCTATAATAGTACATTAAGATAATTCATGATAGTACGGCTGTCTCAATCTTCCACGATTGAATCGAGACGTTGAGCATTTCTCTCAGATATTATCTTGTCATTGCGAGGGTATTGTCCGAAGCAATCTCTTGAATAGTTAAGAAGAGATTGCTTCGGGAAAAAACCCCTCGCAATGACAAATACAAGAAATTCCATTATAGTAAATTAGGTTGACTGTGTAATAGTGTATCTACCTGCTTGCATAATATTCGTACCGCTTCGGCTGATTGTTTTAAAGCGGCTGATTCTTCATCGTTTAACGTGATCTCAAAGATCTGCTCAATACCTTTTGCGCCGAGTTTTACCGGTACGCCCACAAAGAGCCCATCAATATTGTATTCTCCCTCGCATAAGGCGGCACAGGGCATTATCTTTTTCTTGTCCCTGAGTATTGCCTCAACCATTTCTACGACTGCTGCTGATGGGGCATAAAAGGCGCTTCCTGTCTTGAGCAGACTAACAATTTCAGCGCCGCCATCCCTCGTGCGTTTTACTATGGCATTCAGGCGTTCTTTGGGCAGTAATTCTTCTACCGGGACGCCTGCAACGGTGGTATATCGGGTGGAAGGGACCATGGTATCCCCGTGTCCTCCCAATACAAAGGCCTGAATGTTCTCGATGGATACCTTAAGCTCCCTTGCAAGAAAGGTACTAAAACGGGCGGCATCCAATACACCCGCCATACCCATGATTCGGTGTTTCGGGAAACGGCTCACTTTATGAGCTACATAGGTCATGGCATCCAGGGGATTGGATACGACAATCAGGATAGCGTTGGGCGAGCTTTTCGCAATATTTTCTACCACCCCTTTTACAATACCCGTATTGATCTTCAGCAGGTCATCCCTGCTCATGCCGGGTTTCCTTGCTACACCTGATGTAATGATTACAATATCAGAATCCTTCGTTTCTTCATATCCATTTGTACCGATAATTTCTGAATCATAGGAGTAGATAGGTCCTGATTCCAGGATATCCAGCGCCTTTCCCTGCGGCATATCCTGGAGAATGTCCACCAGCACCACATTACCTAACTCTTTTTCAACCAAACGCTGTGCCGTTGTAGCACCCACATTTCCAGCACCAATAACGGTTATCTTCTTTCTCGACATAATAAATCTCCGGTAAAATATTCCACCGCAGAGTACGCGAAGGGCGCAGAGGGAAGGCAGAATTCAGAATTCAGGAGAGAGGAGCCAGAATACCCGTTGGGTTTCGTTCCTCAACCCAACCTACTTGACTCTCGTAAGTATACAAATATTTATGGACAGATACTTATATCCATTCTCTGCGCTCTCTGCGTGCTCTGCGGTGAACTGAATTATTGTTTTTCTTTTATTCGTGGCTATTCGTGTTCATTCGTGGTGAAAAATAATCATTCCATATTCTTTATTATTTCATCCGCAAACTCAGAGCATTTTACTAATCTGGCGCCTTCCATCTGGCGTTCGAGGTCGTATGTTACTGTCTTTTGTTGAATCGTTTTTTCTAACGCCTTTACAATCATAGTTGCCGCCTTATCCCATCCCAGATGCTCAAGCATCATAATCCCTGATAAAATAACTGAGCCGGGATTAACCTTATCTTGACCTGCATATTTTGGGGCAGTGCCATGAGTGGCTTCAAAAATGGCGGCTTTATCGCCAATGTTAGCGCCAGGGGCCATACCCAGTCCGCCCACTTGCGCTGCGCAGGCATCAGAGATGTAATCGCCGTTGAGATTCGGTGTAGCAATTACCTCATATTCCTCAGGTCTTAAGAGCACCTGCTGGAACATGGCATCGGCAATTCTGTCTTTTATAACGATCTTGCCCTTTGGTACAACGCCTTTGTGCTTTTCCTGAACAGCCTCTTCTGTTATAACATACTTGGAGAATTCCTCTTTCGCCAATTCATAACCCCATTCACGGAATGCGCCTTCGGTAAATTTCATAATGTTCCCCTTGTGCATAAGGGTCACACTCTTCCGCCCCTTATCAATTGCATATTGTATGGCGCGTCTTATTAATCTTTTTGAGCCGATTACGCTCATGGGCTTAATACCAATGCCTGAGTCCTTTCGGACCTTTTTTCCAAGTTCCTTTTCCAGAAAAGCGATGAGTTTCTTTGCTTCGGGAGAACCTTTTTTATATTCAATCCCTGCGTATACATCCTCTGTGTTTTCCCGGAAAATAACAACATCCAATTTTTCAGGTGATTTTACCGGACTCGGTACGCCATCGAAATAACGGACGGGACGGACGCAGGCATACAAATCAAGCTCTTGCCTGAGGGTTACATTCAGGCTTCTGATGCCGCCTCCAACAGGTGTGGTGAGTGGTCCCTTGATAGCAATTTTATATTTCTTAATGGCGTTAAGGGTATCTTTCGGAAGCCATTCCCCATATTCTTTGAAGGCATGTTCACCCGCAAAAATCTCTTGCCAATAAATACGTTTTTTGTCCTTATAGGTCTTACTCACCGCTGCATCGAATACCCGGACAGATGCAGTCCAGATGTCAGGACCGGTCCCATCTCCTCTTATAAAGGGAATAATAGGGTTATCGGGTACGATGAAACGGTTCTTCTCTATTTGTATTGTTGCGCCACTGGTAACATTACTCTTCTTTTTAGACAACGTCCTGCCTCCTCTTATCCTTTTCATAATCCTCATAGCGATTAATTTCTTCAAAATATACTTTTGCGGTATCCATAAATCTCTGCTATACTACCTGCATGGCAGTGTGATTTCAACTGAATATTTGCGTTATTATTGCGGTTGGACACAGAAGAACACAGATAAACACAGATTTTTCAGCATGAAGAGAAGTACTGTTAATCATCTATTAAGTGAGTTATCTAACGTGATGTTTAGGAAATTCAAAGTATGTGTCAGAGCATACCGGACAACCCCCTGAATCCCCCTTAGGAAAGGGGGCAGGGGGGGTTGTCTTAAGCGCCATATGCCGTGTATCTAAAAAGTCGCTGAAGGCCTATTTTACATCAGTAATTTTTCCGGTACGTATCTGTGTTCATCTGTGTCCCACTGCAGAATTCAAACGTTAAATAATAAATAATGTATAGTTCTGACTGACTATGAAGATTAAATTTATTGGCGCGGCAAGGGCAGTTACCGGCTCATGTTACTCTATTCAAACAAAAGAGGCCAGCATCCTTGTTGATTGTGGTATGTTCCAGGGTACGAGGGATAACGAGAAAAGAAATGCGAGACCTTTCCCGTTCGAGCCATCGGAGGTTCAGTACCTGTTACTGACTCATGCACACCTGGACCATTCGGGTCTTATTCCAAAGCTGGTAAAAGATGGCTTTCGGGGTAAGGTCCTTGCTACCAGCGCCACGATGGATTTAAGCAATATTCTCTTATTGGATTCAGCCCATATCCAGGAACTTGATGCGGCGTGGGAAAATAAGAGGCGTATCAGGGCTGGAAAATCTCCTGTCAGGCCGTTATACACCGTTCAGGAAGCTGCCGATAGTCTTACCTGTTTTCAGCCTGTAGCCTATAATGAAATACAGGATTTGGGTAACGGCATTACGGTGAGGTTCCGGGATGCAGGTCATATCCTGGGTTCTGCTGTTGTTGAGCTATGGGTAAAGGATGATGATGATGCAGAGGAAAAAAAGCTCATTTTTTCCGGTGATCTTGGACAAAAGGATTTACCCTTCATTAAAGACCCAACACCCATAGAAGAAGGGGACTACATTTTTGTAGAATCGACCTATGGTAACCGGAAGCATAAAGGCATACAGGAAACTATGAATGAATTTACTGAGGCAATCACAGAGTCAGTGAAACGGGGTGGAAATGTGATTATCCCCTCCTTTGCTGTTGGCCGTACTCAGGATATTTTGTATATTTTGAACCGGTTATCGGGAGAAGGGAAGCTCGATCATCTTCAGGTTTTTGTAGATAGCCCTATGGCCTTGCAAGCTACCCGTGTCATGCTAAAACACCCGGAATGCATGGACAGTGAGACCTTAGAACTGGTGAAGAGAGGATACAAGAGTAAGCTCAATTTGAAATTTACCGGGACCGTTGAGGATTCGATGCAGATCAATAAGGTGAAGAGTGGCGCCATTATCATATCTTCCAGCGGGATGTGCGAAGCAGGTCGCATCCGTCATCATCTCAAACATAACCTGTGGCGTCCGGAATGTAGTGTTATCTTTGTAGGATATCAGGCAGAAGGAACCTTAGGACGCAAAATTATTGAAGGGGAAAAGAGAGTAAAAATATTTGGTGAAGAGATCGCTGTGAATGCCAGAGTTTATACCATCGGAGGCCTTTCAGCTCATGCTGACCGTGATGAGCTTATAGATTGGCTTGGAAAATTCAAAAAGAAGCCAAAGCGTGTTTTTGTAATACACGGTGAAGAGGAAACATCCCTCGGCTTTGCAGAGACCATAAGAAAACAGTTAAACCTCGATGCCTTTGTGCCAAATAACCTGGAACAAATTCAAATCTAACTAAAAACAAAATAGTACAATTACATCCTAACTATTGCATTGGACACAGAAGAACACTGATTTTTCAACGAGAGAGAGAAGCATGTTATAGCGATCTCTGTATGAAATCGGGCATATCATCAACAGAGGAAAGACTATTCCGCCGGTCATTGCGAGGGTATTGTCCGAAGCAATCCTTTTGCATGTTTCAGGAGAGATTGCTTCGGAAAAAACCCTCGCAATGACCTGTTTAGGTATTCCGTAACGTTCCCTATACCAGCATAATTTTTAACAGAATAATCCAGGAGGAATTAAACAATGGAAACAATGGAAACGGAGGTTAAAAAGATACCTGTTCGTGATATTCCAAATCTTAGTGAAAAAATTAAGGAGGACTGCGATTTTATGAGCAGCACAAGTTACAGCTTAGTGGCTACCTTTGTTCTTGATGATTTGCTATACCTTATTTTTCAACGACAGATTCAAAATGTTTAAAGTGGTTTCAAACGGGAAAATGTGCATAACTATCCTTTATAAGATTTAGGAGGACTGAGCTATGGCTGAGAGAATTACATCAATAAAAGAATTAGACTTTACACCTCAGGAAAAGGCCTTCCCATCACCTGGTGATTGGCGTGATCTCTTCATCTATTTTTTACTGGTAGACCGGTTTGATGATAATAAAGAGAATACCCCAGCCTACGATCCTGCAAGTGCACCCAGGGGGAGAGACCCAAAACAGGGCGGGGTTTTTCAGGGAGGAAATATCAAAGGTATTATTCGCCGTCTTGATTATATTCGTGGGTTGGGCGCCAATGCGATATGGCTGAGTCCCGTATTAAAAAATCGTCAGGAAAGAATGGATAGTTATCATGGATATGGTATCCAGGACTTTTTGGAGGTAGATCCTCGGTTCGGTACGAAGCAGGATTTACAAGAGTTAGTCCATCAAGCTCATAAAAAAGATATGTACGTTATTCTTGATATTATCATTAATCATACCGGTGACAATTGGGCATACCCTGGTGATTATCCTTATTACTATTGGAGAGAAGCGCCAGGCCCGTTTGACTTTGGCTTCTGGCGGGAAGTTGATTCCGCACCGGGTTTCCAGGGAGGCGATGCCGTGTGGCCACAGGAGCTTCAACACCAGGGATATTATAAAAGAAGAGGACAGATCAGAGATTGGAATGATCCTGAAGAAGCCATACATGGAGACTTTGTGAGCCTGAAGGAATTGGATATTGCTCAACCTGAGGTATTAGATACCCTTATCAAGGCCTATAAGTATTGGATTGCGGTTGCGGATATTGACGGGTTCCGGGTAGATACCGTAAAACATATTGAGAACAGTGCAACCGCTATCTTTTGCAATGCAGTGCGTGAATATGCGAAACGTATCGGTAAACAGAATTTCTTTCTCTTTGGTGAAGTAGTTGCTGATGACCCAACTCTGGAGCGCTATATTGGACGTAACAGCCGCATAGAAGGGACGAATGAACGATTCCCTTCTCTGGATGCCTGTCTGGATTTCCCCCTGTATTTTATGCTGGAAGAGGTTATCAAAGGCCTCGTCAACCCCTCGGGTTTGCGTGAGCGTTACGAGCGGTTCAGGACAATGTATGCAGATCATGGAGCTGCGGGCCAGTACTTTGTGACATTCGTAGACAACCATGATCAGATGGCCCGGCCTTACCTTCGTTTTATGCATCGCAACCCTCATCCGAAACAAGCCGTCCTTGCCCTTGGGTATCTGCTGACCAGCCAGGGTGTGCCTTGCATGTATTATGGGACGGAACAAGGTTTTGATGGGGGCGGAGATAACGACCGCTACATCAGAGAATGTATGTTTGGCGGTCAATGGGGCGCCTTTGACAGTACAGGACGTCATTTTTTAATAAGAATCACCCGATATACCAGGGCATTGCCGGCATAGCATCTGTTCGGCAGCGCGAGCCGGCGTTACGCTATGGCAGACAATATTTCCGGGAGATTTCCGGGAATGGAGTAGATTTTGGATATCCTATTGACGGGAAATGCATACTGGCGTATTCAAGGATACTTGATGATAGTGAAATCCTTATCGCCCTGAATCTGGATGCCAATCCCAGGAATGATTTTATCACGGTCGACATCAATCTGAACCCGGCAGGGCAGAAGATGGTCAATATGCTTGCTCCGGAAAAAGAGGTAACCGTAGAGCAAAGAGGTTTAAGACATGCTGTTAAGGTGCCGCTTGATGGCCACGAGTTAGTTATTTTAAAGAGGCCCGGATCTTTCTGGTATTTAAATAAAACCTGATAGATTTTCTTAACACCTGAATTCTGTAATGGGACACAAGCTTATAGTGATCCATGATTGAAACCAGACAGCATGTGACGAGACGAAATTTTGTAAATCACATGCTCTCCGGTGTCGTGATCAATATATGCAGAGGAATTTCAAACGTGTTGCCTTCCCCTTAATCTCCCTCACGGAGCTTATCTTTACCCACAAGTCAGGGAGGTAAATTTGGGCAGTGCGATAAGACTGAACAGGGTGGCACGGACAAACCATGTCCCCGTATGTCTTGAACGGGGGTCTTTTGTCCGTGTCGTTCGAGTACTTCTGTGGATGGGGAATATACCACACTGACAAACAGAGTTTGTCAGTGCCACCCGGGAATAGGCTTACAGAGAATAAAAATTTCTGGAGAGACGCCCCCGGCGAGACATCTCTTCATGGTATTCTCAAGATGTGGGTAAGGATAAGCTCCCGGATGGAGACAATCGCTGTCCCCCGCTGGCGGGGGTGAAGGGGCATATGCATCAAGCTAAGCTCACATAGATTGCTGGCTTGTTGCTGGCTTGTTCCCAAACTCTGTTTGGGAACACGGATATCCGAGAAACTCTGTTTCCCGAATCAAGAAGTACCTGTTCGTATGATCTCTCAGAACTATGGACTCTGGAAACAGAGTTTCCAGGCAATTGTGTTCCCAAACAGAGTTTGGGAACAAGCTACTACAAGCTACTACAAGCTACTACAAGCTACTACAAGCTACTACAAGCTACTACAAGCTACTACAAGCTACTACAAGCTACTACAAGCTACTACAAGGGAAAATAGGTATTTTAAGTCGCTGAAAGGCCTCGTTTATCTAATCCCGTAGGGATGTCATGATTATAGAAAAAGCAGAAAAAAGCCCTTTAACCCCGAAGGGGTGACATGGGATATCTGCGTTGAGATGTCATCCCTTCGGGATTTGATGGTTAGGGTGTATTTCATCTACAATCATTTTACCCCTTCGGGATTGAATGCGGTATGTTCGGTTTCATACAGAATGTCCTGTAATGCAGATACGTACACATAAAATAATAAGCAGGTAATTTGTTTCACTCACTTAACGTAACTACTCAGGTAGTTTAAGCAAAAAACACTATATATGTTAAAAAACCCTTGATTTGTAATTTTTGTCTCTATATAGCAGTGCAATATATACTAATTTATGTGATTTTTGCCATTTTTTTCCACATATGGTAGTCATAAAAAACAACCTGAATAGTTACCACGTAACAGGTAATTCCATTGCTTTTCCTGCGGTTGGAAAATCAGTGTTTATCTGTGTTCTTCTGTGTCCAACTGCAATTTTTCGGTAACACTATTTTAAGAGGGAGTGACAGCTATGGCAACAAAGAAGAAAGAGGCAAGGCGTATCCTGGATACCCGGCCTGATACGCTTGATTTTCGGGATAAGATGTATGTGGCAACATTGATGGAAGTACCAATACATATCGACCTTAGTGATTATAAACTATGGCAGGCGCCAATTCTTGATCAGGGGAATGAAGGCGCTTGTACCGGCTTTGGTTTGGCTACTGTGGCAAATTACCTGTTGCGTAAGCGGAGAGTGATGCCAGATGATATGTCAGTAAGTCCGCGCATGTTTTATGAAATGGCAAAACGTTACGATGAGTGGCGGGGAGAAGATTATGAGGGCTCCAGCGCCCGCGGGGCGATGAAGGGCTGGCATAAGCATGGGGTTTGTGCTGAAACAATTTGGCCGTATGATACCCGCCAGTCAGATCAACACCTGAATGATGATCGGGTAAGCGATGCGTCCAGACGACCGCTTGGAGCTTATTACCGGGTTAACCACAAAGATTTGGTTGCCATGCATACCGCCCTTGCTGAGGTGGGGATTCTCTATGCTACTGCCGTTGTGCATGAGGGATGGAATATGATCGATGCTGATGGAATAATTCCTCCTGACGACACCATCTTAGGGGGGCATGCCTTTGCCATCGTGGCTTATGATGGACAGGGCTTTTGGATCCAGAACTCCTGGGGAGCAGACTGGGGAAGGGAAGGATTTGCCCTGGTTACCTACGATGATTGGCTGGAACACGGGACTGATGTTTGGGTGGCGAGATTGGGTGCTCCGGTTACACTCCGCACTGCAAAGGCTACTGCCACCAGCCAATCAGCCGCGGCCAGACAGTCTGAGACATACGCCTTCCGGGATATCCGTCCGCACATTATCAGTATTGGTAACGAAGGACTTCTCAGAACACACGGCACCTATGGCACATCAGAAGCAGATGTTGCATCAATTTTTCGTGAAGAATTCCCGCGTATCACGGGAAAGTGGCGTAAAAGACGAATCCTTCTGTATGCACACGGAGGACTCACGAATGAATCCTCCGCTATACAGCGTGTTGCCGATTACCGCACTGCACTGCTGGAAGAGGAGGTCTATCCGCTTGCGTTTATCTGGAAGACCGATTTTTGGACAACGCTGACTAATATATTGAAAGATGCTGTAAGCAGGCGACGTCCCGAAGGTTTTCTGGATGCAACCAAAGATTTCATGCTAAACCGGCTGGATGATGCCCTGGAGCCAATGGTACGAATGCTTGGCGGAAAGCTCCATTGGGATGAGATGAAGGAGAATGCAGTTGGCGCAACCGTTGAGAGCAGGGGGGGTGCCCGTATTGCAGCCAGGTATTTGACAGAGTTAGCAAAAGACCCTTCTGTTGAAATCCATGTAGCAGGACATAGCGCGGGTGGCATCTTTCATGCGCCACTCGTTCAGTTACTGGCTGCGGAGGGAAAGATTACTTCAGGCCCGATGAAGGGGAAGCGTGGTTATGGGCTTAAGGTTGCATCTTGTACCCTGTGGGCTCCGGCGTGCACGACCGAACTATTCAAACAAACCTATTTACCGGTTATTCAGGAAGGGAATATAGGGCATTTTACCTTATTTACCCTTACGGACGATGCGGAGCAGGACGATCAGTGTGCTTCTGTATATAATAAATCACTCCTCTATTTAGTCTCCAATGCTCTGGAGGATAAGCCGCGCATACCCCTGTTCAGGGATGGTGAGGCGCTTCTCGGTATGGAAAAATTTGTCAGGGCTGATGACGACCTCGTCAAGCGTTTTGATACAAAGAAAGTCCAGTGGATCCTTTCTCCCAACAATGCTGCGCCAGGCACACCGGATCACTCGACTGCAACCAGCCATGGTGACTTTGATGATGATAAACCGACCCTGCGTGCTACACTTGCCCGCATACTTCAGGAGCCGGAGGTAACGGCGCAGTTTACCATTCATCGCTCTGCATCTTCTCTGAGTGATAGGCGTAAGATGCTTACGTAAAGATTTGCGGGAAGGAGGAGAAAACAGTATCTTTATATCAATGCTTGTAAAGTAAATGGTAGAGAAGCAAGATTTTGCGTCTCTACATCTTTCGCAAAATCTTGCTTCTCTACGATC
>SULG01000089.1 GCA_005524015.1 Candidatus Jettenia ecosi
GAGGGGTTAGGGGTGGGTCCATTCCCTTGTAGAGGTGCAAAATCCTGCGTCTGTATCATTGCACAACATCGTGTGTCTTTGCGTTTAACATCGAGAAATTTCAATTACGTAGGGGCATACCTGGCAAGGCTAAAGCCTCGCCCTACATCGACTCCGTGAGTGTTTCCCTGGTAAATATTGATCACAATACCGTAAAGCATGTGGTTTACACAACTTCGTCTCCGCCATATGCTGTCGGGTGGTAAAGAAACATCTCAAAGTAGAGTAAAATTGTCCACTTGGCCCGGTCTGAAAGCGCAACCTAATACTATTGCTACACGTGTTTTTAATCAAGGAGATCTAAGATCTCCTGTGGCTTTTTAATCAGCATCTGTGCACCATTTTCCAGGAGCTCTTTTTCCGTACGGAACCCCCAAAGTGCCCCTACAGGAAACATGCCGGCTGCTACGGCAGTCTTCATATCAATAGCAGTATCACCAAGATAGATAAATTCTGATGGGTGAACATTCAGACATTTAGCTATCTCTCGTGCGCTTGCGGGATTTGGTTTAAGCGGGAATGAGTTGCGTTGGCCCAGAACTATATCAAATGCCCAATTCTGCAGAAATTCTGCCACACATAGTTTTGTAAAATCATCTGGTTTGTTAGACAGAATTGCCATTTTCAGGCCATGTGCTGTCAGCGCATTAAGCATTTCTGCCACGCCATCGTAAGGCTTCGTCTTTCTATTCCAATTCCGGCTGTATTCTTCCCGAAATGCCTGCACACAAACACGGATGATATCATCATCTCGCTTGTCTTCCGGTAGTGCACGACTCATAAGCATAGCTGCTCCATCACCCACGAAGTAACGGTAAATGTCCAGCGTATGAGTGGGAAAACCATTTCTTGCCAGGACATGATTTGTTGCATTACTAAGATCTTCCAGGGTATCAAGCAATGTCCCATCAAGATCGAAGAGTACAGCCTTGAAATGCCTTGATGAATTTTTCATGATCAAATTTCACGTATAGGTATCTTTTAGATTTTTTTATTATACAGTACTTCTGTACAATAAGTCTTGTGTAGAATTAAGTTCCAATTTGACTGCACAGGAAATGTTATGATAATATACATGACCCACGAAGACATATACAAACTCTCTTACATAAGTGGAAAGCGATTTTACATAAAGACTCATAATAACGAAAGGTAAGGATTATGAAACAGCTCGACCTCATATCTCATGTTATGACCACCAATCTGAAGACGGTACAGATACATCAGAAGCTGAGTGAAGTCCGGAGAATATTTATTGAAAACCAGCTTCATCACATCCCGGTAGTACATGACCGCAAACTTGTCGGTCTTATCAGCACTACCGATATGCTAAAGTTGAACCTTGCCACATCGGGCACAAACAGTTGGTCGATTGATACGATGCTTGATCAGCAATTTACGATTGAACAGGTCATGCAAAGGAATCTTGTTACCATTGATATACATAGCACGGTGCGAAAAGCTGCCCATCTCCTCAGCGATGGAGTATTCCATTCACTTCCTGTCGTCGACAGAGATAATAATCTCGTTGGAATTATTACGAGTACAGACTTGATCAGGTATTTGGCAAGGCTGTGTTAAGCTCAGCTTTCCAACTTTCCAGTCTCTTCAAGTTATAAGGGTGGATTAAGGCGTTGGTTTTTACGCCGAATCCACCAATACTATTTCCAGAAAAGGCGGATTCGCCACCGCAAACCCACCTCATGAAAATGAAAATTTCTATACAATTCAATTAGTTTCTTTTCCTGTTGGTTATAATTACTTAGATATTGATATTTTACCAAATATTAAGTAAAAATATAACGTACTTTGTGTATGGATAAAATAAAATTATTTGAAGTTTTTTAGGTAGTGCATATGATTAGAGAATCTGATATTCGTGCAGTCCCTTTCCACAAATTATTCACAAGAATTTTAACTATTTCTCTCTTTATTGCTGCCGCTCTCGTAATTATCGGCTGGGTGTTTGATGTCTCTGTATTAAGGAATTTTGCCTTGAATGAGACTACGATGAGTGTTTATACAGCAGCAACCCTCATCCTGGCCAGTGTATCACTATGGTTCATACAAATAAAACGGGAAAATCAGTTGATACAATATATAGCAAAGGGATGTGCGCTCGTTGTCTCATTGGTAGGATTTCTTATGCTGACTGAATATCTTTTTGCGGGGATTACAGGTACCCATCCGTTCAGAATCCAGGAATTTATAGAAAATACCGGTAATTTGTTTATTGGCAGGATGTCTCCTCAAGGTGCATTTTGCTTTTTGTTTATTGGTATTGCCCTCTTACTTCTGGACAAAAAGATTTATGATTGTTATCTATCTCAATACCTGATCATCACAGCCGCTTTTGTCTCTTTTCTTGTCTTTATAGGACATCTGTATGATGAAAGGGCTTTTTATGGAATTTCTTTCTTTGCAAAAATGGCATTCAATACATCCCTCGCATTTATCATACTCTGCGCTGTAGTTCTTTCTCTCTATCCGGACCGGGGTTTTATAGCAATATTCATAAAGGAAGGCGATGGAGGCGCCTTGGCGCGCCGTCTGTTAGGCGCAATTATTTTTATTCCTCCGTTTCTTGGTTGGTTAATCTTATTGGGGCAAAGAAGAGGGTTGTATGATTTGAAATTTGGATTGTCTTTTTATGTAGTTATAGGCACTGTACTTTTTGCCGTCATGGTTTGGCGTACCGCCCTGTTACTGGAGAGAAAATATAATAAACGCAAACTTATAGAGAAAGAGTTGAAAACGCTCAATGAATCCCTTGAACATCGTATAACAAAACGAACATCTGCACTTACTATGATAAACAAAGAACTCGAGAGAGAAATTGAAGAACGAAAACGAGCAGAACAATCATTGTGCGAATCGGAAGAACGATACCGCAGCTTTGTTGAAAATGCCCAGGATGTCATTTTCACCCTTGCTACGGATGGAACTATTACTTCGTTAAACCAAGCCTTTGAGACTATTACCGGGTGGTCACGTGACCAGTGGTTATATAAAGATTTCAATCCCTTACTTCATCCTGAAGACAGGGCTGTTGCATTAAAATTTTTGGGTCTCGTTCTGCAGGGGGAAACACCACCTACCTTTGAATTACGTATATTGAATAAATCAGACAACTATCTGACAGGAGAATTTAAAGTAGCCCCCCTGATTAAAGAAGAGTCGGTTATTGGAATCTTAGGTATTGCCCGTAATATTACCGAACGAAAGCATGCTGAAAAGATTCTCCGTGAAAGTGAAAATAAGTATCGGCTACTCCTCGAAAATCTCCCGCAAAGGATATTTTATAAAGATAAAAATTCCCTGTATATCTCTTGTAACGAAAATTTTGCCCGTGATTTTCATATAAAACCGAATGAAGTCTTTGGAAAGACAGATTATGACTTCTTCCCCAGAGAGCTTGCCGATAGATATCGGTCTGATGATAAGAGAATTATAAATTCAGGACAGAGAGAATCTAAAGAAGATAGCTATATCAAAGAGGGAAATGAACTTGTTGTGCAAATGATTAGAACCCCCATAAGAGACGAAAAAGGCGCTATTGTTGGCATATTGGGTTCAGCCCTGGATATTACGGAAAAGGTCGCCCTGGAAAAGGAAGCAGAACGCACTTCCCACCTGGCCGCATTGGGAGAATTAGCGGCGGGCGTAGGTCATGAGATTAATAATCCGATAACGGGTGTTATTAACTGTGCCCAGATCTTGCTTAACAAAAGTAAGGAAGAAAGTAAAGAGAGGGATCTTGCCAGTCGGATCTTAAAAGAAGGTGATCGTATAGCAAGAATTGTTCATAGCCTTCTTTCCATTGCCAGATCGGGCAGCAGTGGAAAAAGCATTGTCGGTATCCATGAGATATTCCCTGATGCACTGACATTAACAGAGGCGCAACTCCGAAAAGAAGGTATTAAACTAAAATTAGATATTCCTGACAGTTTACCGAAAGTACAAGTAAACCCACAACTCATTCAGCAGGTCTTTCTCAATCTTATTAATAATGCCCGCTATGCCCTGAACCAAAAATATACAAAGGCACATGATAACAAAATCCTTGAGGTCAGAGGCGAAGAAATGAAGATGGAGGGTCTTCCCTATGTAAAAATCACCTTTTGTGACTATGGCACCGGCATACCGAACAGCATAAGAGATAAGTTACTGAATCCCTTCTTCACGACAAAGCCTTCCCGCGAGGGAACTGGGCTGGGTTTGAGCATTAGTCATACCATCATCAGGGATCACGGCGGCAAACTTGTGATCAACAGCATTGAAGGAAAGTTCACAAAAATTGCAATAATTCTTCCAGCTAAATCCTGAAAGCATCAGGGATTTAGAGACAACTTAAAGAGAAACACTCCCGGTTATTGTTCTCTCATTTACGGCCTCTTCTCATGAAAAAACAGGAGTCAATGTAGGGCGAGGCTTTAGCCTTGCCGGGCAACCCTACGGAATTGAAATTCCTCAACGTCAGCGTTAAACGAGGATATACCATATTCCCCTAACCCCTCCCAAGAGGGGAATAAAAAAGTCCCCTCTTGGGAGGGGATTTAGGGGTGGGTTGATACCATCACATACTTCACTTCTCTTGTAATGCTCGCACTGCCGGATGATTCTTTCTGAAAATTCAATGGTTACGGTTTTGAGTATTCTTCTCTATCTGCTTTTTATCCATGCAATATCCGTAGAGACGCAACATCTTGCGTCTCTACATCCTTCTTTCTTCGTGTACTTCATGGTTTACCTTGCACTACCTTCGCTTCCACTCAACTTGTGAGTAAGGATGAGCTTTAGAAAAGAGGAAGATGTGTGAGTGGTTTAAAAAGGAGAGCTTGAAAAACCTTATCAAAGGGGAAATACGGGGGTTATTAATCCCCTTTCCGATTTTACTTTTTATACAAAAGTAAATACTTCCATGGAAATTGACTTTACAGGTTTTGCTTCACCATGTACCATTCGGCGGATTCGTTCTGTTGTTTCGCGACTAAAAGTCTCTTCACCGCAGCGCACACAAACCATTGCTGGAATATGTTCTACGAGAACAGGCTTATCACCGATCTGAAATATCTCATTAACGTATTCTTTTTTTACCTCTGTTGAACCACATACATGACAACGAAACATATTTACCTCCGTTTAGAATAATCAATCCACTCATCTCCACTTGGTTCGTAAAGTGTAATAATCTTTACAAATTCTGTATCGGCAAGTGATACTTGCATATGCACTGGGCGTCCAGTTTTAGTAAAGCCTAACAGTAAACAACTGGGGGCATATTTATCGTCTGGATAATCTTCAATTATTTTTGCATTCCATCCAGCTTCTTTTATTTCCAGCTCACTGATATTCCGTTCAACTGCTCGTTTTAAAGCATGCCGGCTGAAATCAAACTCACCTAAAGATAACTGTTTTCGAATCTCTTCAAGTGCTTTCATTCATTCTTTTTGTTTATCTATATTATACAAATGTTTAGTTGATATGGAATAAAAACTGGATAATACGATAATAAATTTGAAGAAAAGAATTTTTAATAATTAAGTTGTTATCCTTTCAGTTCTTTATATTATACGATCTTCGCCATCAAGAATAATTCTCCATCCTTTGCCAAATGGTTCATAATGA
The DNA here is from genome assembly GCA_005524015.1 of Candidatus Jettenia ecosi. Classification (GTDB taxonomy): domain Bacteria; phylum Planctomycetota; class Brocadiia; order Brocadiales; family Brocadiaceae; genus Jettenia; species Jettenia ecosi. Next base: position 5,668 of record SULG01000089.1, read on the forward strand.
ACTTTCGCATAATGCATTTTCATATGGCAAGTTGGGCATAAAACTAAAACATTCCAGCTTTGTAAGGTTTTGGTAGCTTGTTTATTCAATTCGATCATATGGTGCGTTTCTGCGTATATGCCTCCATCCTTTTTGGTAAATCCGGGATATTCGCAAAGTTGACATTTTGTTCCTCTTGCATCAAGTATAGCAATTCTTAGGTCTGAGGGTCTTTGGATTTGCTTTACTACTTTTTCTTCGAATTCTGGCGTATGAGAATATTTTTCATCTAATTCTTCTATTAATCCCCGATTTGATTCTGTTAACGATTCTCTATCCCATCTTTTAATCAAATTTATAAGCTCCTCATCTACTATTTTCGCCTTTGTCATCGGATTAACAGAAACCAATTCTGTGCCATCTAATTTTCTTATCTTTTTAAAATCTATATTTGTTATTGCTATATGAGAAATTAATAATGCTTTTGGCTCTTCTGCATATCGATAATCTGGGAAATGTTTTGATACCGGAGGTCTCATGTCTGATGTAACTTCTTCTCGATGTATTACTTTTTTAATTTTATATATTGCAATGAAAGGATCCTTAATCTTAGATTCGCTACGTCGGACAAACAAATACTTGCAATCTATCGGTGCATTATTTTTAACAAGATATGCAAATAGTTTCCCGGGATTATTTTCTAAAAAGGTTTTTATAACATTCAATTTTTCAAAAACTTCTGGTGCTTTTCCGGCTCCTTGAATGCGTCCTTCTATTTTCATAGGAATTCCTCCTCTAATTTGCAGACTGGGTCAAATGAAATTTGCTCTTTGACAAATCTTGATAACAACATTGATGGCAGGTCTTTATCTTGCTATTGAAACTGATTCTTTCTTATCAATTTACTAGTGGATCCGCTTGAGTTGCCTCTTGATGTACCTGGTAAAGTGCCCTGTCAAATTCTATTCTTAGTGGTCTTGCCATATTGCATAATCTATCACTTAAACATAATTTATGTCAAGAATACAAGAATAAAGACCTAATAACCATGATTTAACTATCAGGAAATTGAAATGCATCTTCTCTTAAAGCATTTTTCAAAATCAAATGAGTGCAAATTATTACTTTTGTCAGAATAGGCAAAGACCAAAGAAGCTGAATTTTTACTGCTGGAACATCATTTGTTAGAAGGCTTGTAAGTTGATGCCTTTTTTCGATATTGTCATTATGGAAGTAGTAAGAGCAATACAAATTAAGTACGAATTTAGGTGTCAAATTGATGCCATTGCTAGTAATTCGAACTACGCCTTTCTCATAGACGGTTTTCCAAACAGCCTTAGTCAACTCTGAGACGCGACGGATTTCACATTTTTCTTTTTTTACGAATCGGCAACAATCAGCCAAGAGTCTGTTTACATTGGGAGGCTCTCTCCAAGATGATACTGCCATGCTAAGGTAGTTTCTATCATACTGTGAGTACATAGAATTGGCTCCATGATTGATTATCCTTGCCTCCTACACCTGAACTAAGCTGACCAGCCAAAGACCCTTGTCAAAACCAGCGATATCATGGTTGATTTGAGCGATTTGTTAGCTTGCTCCTTTTGAAAGTTTTTTCCGTATATTAATTGCGAAATTTTCTAATAATTCCTCATATGTCCAATCAGGGTCTATTATTGGAATTTTTTTAATATGGTTATGCTTTGTCTTGCTAAGCTTTTTTTGGACCATTTTTTCAAATCCTTCAGGATCGGTAGCTACGATGGCGACGACATCATAATAGTTAAAGGTAAAGTTTCCATGATGACGCCATTCTCTTTCCCATAAAAAGTCATTCTTATCTTCAACAACATTAATCAAAGAATAATAATGGACAATATTTTCATAATGTTCTGCTTTGGCTTTTTTCAATTTTTTTAAAGTTGTTATGCCTTTGAATATTGAATCAAACTGATCTAGTAAGAATTTAGATATTGACGTGCCTTTAGCATTTATATATTGTGCTGGACTTGCTCCCTTGTTGAAAAGGTTATCCTTCCCAAAAACTAACCCATAAGGTCTTAACTGAATTTTGCGGCCTTCATTTTCTAAAACGAGCTGCCTAATCTGAGGTAGTGGTGTTTCAGTAAAGCATACAGTGTTAAATTTACTCTTTAATAAATTGCTAAAACGCATATTATTAATTTTATGCATCACAAGACAATGGGCATTTTTTGCAAAAATGGCTTTATTTTTTAATATGCTGATCAGGTTGAACAATGCACATTCCTTTTTATAATCCCTCGTTAAGTGGACTAAAAAGCGTGATAAATCTTCGCGACTACGGTGTATTTCCATATCAATATTTCAAGTTCAGCACCGACGTTTCATGCTGTCCGATGGAGTGGTTTGTTAGATAATTCATAGTTTGTGCAGTTTAAACAACAATATTTCTTATATTTTGACATGTTTTGATATTCTAGACTGTTATTTTATTAAAGATTCTGGGCCTGTTCTAAACTGATGAGTGATTTTGATCAATTTACGATTTGATCCAAATAAAAGGGCAATGTGTCTACCACCACCGCCCACAGGAGTTCCATAACTATATATCCATTGAAGTAAATATGTTCCATTAGGATATTCAGTTCTTGAATTTGGGTTGGCTTTAAGTAGAGATATCACTTCTTCTTCGAGCATTCCTGGTTTTATTTTATTAAAATCATCGTCACGAAAAGTATTTCCCATAGTTATACAAGACATACAGGATATTAAAATCAAACCTATTACCATAAGTTTAATTTTTTGTCTACTTGTAGCCATTTTTCTCCTTTATTGCCTAACATTTATTTTTACTTTATTCTATAATTGTCAGCATGTTATTTTATGATATAGTTAATGTCAAGCAAAAACAGAGGGGTTATGCTGAAACAAGTTCAGCATAACTTTAAGAGACTGTCTGAAAAGTTTAGAGTAAAGGGAAATATATTGCTCTTATGGAGCTAAAATTTGTGTATGAGATATTGTTTCTATTCATATTGTGCTTCTCATGGAGCACTCTGAAGGACTTTCCAGACAGTCACTAAGGAATGAAGGGGACAAACTTTCTCCACACCAGTGTAATCTAATTAGATAATATATGGCTCTATAGAAAAGGCAATATTCCGGCGTCTCAATAAATAAATCTAATGTAAGATCAAGGAATTTTAAACCTTTTAATACCGGGATGCCTCACTCCGTTCAGCATGACAGTTTTGTAGTAGGGTGGATTAAGCGTAAGCGAATCCACCTTTTATAAAATATTGTGGTGGATTTGGCGCAAAAACCGGCGCCTTAATCCACCCTACTTTTGCTATTATATAATAAGGTCTAATCATGAGCGAGTACCGCAGGCTTTATCGCCAACAAGGCTGGTATTTCTTTACGGTCGTAACATACAATCGGGAAAAGATTCTCATTCAACCTGATAATTCTTATACGGCTAAGACAATCATTCAGCTATGTGATGAAGAAACTTCCCTTTAAGATGGATGCAGTGGTTATCCTTCCCGATCATATTCACTGTATTTGGCGCTTACCTCTTGACGATGACGATTTTTCAACGCGATGGAGATTAATCAAGCGGTATTTTTCAATTGGCATCGATGCCCCATTAACTAAAAGAGCAGAGAAGAAAGTATGGCAAAGAAGATTCTGGGAACATCTGCTGAGAAATGAAGAAGATTGGCGTACGCATATGGATTATATTCATTACAACCCGGTTAAACATGGCTACGTTCAAAATCCGGGAGACTGGCCTTACGGGTCATTTCAGCGTGCAGTAACGGAGGGATTATATCCGGCAAATTGGGGAACAAAAGAACCTTCGTCTATCAATGGGATGAATTTAGAATAGATTTCCTTTTCGTGGATTCGCTTACGCTTAATCCACCCTACACATTATTCACAATTTCTGAGCGGTGGATTAAGATACAAACCCAACATTGAATAACAAAAACAATATTCCGGTGTCTTAATGAATAAATCTGATTTTGCGATTTTTATTGATTCTAGCTACAATCCAGAAAGAAGACTCGGGGTAGGGGGATTTTTATGTATTCCAAATTGCTCTGATGAAGTGCTGGAAAATAAGAATGTGTTAGAGGAATTGTATTCTCCGGATGCTGTGAAAACAAGGATTGTGGAGCATACAACAAATACACGGCTGGAACTTCAGACACTTCTCTGGGCTCTCGAATCTCTCAAATTAGATACCGAGACCAAAACCTATGGGGAAATGGGATCGATAACCGTTTATACAGACTGTCGTACCGCAGTTGATTTGCTGCGAAGGAGAAAGAGGCTTGAAAGTGTTCATTATCTTAGTAAAAGAAAAGGTACAATTTTGGAAAATGCAGATATCTACAAAAGTATTTTTACGCTCTACGACCAGTTTTCACCAAAGCTCGTATGGATTAAAGGACATACCCCGGGAAAAGACCGTGTTGGTATACAGAAGATATTTTCGGAAGTAGATAGATTAGTCAGGAATCTATTGAGAAGTTACATCGCTCGTAAATTCTCATGATTTTTGACAGAGATATTTACCTTAGAGACTGTCTGAAAAGTCCAGAATTAAACTGGGGAAAAGGTTCTCCTGCGAAATTTGCTGAAACATGTCCTACAGAGCACTTCATTGGACTAAGGTTTGGTTCTCTGTAATGGGTGTAAGGCTAAACAGGCTGTCCGAGAATTCAATCGACCCACAAATGCCATACTAAATATTGTTGTCCTGCTAATATTTTGTCAACATATAGCATAGGATTTGTCGTGTGAAAGCATTCTCGGACAGCCTGTAAAGCCTCGCCCTCCATTTCTTCTCCGATATAACTAAGCGCTCATCCGATTATGGCTTGTCTTGTTGATCGTTTTTGCTTTCTTCTTTTAGTACTTCATCCAGGATTTTTCCCAATTTTTCAATGCTTTTCTTAATCTCTGCTGCCTGTCGTTGCCATACTTCTTCTATTTTTTTCGATGCTGCCTCGCCTAATTGCTTTATTTTTTCCTCATATTCTGGAATTTTCTGCTTTATTTCTCCAAGGGCGTCATCCATACGATCTGATAATTTTTTACCGAGCTCCTGCATATCTTTCGCAATATCAGGAAGAGTATCGGTTTCTTTTATGCTCTGTCGTGTCTGTTGATAATCTACTTTCCACTCTCCATGTTCCTGTTTCAGGATTGTTTGCAACGGAAGCATAGTTTCAGTACCATTTTTATACAGGTGCAATGTTGTCTCAATGGTAGTTGTGTCGCCATCGATGAGGATTTTACCGAATGTGACATTTGTATCACGAAATTGTCCACGGGAGGCGTCTATCAAATCACGTGTTTCTGCTGTAACATACTTACGGGCATTTTCAATGTCCTGTATCTTTATAGCATCCCAAAATTTTTGAGCTGCTTCCTGTGGCGGCTTTTCAGTGGGACAACCTGATATTACTATGATGGATAAAACAGATACATAGATCCAACTCCAACGAAATCGCTGCGGAATCATTTTTATTCCTAAAATTAAGTTTTTGTGTCTTTTATATTAATGCACCGGTTGTGCAGGACAAACGCGCCAGTTTTGGGATGGGTGTTTGTAAAATTCTCTTTCAATTCCGCCAAAAGGTTCTGTCCGGACGAGTAATTGAGATTGCTCCTCTTCTGAAAGTTCCTTAAACTGCCGTGCAAGGGTTATATTTTCTTTAAGCTGTTCAATACTGTCCATACCCGAAACCAAAGTACTGATAGGTTGATTCCAGGCAAAATATAAACACTCTTTTATCGTGGCTACATTATCTTCCAGCAATATGCCATTTGCTACTGTTTTCATTGCAAGAATTCCAATATCGTATTCTACGGCTTTGGGAATGACCTGATGAACAAAGCTGAAATAGTGCGGGTCTACAAGATTCACCGGCATTTGTATAGTATCAATATGGTTGTGGTACTTTTGAATGGCTTCTAAAAGCACTTCTGGATTTCTATGTCCCGTAAATCCCACGTAACGCACCTTCCCTTCTTTTTTAGCTTGAAGAGCTACTTCAATGGCGCCACCTTCCCGAAAGACCGATTCAACTTCCTCCCTTGTTTGTAAATTATGGAATTGTAATAAATCGATGTGATCGGTTTGTAGCCGAAGGAGACTTTCATGTAATTGGTATGAGGCTGTATCAACATCGCGTCCATGATTTTTCGTCATAATGAATGCCTTATCCCTGCGAGATTTCAACGCTTTCCCAAGTCTCCGCTCGCTTTCGCCATTGTTGTAACACCAGGCAGAATCAAAAAAATTGGCGCCTTCGTCAATGGCAGCATGTAACATACGAATAGCATAGTGTTCATCATACATCCGACCAATATGGTATCCGCCTATACAAAGCATGGAAACCATTTCTTCCGTTTTTCCCAGACGGCGTTTTGGTATGCCTTCTATCTCTGTAGGTGGGGAAGATATAGGATTTCCATGAAGTATTGTATTCAAATTCTTAGTAAATCCAAGGCCAACAGCAATAGAAAAGGTATCTTTAAGAAAATCTCTCCGATTTGTGAATCTGTTTTTTTCAGGAGTCATTTTTGGTAGTTCCCTTTTGGATTTAAGTTGTTGGTTAGGATTTGCCGGTAAAATGAAAATGATTGCACTTACTCAGAAGTAAATGAGATTCTATCGAAATGTAAGTAAGAAAAAAGCAGTTTTAACTTTAGCTGTAAGAGCATCAAAAAATATACCATTGTAAGGGAAAAGGTAATTTTGTAGTATTTTGATGCATAAAAATAGATTTTGCATCGGGGAGAACAAAACAAGCCATAGCGCAAAAGCAGTAAAGGTGTGACATGGGGTGAAATTTATGTGCCATGACACATAGGTGTGTCTTGGTATATGCGTGACATGTCACATGTATAACCCTCGTGTAATTACTTAGAGGTTATTCCAAAACCTTAATTTAGTATCTAGAATCATGTGAGGCATAGTATTATAAAGAGAGGATCTTTCATACCCTGTAAGCCTGTTCCTGGGGTGGCACAGACAAACTTTGTTTGTCTGTGTTTTGTAATCCATTATTCTAACAGGATTTTATATATACTTTGCTTATCACCGATTTTGCCTTATTTTGAGAAACTACACCCTTGTAAAATTTTCTCATTGATTTAAACAGGTATGTTTATTATTTTGATTTGTCAATAAAAACAAACGTATTATAAAGATATCTCAACTCTAAAGGGATGACATCTCAACGCCGGTTTCCCCTATGTCACCCCTTCGGGGTTTAAAGCCTTTTTTCTATTTTTTGCTATAATCATAACATCCCTACGGGATGATAGCATCCAAGAGATGAAGCCGAGCAGGATATAGTGCAAGTTGGTCTTTGGTTGTATGCTGGTAGAGGGAACGTTACGGAATCTCTCAACATGTCATCTATGAAAAAGCATGTCAAGAAAAAACAATGTCCCTGTTGACAAAAAAACAAAGGAACTGTTTTCTTGCCATGCGTCCTTCCCGCTTAGCCCGACCTTCGCAATTCGAGGGTTAGGCAAGCCGCTGAGCCAGGAAATTCAAGGGGTCATGTAAAAAGGTCGGCACTACAGACCAATCTGTCCTGATGCATAAACCTTAGGCGGCGGTTGTTCAGGGAGCGTCAATCCCAATTGTGCTAAAAGGAGAGATACATCCTTATCCGGCTGGGTATAACGGCTCATGACAATGTAACGGCCATCCGTGGTCGGTAAATGAACATCGATCATTTGAATGCTTGAGAGTTTTTCCAAAATAGCTTCAGATGTTAGCCCTGCGGCTTGTCCACGCGCAAGATTTCTCAGCATCGTGTGGAGATAAAAAGCCAAAAAGGAAACAAAAATATGGGCCTCAATTCTCCTTTCCAATTGGTGCCATATGGGGCGAATGGAAAGCGATCCTTTCAAATCCTTAAACGCCTGTTCAATCCGGGTCAACAGCAGATAAGTTTCCCATACGGTTTCAGGCGAAGCGGCCTGCATGTTGGAACGAAGCAGATAGCGTCCCTCTCGCCTCAATGTTCGCCTCAGGCGTTCTCGATCCAGGCTGAAATGGAATGTGTTCTCCTTTACCGGTTCCTGCGACTTGGGCAGAGAGATACGAACCAGTCCAAAGTCCCGCCCAGACTCTTTCTTCAATACACCGATGTGCATCAGCAAGTTATCACGCGTGATGCTCTTTCGATTGCGAAGTTCATGCAGGCTTGCCCACAGACGCTTGAGTCTGCGGCGACGCATGGAACGTTCCTTGACTACCCGGTCATGGCTTTCCACATAGACGTAAAACTCCGACTCTTGCTGAAGAATTTTCACACGGACACTTTCTCGCGCTTGAATCCACGTCTGTTCAAGCAACGATTCTTCAACACGGGTTAAATGTCCTTTGGGTGTCCCAACCAAATAATCAATCCCTCTCAAGCGCATCTTTTCCAGTATATCCTCCGTTGGAATACCGCGATCCATCAGCCAGGTGCGCCGGAATTTCCCATACTGCTTTTCAATCCGATCCAGAAATTCCCCTAATGTTGCAGTGTCTCTGGTATTGCCGGGATATACTTCATAGGCCATGGGAAATCCTTCCGACGTCAACACCAATGCCACTACCACCTGAACGCAATCCGAACGTTTGTCCCGGCTGTACCCAAAACGTTTTTTACTGTCCGAACCCACCGGCAGTGGCTCACTTTCAAAATACGTACTTGTCAAATCATATAGTAACACATCATACTTCGCACCAAAGAGTTTGCCCCATTGCCCTTGTAAAAATACCAACAACTCATCGCGATACTTCAGCAGCATATCCAAACAACGATACGGCTTATCCTTTTGTGCCAGTGAATAATCATCCCCCAGCAGATCTCCCATAGCACTGCGCACATACCACTCACGGTGAAAACGAAATTCGCTTCCCGGATCTATCAACCGATAACAGGTCAATGCCTTCAGCATATTGAGCCAGCTTGTCCCCTTACGGCTTGTTGGCAAACGACTCCTCCAAAATACGTCCAGTTCCAGCATATTCCATACATACAATCCCAACCAGCATGCGCCCCATTGCCGCGGATGGCGCAATGCTATTTTGTCCAATCGTACCCGAATGGTCTCGCAAGCCATTACCGGCAGTTCTTCCCGGTCATCCGGAAACAGTGCCAGTTGTTTTGCCTTGGACTCTTCACCAGAAACAGCCTCTATCGTCCGAACCCATCCCGCACGTTGATTGTCATTGAGTTCTCCCAGGCAGAGAACTTGCCTCTGGACTA
>SULG01000090.1 GCA_005524015.1 Candidatus Jettenia ecosi
CGCAACAAACTACAGCCAAAAATTTTGAAGAACTTTCTTCCATTGCCTCAGCCAGAACAATACATAAGCAATAGAAACATATCTTTTTTACTGCTTGACGATATCATCCTTTATCTTATAAATATTTTTTTCTATTTCAGCTACAAAACCCTCAACGATATATTCTATGAAATCCTTATAAATCGTTTTTTTTGCAAAGAGGGGTTTGTTCAATTTGCTAAATGAGGGCATTATTAAGTATTCATGAAATTCTTTTTTACCCGGCTTTCTTACCTGAATTTGCCCTGTCATGCCACCTGCCAATTCACGGTAAGTACAATGGTTAATCTGTTTACATTGAATATTTGAAATATAAACAGTTAATTCCATGCCTTCTTTGATAGCTTTTTGAACTTCATCACGTTGACATAATTTTGAATAGAGGATTTGCTTTATTGGCGGAACGGTCTTAAGAGTTAATGCGTTAATAAAAATACTTTCGTCTGCCCGGCTGTCAACTACACTTATTTGACAGGTATTTACGTCTTGTATACGGTCTTGTAAATCGAGAGAGAACTGGGTACATCCTGCTATTGAAAATAAAAAGAAGACAGAAAAAAGTATGCAATATTTTTTATTTAGCTGTTTATACATAAGATCCATTTCCTTGTATGTTTTTTAGCAAAAATCTCGTGTTATTTAACAAGCATGGTAACACATGACAATGAAAATATTCTCAAAATCGCTGGCTGAGATGAACAGGGGCCATCGGATTGAGTTGGGGAGAATAACATATATTTTATAGAGAGTATATAGCAAAAACAAAAAGTAGTTAAAAGATATCTATAGTCTTGACTAACGTAAGAAGAAATTGTATTATTTTATAGTCAAATTTCAATATATTTTATATTTCCGAAGTTTGCTGTGGTATAGGTGATAAGAGGGAATATACAATATTGTATTACGGGTATAGCATTTTTTAATACTGGGGAATAGTGTAACGGTAGCACAAATGACTCTGGATCATTTAGTCTAGGTTCGAATCCTAGTTCCCCAGCCAATAAAATCAAGGGTTTCAGACATTCGATACATTCTTGTTTTCCTCAACTGTAGCCAAATTGTAGCCACTTTTTTCTAAAACTTGCATCCCGTCCCTCAGACTTTCAATGTTATGGTGTGTATATCTTTGAGTCATACTAATGTTATAATGACCTAATAGCATTGAGATTTTACCTATGTCATATCCTCTTTGTGCTAACCTCGTCGCAAAGGTGTGCCTCAAATCATGAAAGTGAAGGTCTTGAATACCTGCTTTTCCCATAGCAGTATGTAAAGCCCTAATAAGATTATGACAATCAATTTTAGTCATTGCGTTACTCAAAAATACAAGGTCATTTTTAAGATTTCTTACTTTTGCCTTTTCCGTTAAAATAGTAAGAGCAGTTTCAAGGAGCGGAATTGTTCTTGGCTTTCCGCTCTTTGTCTCCTGAATTATAATGGTTTTGTTGAACAAATTTACCCTACCCCATTGAAGCGAAAGCAGTTCGTCTTGACGTAAACCAGTATGCAAATCAAAAATAATTATGTCCCTTAACCACTGTGGTGAATTTTCAAGCAGTCTCTTCTCTTCATCCTCAGATAACCAACGGTCTCTTTTGTTCTCTTTTTCTTTTGGCACTTTACAGACCGGATTATCCTTGATCCACTCCCATTCTTTCATAGCTAAATTGAAGGCCTTTGAAAGCAGTACACGTTCTCTGTTAATGGTGGAAGATTTCACTCCCTCGTTGTATCTTAAAATCTTGTAATCAGAAATCATCTTAGGAGTTATTGCCGTTAATTTTGAATCATTAAAATAAGACAAAAGATGTTTTGAAGACACTAAATAACTTTTCTGAGTATTGACCGATACCTTTGGAGTATGTTCTTTCATAAACTTTTCCATCATGTCTTTGAAGGTCTTGTTTTGGCCAACTGGTTTATCAAAGAATTTACCTTCCGCTAGCTCAATCTTAATCTTTGCCTCAATAGCCCTAGCTAGTTTTTTATCACCTGTTTCAAGACTCTTTTGAATTCTCTTGTCGCCATACCTAACATTGGTCCACCAGACACCGCCACGTTTGTACATAGCTACCCCTTTCCCATGACCAAATGTGTCTGCATGACCGCTATTAGGCATTATAGTTGTTTTCACGAATGTCTCCAACGATCTTATTAACCGTTTTCTCGTACCGTTGTGTATCGCGTTTTTGGGTTGTCATTATTTGATCTATGTCCTGGAGATCGAAAAGGACACGACGCCCAAATTTTATTGACGGTATCTTTCCCTGGCTTGCCCAATCGTAAAGTGTTTTGACCGGCAAAGAGGTATATATAGAAACTTCTTTGATATTTGCGTATCGTTTTTCCATAGCAAATTCTTAAAATGATTTTTTATTACCCAAACCGCTATAAGGTCAGCAGCCAGCAAAGCCTTAATTTTACTGGACTGAAATTTTAACTTGGGTAATAAAAGACACTCTTATATTACCCAGCATTTAATACCTTCTTACGTCTATGTTCTTTAATGATATAACGTACCCAAAACGAGGTGAATCCATGCTTCATGGCAAGCTCTTTGTAATTGCTTCCATTAAACTCTTCAATGATCTTCCGCTTCTTTACTCTGGCCAGGCACATATCCAATTTAGGCAAATAGAATTGTTCTCCGCCTAATTCCTTTCCAAGTTTTACCGTATTCTCAATACCTATTACCCTGCATATCTGTTGGTACGTGGGATGCAGGTCATCCGGCCGGATATCATTTTCCATCAGTCTTTTCCTCCATTTTCAAATAAGGTTTCGTCTCTTTCACTGAGACATATTTCAGGATACTTGCCTTTACCTTTTCCGGGGTTTCGATACCCAGGGCATGGTCTGATTCCATGAATTTCTTAAAGTCGGTGGTAGACTTATACTCAACCTTCTTTTCAAAGAATCTCTCAAAGAGAGGTCCCAAGGGAACCTTGATTTCTTCAATCTCATGTTTCACGGTATAGGACTCTCTGAAGGTAATAACCGCTCTGGCTGTTATACTATCAAGCATTACGGTTGTAGTCCCTTCGCGTCTATTCCTGGCAATCTCAATAATGCGATCCTGGATAACATCAAGCTCATTCTCCAGGTCTTTGATCTTTCCCTTTAGAGATAACCCACGCTGGAGAAGCTTTTCAATTTCGGCATCCTCTGCCAATACCGTATGTTTCTTCCCTCTAACTTGAACCCTTTTCACCTCTTTTACGCCCTTCACTTCACGCTCCTTTCCTGGTAAACCTACCCACCTTTTACCGTATCCTTTTTTAACCTTTTGGTATCAAACAAGCAGAAAGATCAAGGATGTTTGCCTACTCCCTCGTGTGGCTTAAAACAGCCACTTGCCTATTTTATTGCGCATGCACTATACACGCATGGTAATTTCTTGCATGTTAAAACTCTCAAAAGTTTTAACACACCCACCTTACGGAATAAGTCATAACCTCTTGATATTATAGGGCTAACAAAAACACACAGAAATTTGTTTTTCTCAAAATGCCACATTTCTTTCCAGATACCCACCTTGCGTAAAATGAGCTTAAAACCCTTATAAATCAAGGGATTCCAGGCATTTTGGCCTTTATGTATAGGATATAATCTTCCTATTATACGAAGTCCCTTTGAAAACCCTGTATAATCAAGCCTTTCCAGCCGTGTTAAAACGTTTTCCCTCGTTTTAAAACTTTTCATACCTTCCGTCCTGGAAAGCCTGATATTTCAAGACTTTTACATCTTTCTTCTGTTTCTCTATCTTTCGCATCAATTGCCCATCGTAATTTCCTCAGTGCCCTTGATTCAATCCTTCGTACTGTCTCCTTTGTAATATGAATCCTTAAGCTCACTTCCTCCAGAGTAAGGCTATGCCAGAATCTGAGGATAATAATCGTTCGTTCCCTGTCATCCAAATGATTCAGAAGGTCTCGAACCTGGTTATAAAAAGCCACTTCTTCACCTTGCGGATCCTTCGATACGAGGAGATCCTTTTCTGATGTTTCAGACTCATCATCGTAGATAAGCTCATCAAGGGATTCATGCTTATACTGCTTATGGTCATTCATGGCCCCGATAACACCCTGTGCTATACTACTACGTGCATAGGTTAGAAACCTGAAACCCTTATCAGGGTCAAAAGTCTTTGCAGCTTTTATAAGACCCTGGCATCCTCCGGATGCCATATCCATAAGGGGAAGTCCAGGACGCCAATACTCATAAACCACCTTTAATACAAACCTTAGGTTTGATTCAATAAGACGATTTCTTGCCGCCTCATCACCCATCCGTGACCTTCTGGTAATGATCAACTCCTCATCTCTCGTAAGTACCGAAATCCTTGTTACATCATTCTTAAACATGCTGAGTAACCCGCTCTCCCTTAGCGCTCGTTTTTTCCTTTCCATCTCCCCTCCCGTTTATGATATAGTAGGTCCTTATCACAAGAAGAGATGGCTTCTCTGGTATCCAGAGCCATACACTTGCCAGGGTGCGTGGCTCTATTTGTTTAATGGGTTATGCATACCAGGATGATCATCATAGCTTTGCGCTGAATGGACGTAGATCATCGTAGTATTGATATCCTGGTGTCCTGCCAGTTTCTGTATATCCTGTATCGGTACGCCTTCCTGTGCAAGTACGGTAAAGGCCGTATGCCGTAAAGAATGGGCACTTAAAACCTCACCATCCCTTTGTATCCCTGCCTTTTTGATGTACCTTTTTACGATGTTCTCCACAGACTTTACGGAAAGGGCCATAGGAAGCCTATCCCGCCGTATCACCAGTTTACGGTCCACACGGTCATAGATGAAGGGTAAGAAGATAGGCAATTCACCAGTTGTCTTTATTCCGTAACCCTTTACTATATCAATCCAGGTATCGAATGCCTGTAATGCCTTGCTGTTCAGGATGATAGCCGTCTTCGGTCTGTTCTGAAACCTGCCCTTCCTGTCAACGATCCAGATTTTTTGTTGACCTTTCACCCGTTCATGCTCAAGGTGTTTATACCTAAGATATGCTATCTCGTTTGCCCTGAGACCATAGACAAGCATGAGCATAAGGAGTGCGTAATCACGCTTCCCTATGTCTGTCTTCCTATCAGCTTGATGTAAAAGCTTCTGTGCCTCTGATACCGATAAGATGGTATAATAGCCTTTATCCTTCTTGGGAAAGATAAGGGATAATTCCTTAAAAATGATCGGGTTACGGAACTTCCTGTTCTCCCTTTCGATGTACTTAAAGAATCGGTTCAGGGATATGAACTTATTCCATATCGTGGTATCCTTATAACTTCTCTCTCTGAGGTAATCTCTATATGCCAGGACATCAGCCTTAGAAATTTCTGACAAATCCTTATTTCCCCAGGTAAAGAAAAGTTTGATAAGGTTCTCATAGCTTCTTTTGGTATTTGGCGTATTCTGGGTAGCTATGAACCCATCAAGATATCCCTTTAATTCTTCGCTCTTTACCCCTTTATGGGTTTTAAAGTCCTTCAGGGTAGTAATAGGGTTCCGAAACCCTTTGATCTTCTTTTCCAGGAACTTAAAGAATCCATTGAGTATAGAAAACTTCCTCTTGGTGGTCTTGGATGAATGCTCCTGGGAAAGCCTTTCCTGGTATGCATGGAGGGTATCTTTGCTTATTCCGGAGATATCTAAGCTCTTAAACTCAAAGAATTGCTGTATCTCAGACCTATACACCCTCTGGCTATTCCCGTTCACCTTTTTCAAATACTGGTTGAAAAGCCTCTGGCCAGGATCGGTATCAAGAAAGGACATGTTAAACCTCCACAACCAGTTTCTTTTTAGCGCGTTTGAGGACGGTAATAACAACCCCAGCCTCATTACCGCCTAATGTATCCAGGGTATCCTTGGTAAATATCTTACGGATAAAGTTCGTAAGACGTTCATTATCCCATCCTGCCTCTTTTTTGAGGTTTTCTATAAGGGACAGTTGCTCAGGTGTTACAAGCTTCGCAAAACGGCCTATTACTTTTCCATCCTTTCTTGGACACAGGGTTATTCCCCTCTGGGGGAAGTTCAGGGAAGGCCTGGACGTCTTGCCTTCCAGGGCATCAATAAGCCTTTTCCCCTGAGATTTTGTTAATGCCCTTGTAGACCTCTGATATGATACAGATTCTACAATGTCTCTAAGTCCTTTCTCTGGTATGTCTAACGTATGCCTCATTGTCCAAATCTTCTTTACCTGTGCCTTTGTGATCCTTTTGGCCATAATTGGTCACTCCTATAAAAAAACGACTAAGAAATGTAAAATATTTTTTACATATAGAGAAAATGTCAAAAAGTGGTAGTAGGTGGTAGTAACCCTTGTAAATACTAAGGTTTTTAAGTAAAAAAGTGGTAGTTATAAGTGGTAGTTCACTACCAGCCACTACCACTTACTACCACCCAACTATGCCAGGTATAAATAGTATTATTTGCCAATGAATTCCTCGACAACGCTCCAAGGAATAAGTATCATTCGGCGCTTCTTAACCATACCAACCGCAATCTTAACATCCCTGGCACAAGTAAGATGTGTATCATCGTCCCTTTTGATCCATCCTCTTTCAGACCATGCTTTTAGAATAGCAGTCTTAGAGAACTTTGCCTTTTCCAAAACATCTTCAAGTTTATGGGGAAAAATTCCGATATACTCCCCCTCCTTCCATTGTCCATAAACTTCCTGCCCTTTATCCTTATCGTTATCCATAACCGTGAAATACTTTTCATTTCCAGATGCCCAGGACAGGACATGTCTCATTGCCCTTGTACCAACATCTACATCGTTCAAAGACTCATTGATTACATTGTCAAAAACCCGGTCAATAGAATCCCGTGCTGCCACAGGATCACCGATCCCTAAAATTTCATGAACAAGGTCAGCAGCCAGTTTGACCACTGCAAAGTACTGGCTGTATCGATCGCCAACCTCACTGTTTGCCTCTAACGATAACGCCCTTTGGTACATCTTGTAATCAGCCTTTAGCCTGGTCATCGTATCCGTGTTGTTCCAGATAGATAGGATACCCTCTATGAACTTTGACCCGGCATGTCCGTAATTTTCCCTTAACCCCGTCTTTAGGTCATTAATGAAATCACCTTTTTCATTTGGAAAAGGCGAACCGTAAAGTTCAATAGTCCTTGCCCTGGCGCCGGCAAAGGCGGTGCATTCGATTAAGGGTCGTTCGCCTGTGGAGAAACATACAGTATGCCACGTGGGATTATGCCTAACGCCAACGGTAGAGCCTCGCCCCTTGCCAACTCCGTTGGCAATCTGATAAAGCATATTCGATAAGGTACGGTCATCTACTGTTTGTGAATCATCCGGGAAGATGGGAAGATCACAAAAGAAATTGGCAATTCTTTCCAGAAATACCCTGGTTGAATCCCAGCCAAAGACCAGTCCTCCAGCTTCTTTGTGTGGGTTTCCCCATACACTGGCTGCTAGTTCCAAAACCGTTGTCTTACCAACGGAGGTATTACCCCAGAAATCGATAATGAAATTCGGCGCTTTGAGCATCCGGAGAAGCGGTGCAGCAAACGATCCATAAAAGGCAAAGGCAGCATAGGGATATTTCAAGGTGGGTTCTATACACTCCCTCCATTTTACATACGTACCCTCTTGTTTAACCGCCCGTACAAACCGTTCAAAACCTGGCTCCGGGAAAAATTCAACGGATACCTCTTTATTATCCTGGCCAGCTTTCTTACCCACCATCTTTTCAAGGATAAACACCCGCTTGCCATCGACAGACTTAAACCCAAAGCCTTTGGAAATGAAGGTCTTTGGGATAAGCTGCATATTGAAGGCCTCAAAGGCTGCCAGGTATTCAATCATTTTTCCGGCATTTCTGGAGTTCACCGGAAGGCCGTGATTGGATAGCTCTAAAATCTTTTTCATATCAGAGACAACCAGCTTTGCCACCCAAAGCTTTTTCCGTTTGCCGTCCCTCTTGAAAGAGATCTCTAACTCCTCCATGCCGTGATCAACATCGATTGCCCGCCCAGTGATAAAAAGGGGGGTGTAAAATGCCGGTTTTATAATCTCACATCCATGAAATTCGGTTACCTGATTAACCAGGCTTTCGTTAACCCTGAATCCGGCCGGTTCAATAAACCGTACCCCATCAATCTCCTTTATCTCATAAACCATTTCTTCGGCATGATCAATAAGCCTCTGAAAGTCTTCCTTCGTCTTTCCCAGGGTAACAAAAAAGTCTGTTACGTCCTTCTTATCCTGGGAATCCATAAAGGAAGGCCATTGAATCATCTTTACATTCCTGGCAATACCCTTAAAGGATTCGACCACTTTCGTAGCCCCTTGCCTTCCCGGTACATCATTGTCATACGCAAGGATCACATCAAGGTTGGTAAAGTGTGAGTTCCATTCCCGCTTCCAGGTGTTAGCCCCTCCGGTACCTGCAATAGACGGGAAACCCATCTGGTTGAGAAGTAATGCCTTGAATTCACCCTCAGCAATGACGATATAGGGGAGATCCTTTTTGATAATGTCAGAAGGATACAAAGATACTTTAGCCCCGTGGCTTTGTAGTCCCTTGTGTTCCTTAAGCGCCCACCTGCCCGGCTCGGTTTCTATCGGAATAACATAATGCTCGTTCTGGTAACCAATGAAGTACTTTTCTATGGTCTCAAGGGATAGGCCATACTTATCCTGGAAGGTCTTTAATATCGCCTCATTTTTCAGCAATTGGTTATGGATAAGCTTCACCTGGTCAAGGGTGAGGTATGTAGGTTCTGAGTTTCTAGTTTTGGCTTTTGGTTTCCCACCCGAACTTGATTCGGAATCAGGTTTTATTCCCTCTTCCTCTTTAATCCTTTCAAGGGCATCTTTCTTATCCAGCCCATACAGTAGTTGAATAAACTTAACTACGCCTCCTTGTTCACTGCATCCGAAGCACTTAAAGACACCCTTTTCCAGGTTTACCGATAGGGAAGGTTCCTTGTCATCGTGGAAAGGGCAATGGCAAGAAACCTCCGTCTTGCCATTCGTTTCAAACCCCGGTATATGCCTTGTGTAAAAACTTCTGTAATCCATCCCACGTAATACATCAAGAGTTCCGTTCATTTTCAGCCTCCTCTTTAAGCTCACCATTCCTGTTGATTACGATATCGAGATTTCCTATAGCCTCATGCAGCTTGTTGATTGCCGCTTCCTTTGTCGTAAAGGCGCCCTGATCCATATCATCAATAACAACCTTTGCCCACTTCATCAGGCAAATATCGCTCTCATGGTACTGATCCACATACTCTTTAAGAATTCTCTCCTGGTGTTCAAGGTAGAGATCAATAATCTGTGAAAGACCCCATCTCAGGCTAGACGCCTCATAATTATCCGATTTAAGGGAAGCCGCCAAGCGCTCATCGGCAAAATCGTGGAGATCAGAGCTTCTCAGCAAGGCAGCAAATGCCCTCAAGGCGTAGTTATGCCCCGATAGCTTATCGTAAATATCTGCAACGCATCCAGGATCAAAGCTTCCTTCCTTTTTTAATGTATTTTTCCCATATATCCGTGTAATCTGTGAAATCTGTGGTTCCCTGTTTTTTCTCTACGTCCTCCACGATGAACCCCTTTACAATGCAAACTGCAGCCGTGCAATAGCATCCATCTTTTTCTCATCCGATGTATGCAGATACTTCTCCGTAGTCCGTATGTGGCTATGCCCTAAAAGCTCCTGAACCGTCTTCAGGTCAACCCCTTTATCCAGAAGCGTAGTGGCAAAGGTATGCCTCGTGGTATGCGGGGTAATCCTCTTGGTAACCAAGGCATCCTTCTTAACCCTCCTTAGGAGACAATCCACTGCCTTATGGGTAAGCGACCTAACGTCACAATTCCCATGCTCTCCCAGGGTGAAGAATAAATGTTTACTCTCACCGTTTTCCTCTGCGCCCTCTGCGGTGAATCCTTGTTTCAGTGCCTTCCGATAATCCAGGACAGCCTCCATAACATCCTTATTCAGCGCAACACGCCTATGCCTCTTCCCCTTGCCCATCACATCAACCACTGGTTGATTCCGGTACGTGGTAACGTCTCTAACCCTAAGACTACACACCTCCGCCTTTCTTAGCCCCGTGGAGAACATCAGGAGCAAAAGGGCATAATCCCTCTTGCCTTGTAATGTTCTTCTGTCCGGTACACGGAGTACCGCGCTAATTTCATCTTCTGTCAAGAATTCTGAGACCCTTTTTGACTTCATGGCTGTTTTACCTCATGGGTAAATGGCAACTGGCGTTGTATTGGACTTGGGAAGGTCTTCCCGGTAAGTCTTTCCAATGCTTCAATGGCGGCTTCTTTAAAGGGACCATCCTTTATCCTTTCCACCTGTCCGATAAGGAATATCTCATCCTTTACCTTCTGGGCAACCAATCTATACCCCATCCATTCAGCCTTTGCAACGGCAAGTACAGACTCACTGGCCATGCCGATTCTAAATGCCCTTTCAGCCTTCAGGAGATAAAGCTTTGCCTTTTGAGCCTCCGGGTTCTGCCCATACATACCGGCAATAAGAAACGTATCCCAGGTAACAAAGGTTGCCTTGCTGTCTTTTTCAGAAAGACCGAAGATTTCCCTTGCCATGCTGTACACTTCAAGTGTATACCATGCCAGTTTTACACTGTGTAATTGGTGTTTTTCTACCAAGTTTGATATGCCGGATGTGGATGCATACCCGAAAATTTTAGCCAGCATACCCATGTGAGTATAGACAACACCATAAATTTCTATCGTAGGAAACCCAAAAACCTCTCCCGCCTTCATCATCATCTCATTAGCCGTCTTCCTATCAATCTCCGAAAGATAGCCCTTAACCCCTTCTGAATTCTCCTCCAACAAAAGCTCTTCCAATTTGATCAAACTTTCCATCTTAAATACCTCCGTTTGTTTTTAGTTAAAAGTTTTAGATACTTCCGGAACAGTTTTATGTATCACCCCCTTTCTCTGTCCCGGTTATTTGGTCTCCAATTGCCTTTTTCAGTAAGGCGATAACCTGTTTATTGAAACTTCGATCTTCCTTTTCTGACAATTGTATGATTTTTTTAAATAAACTTTTTTGTAAAGTTATCGTGGTTCTTTTGTATTCCATTGTCTCTCCATTTTGTATATCATCAATATGAATCATTATTACATCACAAAGAATCATTGTCAACAAGAAAATTGATGGTAAAATAATTCATTATGAAGAAAAAGGATTTAAGTAGAGAAAGAACAACTATTTATTTAACTCCGGATATTTCAGAAGCGTTAAAGAAGTCTGCTATGGATGAAGACAGATCCTTCACCAAGCAAATCGAGCGTATCCTGAAAGACTGGCTCATAGAGCACGGCCACTTGAAAAAAGAGCAATAAGGCCCCTGTGACACGGTGAATCTCCCGGCCGTAGGACATCCCAACGGATGGATCATTATGCGGGGGGTGTGGGAGTCCCCGCCAGGAGCCTTACTTGTATTGTATTACTCACATACCCACACCCTTTTCACTTTCAACTACAAATGATAAACGAGATTGTTGAAAAAATACGCAGGGGTTTCTATGAATATTCGCAACACGCAGTGGATCAAAGTATCGTTCGTATGATTTCAACAAAAGAGGTGCGGGAAGCTATTGAATATGGTAAAATTATTAAAGACTATCCGGATGATAAGTACGGACCAAGTTGCCTCATATATGGCAAGACCACTCATGGACGGCCAATTCATATTCATTGCAGTTATCCAACCCGTCCATTAATTAAAATAATAACCGTCTATGAACCGGATCCGGCATTATGGATCAATTTTGAGATTCGGAGGTAGTTTATGAAGTGCGATCTGTGTGGTGGCCAGGTAGTGGAGCGAAACGTAGCGTATACAATCGAGTTTAACGAGCAATTATATATTATTGAACACGTGCCCACAAAAGAATGCTTACAGTGCGGCGAAAGGTTGTATACTCCTGAAACAGTGGAAAAAATCCAAACCGCTATTTGGCAACACCAAAAACCAGACAGGGTTATCAAGACACCTGTTATTGATTATATGTCCATTGTATGACAAAAGGGGGTTGACAACTGGAAAGATGCCGTGGCCAGAAGGCATATAAACTTTTTATCCAAAATCCTTATCACCCTAGTCTACCAATCTTTAAATAAAAAGGCCCATAACAACATTTGCAACGAAAGGAGGATATTTAAGTTTTGGGATAACTTAAACATCATTTTATGCTTTGTTATTACAGGCCTTTTCTCGTAATTTCTAATCCATTCCAACAAACTCATTCCAGAGTTTTTCTTTTAATGTAATACTTTCCTGTGTATCTGGTGCAGCGATTGCCCTGAATCTTTCTGGTAAGTCTGAACGTGATAACAGAGGCACATAACGACCACCACTCCGCATAGCTACCCATAATAAATTTGCTGTATTGCCAACTGCTTTCTCAAATTTATCCTGGTATATTTCTGCTATTTTATCCCATATACCCAAAGAAGTATCAACCATTTTCCGCTCTATTTCTGCTATGAAGTTTCCTTGTCTTGCAATAACATCTTCGCTAAAGCTAATAAGTTCCATCGCATCGTTATATTCCTTTGCCGTTGCAATCGATTTTTTCCTTATGCCTTCCAGCTCAGCTTGTGTAATTTCGTTTCTAATAAAGCGTTCAATAGCATCTTTTTGATTATACTCGCTCTTTGACGCCTTATCCTCCAATTCTTTAAGATCCTTCCTTATCTGAGCCAGTTTGGATTCAATATCGGACAGCTTCTTTTGTTCCGCTACCAACTGGCTTTGTAATTCCTTATACACTTTAACTTCCTGAATTTCTAATAATGCTGTTTGCTTCGCCATGCCCTTAACTCCTTTCTAAAAAGTTCTGGATTATAAAAAGTTCTGGATTTTTCTTTGAAACCTCGGAGAATGCCTCGCTATAGGTGACATTTGGATTACTTCTCATATGCCCTTCAATAAGTACTTCTGCAGTTTTACGGTTGTACTCAGTTTCATCAAGGGAAACTCTATTTATCAACATGCCCGTATCATCATTCATAAATTCCAAAAAACGTTCCTCACCTGCTTTAACTGTTCTTTTTGTGATCATACCTTTTCTCCCTCTTTTCCAAAAATTCTGACTGTAGCCAAATTGTAGCCAACCTCAACGGTATCTAACGGACTCAGCCGGAATTGCCGGAATTAAAATTGTATTGTATCTTATTCTGTGATAAAACGTTGCGGTCATAACAAATACATTATCAGTCAGTTATGCAAAAGTGTTAAAAAGGCCCAATAAGAACTCTGGATCATTTAGTCTAGGTTCGAATCCTAGTTCCCCAGCCAATTAAATCAAGGGTTTCAGGCAATTGATATATTTCTGTTTTCCCTAACTGTGACCAACTTCCAAGATTTGAATGCCATCCCTCAAGCTTTCCGGACAATGATGGGCGTACCTTTGTGTCATGCTGATTCATAGTGTCCTAACAGCTTTGATATTTTATAAAGGTCAACCCCTCTTTGAGCTAATCGTGTTGCAAAGGTGTGTCTCAGGTCGTGAAAATGGAAATTATGAATTCCGGCCTTCTCTAAAGCAATTTTAAGTGCTCTTATTAAGATTGTGACAATCAATCTTAGTCATTGCATTACTCAGAAATACAAGGTCACTTTTAAGATTCCTAACTTTTGCTTTTTCCATTAAGATATTTAGAGCAATTTGATTTAATGGAATTGTTCTTGGCTTTCCGCTTTTCGACTCCTGTATAATGATAATTTTACGAGATAAATCAACTCGACTCCATTGAAGGGAAAGTAATTCATTTTGACGCAAACCAGTATGTAAGGCAAAAACAATTATGTCCCTTAACCATTGAGGAGAATTTTCCAAAATTAAAGTGGACGGGTTTGTCAAGACCATTTATTACTCATTTTTAGATGCATTGATTAATGAATTACCAGGCACAGAAGGGTAACGGAAGGAGTCCGTAGGGCGACTGGAGTTACCCTTCTGTGCCTCCTCAAAAAATTCACCACTTTTCCTCTTGTCCCCCTTTTGTGAGAATAATAAAATCTCTCTTTACTCATTCTCACAAAAAATTCCATAATGAACCTCATAGGGTGTTCTCTATCCAAGAGACTGATGGTATCTTCGATTGTTGTAAAATGAAAAATACTTCTCTAACCCCTCTCGTGCATCTTTACATACCTGATAGTCTTTTATATATACCTCCTCATACTTCACACTCCTCCAAAGCCTTTCGGTAAAAATGTTATCAAACACTCGACCCCGACCATCCATACTGATTGCTATCCCTTTACCCAAAAGAATCCCCGTAAAATCATTGCTGGTAAACTGAGAACCCTGATCACTGTTAAATATCTCCGGACATCCTTTTCCCAGGGCATCCTCCAATGCCTCTCTACAAAAATAAACGTCCATGCTATTACTCAAAATGTACGTAATATCGCTTGCCCATACCTGATTGGGATACGCGATCTTCATATCACTCAGTAAGTAGGGATATATTTTGTGACCGGGATGTCTCTTACTGAAATTCCCCCTCGGATATATTGCTCGCAATCCCATCTGCCTCATGATGGATTGCACTTTTTCTCTACTTATACAAATACCCTCGCGTCTTAATGCCTCTCTTATCCTGCGACTACCATAGAAGGGACTTTCGGTAAATATCCCATCTATTCGGTGCATTATCCCTATTGTCTCTTCTGATACCCCTACTGGCTCATAATATATGTTTGATCTATGCAGACCTAAA
>SULG01000091.1 GCA_005524015.1 Candidatus Jettenia ecosi
ATAAGGATTATATCCAGGATGAAGAAGCGCTGCGAAAACATTTTCGCTTCTCTTAAGGTTAAGGGTCCTATATTTTGATTTGGCGTAAAAACCAACGCCTTAATCTACCCAGCTCCTAAGTACCTGACTATAAGTTTTTGTATATTCCTCGTTATCAATGGAAGTCAGAAGCCAGAAGATAGAATATCGTGCATCAAGCATTGTGTATCCTGTCTTCTGGATTCTGACTTCTGAATTCTCTATTCTGTTGACAAAGAGAATGTACAAAAACTTGTGGTCAGGTACTTACCTTGAGTTATGCCACGCTTATGGCCTTATCCTGAATGCTCTGTGGTTTTATATTCTCTCTAAGGTTTTACCAGCGCTCCGTTTACTTTTACTACAGCTTTCTTTACTAATTTTGTAGAATCTCCTACAACCAGTTGTGGTATGTGTGCATCCTTTGGAAACAGAACAACGAAAGTGCCGGGACATGCGTCAACACGGGCCGGACACATTCGGGGCCGATGGTAGAACTCTACATCTTTTTCCATATTATATGGTATCTTAATCTGAAGGGCATCGATTGGAAACCACTCGATACCTTCAGCGCCTATAAGCACAGTCTGGATATCTATATATTTTTGATGCGCTTCCAACATTGCTATGTTAGGGAGACGTGTCTCGTAACTCATGATCCGCGCCAAAATATCCGTTCCTTGTAGTGTATATTCCTTCTCTTCCACATCGGGTTTGAGAGATGTTAAGAAATCAAAGACACACTTCCAGGCTGCTCCGGAAAAGTAAGTTTCCCAATTTCCCAAACGGTCAATAATCATACCCTACCTCCGATTTTCTCTAAGTACAATCCGGTATAAACAAATTCGAAAAGGGGAAAAGACAAAAATTGAGAATATGTATTTAAAAATAATAGCCAAAGAAAATAAAAAAACCAGGAAGATCAATCTACAAAATTACTCTTTTTGTTGTGCCATGTCCCATTTCTGCGATATCACATTGTTGTATCATGTCGCAACTCTGTATAGACCCCGATGATGATTCTATAACAGTATACTATCAATTTTTCTCCCAGTATTCATATTTAAGTATAAATTATATCTCATGTTCCTTTATTGGCATACATTTTTCTTAATAAGTATAAATCATAGTTCTTTGTCTTTTCAGACAGTCTTTTCATTAACCGAATTTAGCTGGAAATATTTTAAAAATGAAAAGCTTTTTAGAACGTTCTGTCAGGAAGATTATGTGTACATTACAAAGAATTGCAATAGAGAAATGCCTCCATCACGTAATTTTAAGAGAACGGTATGCTGAATAGTAACTCAAAACAGGATGAAAAGATTACTGTTTGCGTGAACAGCAACATTGCTAATTTCATACCTGCATTCTTCAAAAATAGAAGAAATGATATTAAATCTGCTTTGGAGGCTTTGGAACTATGTGATTATGATACCATACAGATAGTGGGGTTCAGTATGAAGGGAGCGGGTGAAGGCTATGGGTTCGATACGATATGCGATATCGGTCTGTCCCTTTATCGGGCTGCAAAAGACAAAAATCCGCAAGAAATACGGAAACAGGTGAGTAAACTTTCAAATTATCTCGATCGTGTGAATATAGTCTATGAATAATCTTGGGATAAAGTATTAGAGAACATTGAATCATAGAGTATGGGGATATTGAAATTCACTATACAAATTAAAATCTACAACTTTTAATCGGTGTCCTTTGCGTATAAATACACCTTTGGGAACGTTTAACCCATCTAACACTCCCCATACTCCATAATCATTATATCATGAAAAGCAACTTTTGCAAACCTAGCACCTAAAAATTTCAGAATTTAGAGTAGATAATCCTTGAAGAGCCGTTTTTCAGAGTGAATAGAATTGTGCAAATCAAATCATATGTTTCAGTATTGATTCTGGAATTCAGGATATATATGCAATAAGATATAATTGTGGTTTACCCTGCTTTCTTAATCATCCGGGTGATTCCCATGAGATGCATGAAACAGAGATCAACCTACAACGATTCAAGTCAGGCGTTGCTATGGTACTTGAATGAAACTTTTATCTTTGCCCGGTAAGCGTGTATCTTGCCTTCCTCAATTTGCACATCCAGTTCGCTTATTTCGGCAATACGAAGGTCCCGGATTGTTTTTGAGGCTGTTTCAACAGCAGCTGCAGTTGCCTTTTCCCATGAATCAGTGCTGGTTCCAATTAGCTCTATTACCTTATAAACACTCTCTGCCATTATATTCTCCTTTCATTATAGTTGTTCAAAATAAGATTAATAACTGCATTTTCCGTACCAGTGGAAGCGGGAATTTATATACTTACCTTACTTCCACGGATTCCTATTTTAGAAATAAAGGAATTGAATCCCTATTACATCATTTCTTCCGCTCTCTTAACGAAGAAAACCAAATTCTTTTGGAAATTAGAACTAAGGAGAATAAAATAGCGAATCTTTATTCAGCAATTTATTCCGGATGTAATCTTATATCTCTGTATCGACAACGATAAACTCAATGCTGAGGAGATTATCTTTGCCCGGGTATTGGACAAAAAATGATGTTAAGGGGATACAATGAAATGTATTGATCGTATACTCTTGATAGTATGCTTGATTAGCCCTTTGTATGGATACTCATGTAGTAAGGTAAAAAGAGATATTCTTTTTCAGACCTCTACCATCAATGCCCTTCTTGAGGGTATATATGATGGTGATGTGACCTTTGGAGAATTGAGGAAATATGGTGATTTTGGTTTGGGAACGCTGAATGGACTTGATGGAGAACTGGTCGTATTGGATGGAAAATTTTATCAAGTAAGATCTGATGGGATAGTAAATCCTATAGATAGTTCAATGAAGACACCTTTTGCCGTGGTTACTTTTCATGAGGCTGATAAGGCTGTTATGGCGAATAAATCGTTGAATCTTGAGCAGCTTGAAGGTTATCTCGATAGTATCTTGCCTTCTCAAAATATCTTTTATGCAATCAGGATAGATGGCACATTTCGGTATATTAAGGTACGAAGTGTTCCAAGACAGGAGAGACCATATCCACGCCTTGTTGATGTTGTCAAAAACCAACCGACTTTTGAGTTTCATGATATGAAGGGTACCATAGTGGCATTCTGGCTGCCTGAGTATATAAACGGTATAAATATTCCCGGATATCATTTTCACTTTCTTACCGAAGATAAACAATCTGGTGGACATCTCCTTTCTGTAATTACCGGCGATATAAGAATTCAGATCGATTATACCTCAGAAATACATATGGTTCTTCCAGGAAGCAAAGAATTTTCTTCTGTGGATTTAATAAAGGAAAAGCAGAAAGAATTGGAGAGCGTTGAAAAATAGTTTTCACGAATCAGGATATAGGGGGAAGATAGCACAGGTAAAACAGTCACTAATCTGCCAGTTTAAAATTTCTTTTGCTGTTGTTGAATAAATCTTAAGCTATAGTAAATTTTTTCCACCTTCTCTTGATAAAACCCTCCTTTTGCAACTGAAATAAAATGTCCCTTAATTTTTCCGGACACACCTGCAGTTTTTGTACAATCTCACTTTCGGAAATATATGATTCACGGGTAAGTACTTTAAGAATCATTCCCCGAATTTGTCTGTTAGAGCCTTGAAATGGAGATTGCTTTTGGTAATGAGCGCTCCTTCTATTCGGATTCTCATAGTCTTTCTTAAGCATCACCCCATAATCCATAAGGGCGTAATACCAATTACGGGGATTGGAAGCATCAAGGGTCTTTTCTACCAGGAGAATAATTTCAGCATCCTTAATATTATTCTCATCGTGGAAAAAACTATGGATAAATACCCTCCGTATATTTGTCTCAATAAACACGGTAGGCTTGTGGAATGCAAAGGCAGAGATTGCAGAAGCGGTTGCCCTGCCAATTCCGGGGAAAGTTATTAATGCGTCCACAGAGGAAGGAAGAACTCCATCAAACTCTTCTATAACTTTTTGAGCTATCTGTTTCAAAGCCATTGCCCGACGGTTGTAACCCAAGCCCTGCCATTCTTTTAGTACCATCTTCAATGGCGCCTGGGAGAGAGAGCAAAAATTGGGAAATACCTGAATAAATGATTCGTATTTTCCTATAACCCGCTGTACCTGAGTTTGCTGAAGCATAATTTCTGAAACGAGGATGTGGTATGGATCTTGTGTTATCCGCCAGGGAAGATTGCGGCCATATTCCTGGTAATAACTGTAGATTACTTTTTGAAATTTCTTTATTGCATCCGGCGTCAGGATCTTTTTCTGCCCTACCTGTCCGGGTTTTACCCTTTTGTTTTTCTGTTTTTTCGGTTTCGTTATCTTTTTCTTTTCCATGAAATGGACAATTTTATTCTACTTTGAGATGTTTCTTTACCACAATGCCGGACCCGGTTCGTAGATGGTTACTATTTTAATGTATAGGAAATTCAAACAAACTACGTAGTGGCAAGGCGCACCTTGCCACTGCTGTTATAAAAATCGACGAAGGCCTAATTAAATTAATAGACGGGTTGGATAACTGCAATGGATATGAATTGGCCGTCCACGAGTGGTCTTGCCATATTATGGGACAACTTGGTCCGTACTTATTATCCGGATAGTCTTCAACAATTTTACCATACTCAATTACGGCGCCCAAAGGTACATAAAAGAAGGTGTGCCTGACCTGACAAATGTCCTCAAATCAAAATTTACAAGATTAATGGCATGGGGACCGGCTAGTTTGGAGTAAATGTTATTTTTGTAAGCCCCTGGCCTGTGATATATAACCACCCGTGCTTCTGTTAGTTCCGCTTCTTTCTTTGCCAGTAAAATAGCATCATCTAAATAACCAATCTGATCAACAAGCTTGTGTTCCACAGCTTGTTGGGCAGTATAAATCCTGCCATCGGCAAGCGATTTCAGCTCTTTCAAGTCTAATCCGTTTTTATTTCTGTTTTTTACAATAACTGCCAGAAACCTTTCATACATAGTATCGAGTACACCCTGGAATATCTTTCGTTCCTCTTCTGTCATCGTTTTCAACGGTGAGCCCATATCTTTATGCTCGCCAGTCTTGATGGTAGCATCTTTTACACCGATCTTCTGCAATAACCCCTCGATACTAACATTGAGCATAATAACACCGATACTGCCGGTAACCGCGGTAGGGTGCGCTACAATCTTGTCTGCCGCAACAGCCACATAGTAACCACCCGATGCCCCTAAATCCATAATACAGGCAATAACCTTCATACCGGTATCTTCCTTAAACTTTTCAATCTCATGATAAATCATATCAGAGGCAGTAACAGACCCGCCGGGACTATTGATACGCAGAATAACGGCCTTCATATGTTTATCTCTTGCCGCCATTTTCAATTCTTCCTTGATACGGGTAAGGATATCAGGTTCTTCAGAAAGACTTGCCAGACCGCTTTTCTCATCATTGGTAGAAATAACACCGGAAATATCCGTAATGAGAATCTTATCTTTTCCCATCCCGGCAACCGTTTCTTCCTGAAGCGGCCCAACAGAAGGGATTAAAGAAACAGAGAGAAACGTACAACCTGAAGAAAAAAGGAGAAAAAGACCAAGTATGTAGATAGGGACAGTACGAAAAAAATTACCTCTAATATTTCTCATGGCAAGCCTCCCCGTCAAATAATTTTTTACTTCCCTTCTACAGAAGAAGATGAAAAGGGAAAAATTTATAAAAAGAACTTTTCCATGCTATAAACCCACCAGAGTCTTTGGTTCGCAGAAGGCCAATGAAACGCAACATCAACTCTTGCAGTTAGCATGCCTGTGGTAAAAACTCATGCAGATAGGCGTGAAAAAACAAAATAAATTGCATACCGCAGTGTATAGATATCAATATTTCCTTTATCATTTTACTTATCATTCCCTGACTTTCAAGGTAAATTATAGCATCCCATAGATGAAACTGGCCGTACCAGCGCGTAATCCAGAACACAAGCTATAAGCTTCGTTTCCAGCATAAGCTATTTGGCCTCAATCGTTGATCACAATAATTTAAGGTAAAGGTATAGGAATCTCAATATTTTGTTGTAGGAGCAGGTTTTAAACCTGTCCCTACTTGTGTTCACCCTTGCCCTGTATGATTCAAAACATGTATACTTGTTTCCCATTTAGGCGAACACAAGGTTCGCCCCTACGTTCGATTGTTGAAAAAGGCTATAAAGCGAACCCCCTCCAGAGAGACCCTCCTGGTGGAAGAAGTAAGCGGGGGCGGCCCAAAAAAGGGAAAGCCCGATGTTTGGTAGAGCGGTTTGACATCCATCGCCACAAGGTCTTGGCCTTTCTATATGACTTGCATGTGCCTTTTGATAATAACTTAGCCGAATGTGATATCAGAATGGCTAAGTTGAAGCAAAAGATCTCGGGCACGTTTCGCAGTGAAGAGATGGCTCATGGCTTTTGTCGAATCCGGAGTTTTATCTCTACGGCTCGGAAACAATCCCGAAAGATTATGGAGGCCATTGGAACACTCTTGAACGGTTCACCATTCATCCCGGTCTCTGGATAAACGTGTCAAAGAACAAGCGCCGTACTAAAAAATCTGCTCGCTATTTATGCTGTTTTTGTAAAACTACCTGAGTAGTTACTAATTTTTTGTAAAAAAGTGCAATAGAAGGTGTGCTATGACAAACTTCTTTTTTGAGGCACTTTACATAGATAAAATATTTCTTTTCATTGCCTCTCACAC
The DNA here is from genome assembly GCA_005524015.1 of Candidatus Jettenia ecosi. GTDB lineage: Bacteria > Planctomycetota > Brocadiia > Brocadiales > Brocadiaceae > Jettenia > Jettenia ecosi. The sequence goes on from SULG01000091.1 coordinate 6,735, forward strand.
GAGGATGTCAGGGCTATGAAAAGATTTTTGCCGATGCATTCTTTGAGGACAAATACAAGATTCACTCTACTTGTTGTATGATTGGGACTTTTTGGATAGATAGGGATTGTAATTCTCAATGTGTAGCCCAAAAATAAAAAAAGCCTTACTGCAAAGATATTTATTAAAAACATCTTCGGCAGTAAGGCTATCTTTCTGATATTTCTTATCTGTAGATGGCTTGAGCTGAGATCCTGCACTTTGCGCCCCCTGATCACTCAGGGTTTACCTTTATCGTGGTAATTATATCGCAAAATTATTTTTACCACTAAATCATTTATTGAATTGTATGTCAAGGGAAAAACTAATTGTTTATTTGAACAGTAATCCTCTATCAAAGGGTTAAGGAGTGTGTCCCGTAATTGACATGATTCCCCATTGTGGGTTCAATGTGCACATTGAACCCCTATCCTTTGCATGGAGTCGATAGCTCATATTGTTCTCATAGTCTCAGCGTCAGGGAAATATTCCAAATTGAGGGTTCAGGTTATAAACCTGAACCCGTTTGAGGCGTATTCGTGAGGCGTATTCGTAAGGAAATTTTTACTTATTTTCGAAAAATAGACGCTTTTGACTATAACATAAAAAATCTCTTCAAAATAAAAAGTCTATATTTAATAACTATTTTAGCGTTGAAGTTTTCTTTAAAATCAGTTATCCTTAATTAGTATTATACATTTTTATTAGCATGAATTCCATGAGTGGTTCGTGTCGGTCTGGCGCTGACACTAATTACCGGCACTAAAAAGTTGCCGAAGACTTAACTTGACGTTTAGGAAATGCAAACCGTCCTGCTTGTTTTTCGACCTGTTTATTTCCAAACGGAATTTGGAATGAGCAAAGTAGAACAGAATTTGGGAACGAGCAGAGAAGCCGCTGCCAAAGGCAGCCTAATTGATTTTGAGGTAATATATTTATGATTCCTGAATATTTAAAGTACACCCCTGCACACGCATGGTTTTCTCATGACAATAAATCAATTACCGTTGGTTTAACAGAATTTATTGTTAATAAACTTGATAAATTGCTATTTCTGGATCTTCCGAAAGTTGGAGATGAAGTCCTTTCAGATATCAATTTTGGAGAAGTAGAGTCGTTAGAAACGCTGCTTGATATTACATCGCCTATAAGTGGCGAAGTCATAGCGGTAAATGAACGTCTATTTGAGAATTTGGACATCTTGAGTTATGATCCCTACAAACATGGTTGGTTAATCAAGTTTGTAACACCAGAATCTCATCTTCTTGACGAGTTAATGAATGCGCAGCAATATATGGCGTACATTAGTAAGTCACAGCCTGTTACCCCCCTGAGGCAAAGAAAACAGCACGGCAAAGTTGTTAAGAGAAAGCAGCAAAAATAGCTGTTCTACGAGCCCTATGATGAAACGCAGGATTGTTATATTGGCCGAAGGAAGGCTGGATGTTTTCGGCGCAAAAACAGCAGTTGGTGTTATTCGCTATCGCAAAGAAGAGGTCGTTGCGATTATAGACCGTTTCAATGCAGGAAAAGATCTTATTTCAATCATTGGTATTGGCGAAGGAATCCCCATTGTCAGCAATATCCAGGAACTATTACATCTGAACCCTACAACGCTCCTCATCGGTATTGCCCCTCCCGGCGGCATACTACCGGCAGATTGGCGTAATCATATCGCAGATGCTTTAAGAAATAAGCTCCATATTATGAATGGCCTCCATACCCATTTAAGTAATGATCTTGAATTTTGTGTATTAGCTCAGGAGCATCGGGTAAAGATCTTTGATATTCGCAAACCGCCTGAGGATATCCCTATTGGAACCGGTAAGGCACTAGAAACAAAAGCATTGCGTATCCTTACCGTAGGCTCCGATTGCAATATAGGTAAGATGCTAACTTCTATTGAAATTACGAATGCCGCAAAGAAGCGGGGTATTAATGCCTGTTTTGTAGCCACCGGGCAGACAGGTATTATGATTGAAGGGAGTGGAATCGCGGTAGATCATGTCCTTTCTGACTTCATCTCCGGGGCGGCTGAAAAACTCGTGCTTGACCGTGCCCACTATTCACTCCTTAACATTGAAGGACAAGGTTCTATTACCCATCCGGCATACTCAGGTGTTACCCTTGGTCTTCTTCATGGTTCAGCTCCACAGGGTCTAATCTTATGTCATCAGCCCGCACGAAAGACGCTGCGTCATTATAGTAACTTTCCTATTATACCGCTCCCTCATTTGATTAAACTCTATGAGGATCTGGCACGGCCTGTTTATCCCTGTAAAGTGCTTGGGATCTCACTCAACTGTCTCGGCATATCAGATCACGATGCATTGCAGGAGATCCAAAGGGTAGAGGAAGAAATGAAACTTCCTGTTACTGATCCCATCAAATTTGGGGTGGACAAACTTCTTGATGTTATCCAACCTCTTTTATCATGAATCTCTCCTATCGTCCACTTAGTTTGAAATTGAGGCATACCTTCAAAATTGCCAGAGAAACTCGTAGTATTCAGGATAATATTGTAGTTGGACTAAAGGATGAAGATGGAGTATCGGGACTTGGAGAAGCTGCGCCAACCAGTTTTTTTGGAGAAAGTATATCGAGCGTTGCCTCGGTATGTAATGAGTCTACCGATGTATTAAAAAATGCAGATCCATTTCAAATGGAATATATTACCCGTTCCCTAGCAAACAAATTCCCCGGCAATTCTGCCGCGCGTGCTGCAATCGATATAGCTCTCCATGATATAGTGGGTAAAAAGTTGAAAATACCGCTCTATAAGCTTTTAGGTTTAAATCGGACTGGGGAAAAAGCAACCTCATTTACCATAGGAATTGATACCCTGGAGAAGATGTGTGAGAAGGTAGATGAAGTAAAGGATTTCTCCGTTCTGAAAATAAAGGTGGGTATAAAAAATGATATAGAAATCCTTAAGGAGTTGCGCAAAATTACCAAAGCAATCTTCCGTGTTGATGCCAATACAGGTTGGACGGTGGATGAGGCAATAAAGAAATTGAACATCATGGAAGAACTTGGTGTTGAACTTGTGGAACAGCCATTCCCTGTTGGTAACATCATGTTTCTAAGAGAGATAAGAGGTCGTGTAAAAATTCCTGTTTTTGCAGATGAAGATGTTAAAAATGCAGGAGATATACCGGCTATATCAGGTGTGGTGGATGGGATTAATATTAAGCTCATGAAATGTGGCGGAATTCGGGAAGCCCTTCGGATGATTCATACGGCCAGAGCTCATAATCTTAAAGTAATGATAGGCTGCAATATCGAAAGTTCCCTGTCTATTACAGCAGCAGCTCATCTTATGTCCCTGGCTGACTATGTTGATCTTGATGGAAACTTGCTCATTACCAATGATCCTTATCTGGGGGTAACAGCCGATAAAGGGAAATTACTATTGCCGGAAGGTAATGGGCTGGGGGTAGTGAAAAGGAATGTTTGGGGGACTACCTGAACGGCTTACTCTTATGTTTAGAATATGTCTTTTCTGTCTGTATTTTGAATGACTACAAAGTACCTATGCAAAATAACATATTGATTGAAGAAATATTGACAAATGCTAAAGGGATACATGATTATATTATCCAGATGCGCAGGGATTTTCATACATATCCGGAAACGGGATTTCAGGAGATACGTACATCCCGTGTTATCAGAGAAGAATTGAAGCGATTGGGACTTCAGGTACAAGCGGAAATTGCGAAGACGGGCGTTGTGGGTATCTTACCAGTTGATAATGCATCAAGCACGGTGGCCTTCAGGGCTGATATGGATGCTTTGCCGATCATGGAAGAAAATGATCTTGAATTTAAATCCCAAAATGAGGGGATTGCCCATGCATGCGGACACGATGCCAATATGGCAATGCTTCTGGGCGCTGCAAAACTGATGGTACAGTTAAAAGATAAACTTAAACGACAGGTAAAATTCATCTTTCAACCTTGCGAAGAGCAACATCCCGGTGGCGCAAAACTCATGGTGGAGCATGGTGTCTTAAATAATGTAGATGAGATTTATGGATTGCATATCGAGCCCAATATCTCTTCTGGTATCTTTGGATTACGGGCAGGGGCTACCATGGCAGCTACGGACCGTGTTGTTATTACTATTATCGGGAAAGGCGGGCATGCCTCTACCCCTCATTTGTGCGTAGATCCTATTGTTATTGCTGCCGAGGTCATTCTGGCGATTCAAACTATTGTATCACGAAAAGTAAATCCTTTATCCCCTTGTGTAGTTTCTCTCTGCCAAATATCAGGGGGAACAACCTTTAATGTCATTCCGGATAAGGTCAAAATTATTGGTACGGTAAGAACCCTTTCTAAAGAATTAAGATACAGGATGCCCATATTAATCGAAGATACTATTAAAGGGATTACTTCTGTTAATAATGCCTCGTACCAATTTGAATATCTTAAGGGCCATCCCCTTCTCAATAATCCTCAACCTCAATTAGATTTCATACAAAATAAAATCATCGAACTATTTGGTAGTAAGTCGGTAGAAAGAATAGATCCCAAAATGGGTGGGGAGGATTTTTCCTATTATCTGGAGAAAATAGGAGGCGCTTACGTCTTTCTTGGTTCAGGCAATTTAGAAAAGGGAACGAATCTGCCGTTACACAGCTCCCGATTTTTATTAGACGAGGATGTCCTTTATATGGGGACCGCTCTGTTTACCTATATTGCATGCAATCCATGATAAAATTGGAGAGGTATGATTGTCGATAGATAAGTATGAGTACCTATAATTGGAGCTATTTATGGATAAATACTAATTGAGCAATAAAAACATTGGTTTCTTAAGCTATCGAAATTAAGAGACATACAAAAACCTTTTGAATATCATTTACAAGGTCGACTAATATACAAAATTATTTAAAATTAGGACCAAAAAAATTATTTGTTTCGATAAATTTTCTCATATCCCTTTTGAAAATATCATGTTCTGTTTTTCCAAGAGAGGAAATAAAATTTTTTATACGGTAATAAGGTCTCAAAATGAATATTCTCAGAAGGTTGACTCCGGGGAAAATAGTTTTAAATACAGGTGTTGTTTTGAAAAAAGTAGAGTACTTACGCTTATATTTCCAGCGTAAAAACTGTAAATCTTCTGATGAAAGATATTTTGTTTTAACATTTGCCCAAAAACCGTTGTACTTACTGTAATCATAGCTATTGGTAACTAAACCCTCTTTGATTAAAATATCTCGCATGCCTGTTTTGGGATAAGGGGTGATAATTTGTTCGCCATAAAAATCTATATTTGCCTTATCGAAGAATTCAAAATTCTGTGCTATATCTTCTTCCTTATCTTCTGGATGGCCAAGAATCATACCGCCTACAATGAGGATATTATTGTTGTGAAGGTATTCAATTGCCTTTTTTGTTTTTTCTAGGAGATTTCCTTTATTCATCATCTTCAGATTACGCTCAGATACATTCTCGATTCCTAAAAATACGATTTGAATTCCTGCACGGGCCATTTTTTGAGCCAGTGTTGGAGAAGATGCTATGCCTGTAGTACTTGCTTGAACTATATAACACAGATCATTATGTCCTGCAGCTACAATTGCATCGCATAAAGACTCAAACCTTTTTACATTTAAGGTAATATTATCATCCGCAAAAGCTATGTACTTTGCCCCTGCTTTTTTCGCATTTGTTAAGTCAAGCATAACTCTCTCAAAGCTGTATATCCTGAATGTACGTCCGTACATCTGATTCATGCTACAGAAATTACAGGTCATCGTACAGCCACGAGATGTTTCAACCATATCTAAGGCTTTTCCGGAAAACAGATAACCATTCCAAATACGTACATCCCGGCGCGGAAGTGGTAAGGTATCCAAATTTTCTAAGGGCCTTGGCATATTATGAATAAAATTACCATTGTCCTGATAGGATAGACCGGGGATATTCTCCCGTCTCTGTTTTCCTTCAATGGCATCCAACACTTCGCGAAAGGTTGTTTCTCCCTCTCCGCGTATGATATAATCAAATACTTTACCTTTATCGGAAGACGCAATTTCCTCATACATAAGAGTAGCATGATAACCGCCGATGGCAATTTTAATATTCGGTTGTGAGCCTCTTATGAAATCTGCAATCCTTTGGGCTGTATTAAACTGAAAGGTCATGGCGCTAAGTCCTACTATATCAGGCTGGTAGTCTTTAATAATGTCTCTTATTGAAGACAGTAAAGTTTTTCTTTTTAATATCAAATCAGCCAAAGCAATTTCGTGATGTGATTGAATATTTCCGGCAATAGAAGAGATGGCGAGATTAGGCGCTCTCCACGTCTTGGCAGAGAATTGGGGTACTGTATCTGGCATAGAACATAATAAAATTTTCATTTATTTAGATTTTGTCTATTTAAGCAAACATGCTTATATTTTTATAATTTTGTAGGAGCCAACGTCCATTTGTTACCTATTGTACAACCTTATTATATATTGTCAAGAATGCTGAAAATTCGAATGTCTATTAGGTATACAGCAATAAATCGATAGATTGTAGAGTCATTTTTACTGATGCAATAACGTTGATACTTCTTTATGCAATATATTTGTTATCTCAAGGGTATACTCTCGGTCTGTTCTTGAATTATCAAAAGACAAGGGGTTCCCAAAGGATATTCGAATGCGTCTCTTTTCTGGATAGGATAGCCATCCATGCTTTGGCATAAGCTGGTTACTACCAGAAATAGCCATGGGTATTACCCTCTTTCCCGATTTTAAAATAATTAATGAAATACCCCTTTTGAACGTGCCTAATTGACCATCTTCACTTCTTGTTCCCTCGGGAAATACCACAAGTGATTTTTTTTCTGTTAATTTCTTAACAGCCGTTAAAAGAGTAGCATAAGCCTTTCTATCATCATTTCTTTGAATAGGAAGGTGCCCCGATGTTCTCATATAAGCCCCTAATATGGGAATATGAAAAACCGTATCTTTTGAGATAAAGCTAAAATTTATAGGTATATAAGCAAGAGAAAGTTTAATATCCATCATACTTTGATGATTTGATATAAAGATAACATGTTCATTTTTAGGAATATTATCTATGCCTAGAATTTCAACCTTTACTCCCATAAGTTTAAATGCAATACGGCTAAAAAATCTTTCTATTGTGTTAAATACATGCTCCTTTTTTTTTGTATCAATACTTAAGATTACGGCCGTTAATATAGAAAGTATCCAAAATGAGACAAACAAAATCCATGAATACATGGTAAATAGTATCTGATAAAATTTATACATAAAAATGCTGGTTTTGCTCCTTTGTAAAATCTAACAGTTATTTCTCAACACATCATACAATATAAAGTTATGTTGTATAGAATGTCCAATATAGTCAGTCATTATTATTTTATGAAGTAGATATAATAGCAAAACAACATATTATCTTTCAATCATTAATCACTTGAGATTTTTAAAGTGTATAAAAATTTTTAATAGAAGATTATTTATAGTACAGTAGAGTAGTAAGGAAAAATAACAGTTACTCAAAATATATTAATATTAAATGGATAAAACCAAAAAAGGTAGATGGAAAGAATTTAAAAGGTTTGGAATCCTATTTGTTCTATTTCCGTAAAAGGTATTCTATAAGCTATTATGTTAATTAAGCTTAAAAAGAATAAATTTTTTTATATTTTCATGCTTGCATTTAGCAATTTTTAAAGTATAATTAAACCTCGAATTTAAGGAAAAAAACAATTTTTTTTGTTTTTCTGTAAATTTAAAGTATCATAAAAAATTCTGAAGTTTTTTTGGTTTGTGGTTGGACTGTTTGAATTTTTGTGATATAATTGGGGACGATAAAAGTTATAAATCGTAATAAATTTCATAAAGAATATTTTTCTCTTGATTCGTTGCGAATTTAATATATAATTTAAAGTCTGCAATTTAAGTTAAAAATT
>SULG01000092.1 GCA_005524015.1 Candidatus Jettenia ecosi
TCTATACTAGGTTTTATTTTTCTCCATCCGTGTCGATGAAGAAGCTCATAGGCGTAGTCTTTGGAGACTTCTGTCCCCACCCCTTTTTTGTGGCATGCTCACGAATAGCCTTGGCGATTACGATGATTCCTTGCTCAGCTTTTGCTTGCACCTCTTGCAGCAATTCTTTCTCTTCATCCCAGGACAATAACTCCCTCCTGCGTCCACCGCGTCCTTGTAGGATAAGTATGTCTGGCCCCTTGTGATTATACCGATGTATCCACTGGTGTACGGTTCCTGCCGATACACCCACAAGGGCACTGACTTCTTCTGCTTTAAGATGTTGGGTCGCTGCACTATAAATCACCTGCCAGCGTTAAAATTGCTGACGACTCTCTGACGATAACATTCGCTCCTTTATTTCTTCCGGGTTTAAATGGCCAACAATAGTGGTATGCCTCATGGCTATGCCCTCCTTTAAAGTTTTAACCCCTGAAGAAAGTATAACATTCTTATTTAATATTTGATAGCGAATTAGTATTACAAGCTACTTACAAGCTACCACAAGTTACAAGGCCATCATTGGCCTGAAGGGCTGAAAGTGTATAGACGAGGCTGAAGGCCTTAGAAATATGCAATATCAGTAAAAGAATTAAAAATAAAAAAGGCTTAGTCCTTATCAGGGGATTAAGCCTTTTTATTATTTTTCTGAAAAGCCCGGTTACTACGAGCAACCAGAGGTTTTACATAGCCTGTTAATCAACCAGACAATTTTCACCCTCATGTTTACAAGCCGATTTATCTACATCGCCTGGCTTTCTTCTCCAGCCTAAGAGTAAATCGGTATACTCGCCGTGCTTCCAGAAATCATATGCCTTATGTTTTATACCTACCTTATCCTCCAGCGCCCTTAATCTTCTTAACCGGCTGGCCTCGCTCTTCACCTGAACAAGCCAACGATCCTGCAGGAAAGCACCTTTCCCGTAAGTAGCGCCATACATAGCGCCATGCGCCATCGCCTTGTACACGGCATTGGTTACATAGACAAGCATCTCAAAGGAGGTTCGCTCTATGTCGGAAACGTTATACATTCTTCCCTCACCACCTAACAGGCTAAAGGTATAATGCCCTGCATAGTCGGGCGCCAAATCGTTTGGCATGGGATCCAGCATACCATCATTGTAAAGATCCATTACGATCTTCATAGCCTCGCGCCATTTGGTAAAACTGAGCTTTACAGCCTCATCCATAGCATTTAGCTGATCTGCTGCAAATCTGGGTGAGTGACATCCCTTACAGGTATTAATCCAATTTTGTCTTTCCTCTTTAAATTTCGGCGCTCCCCGGTCTACCAGAGATGTGCCCATATGACTGTAGATGGTAGACGCCTTCTGTGCGTTGTGTTCGCCATCCTTCATATGACAAAATGCACAGGTAGGAGTCTTATAGTTTGCCGGTTTCAGAGGCTTCGTCCAATCCCAGGTATGTTGTTCAGATTCATAAATCATCCCGTGGTATGATTCCCGGTACATCTCATACTCATAGTGGTCCAAACCTGTATGACAGATACCGCAGTTATTGGGCTTTCTTGCCTCCGCCAGAGAGAAGTCGTGTCTTGTGTGGCATCCATCACACCGATTTTCAGCTATACCATGGCACGTCGCACAGGCGGTTACCTCTTCTGCCGGTTTTGCTATCTGCCATGGAGTCTCTACTACATTTACGTGAAACGCATATGCGTGTGAGCCTAACTTGCCATCACGGTGGCCTGATTGCTGCTCCGGATGACATTCACCGCAGTGTCGCCAGGAAGGCATGTAGAGCTGCTGATGATTGTTCCCATGGCATTTATCACATCCCACCACACCCTTTTCTGTTGATGCATGCTTGCTTTTCTTCCACTGTGCAACAATACCCGGCGTTTGCACCGTATGGCACATAACACATTCTTCGTGCTTAAACTCTCCGGGAACCGCCATATTTGGCGTATAATAATGGTCCGGATCATACCACCTTATAATAGGTAAAAAGCTGAATAACTTCCCGAATTTACCTTCACCGGGAAATACTTCTTTTGGTCCTGTATAGGTTGCTGTTAATCCGTTGTGATAGAGATCGCCAGAGTTATCAGGACCTATTTTTTCCCCTGTTATCTGAGAAATAATTTCCTGGATTGTTCTCGTATCTTTTGGATGAGAAGCCATTTCTTCCTGTTTTGATGGGCAGCCGGCATACGATTCTTTATGCTCCTCGGCGGCAGGAGCTTCTTGTTTTGCTTCTTCCTTTTTTACTTCTTCCTTCGGCTGAGCAACAACTGATTCCTGAACAGCTTGAGTAACTGCCGGCTTTTCTATTGTCTCTTTCGTTATTTTGGGTGCGGTAACAGCTTCTGCTTTTCTCACACTTGTATTTTCGCAGCCAAAACCGGTACAGACAAACAGAGCAATCATTATTAGAGATACGATACATCTTACTTCCTTGACCATATAAACCTTTCCCTCCTTAAATTCAAACAACATACACATACAGAAAAAATAGATTTTTCACTACGCAGGGTTATAATCCGTGTTATTTTTTTGTTATTTCTACCTTCCAGATTTCCGGTCCTTGTTCAATATATTTCCAATCCATTTGCCCCTTTCGTTCCGCATCAAGCTGATACTTTAACGGCTTGGGATCATGATCGTTTATCAGGACCATCATCTCTCCTTTTTTGAGACCATCAAAAGTATTAAAAATCTTTGGGTGTCTTTCCCTGGGCACAATATTTCTAACGTCTAACGTAACAGGCGATTTCTCACTCATGACTACTCCTTGTCTAAAAGTCTTTCATTATGGCCGCGGTACGATTGAAGCAAGGACAACCATCTGCTCATCAGCCTTCATTCCATGCGCTTCCTTGCTCTCACAAACCGCTAAAGAGTCTGGTTTAACTTTATATATCTTGTCTCCTACAGTAAATGAACCTTTTCCTGAAATTACCAGCATTATCACCTGAGGTTCCACCGTATGCAAAGGCACCTCCTGCCCTTTTTCCAGGCAGAACAATACGACCCGCGCCTTATCACTATCAAACAGGATTTTTGATACATATTTTTCTTTTGAAAATTCTATCTGTTCTTTTACATCAATTTTTCCCATTCTTTTACCCCGCACTCATAGCTAAAACAACCATTCGTTCCACACATTTCATTCCCCTGGATGCGCCTTCCGGAGCAATAACTACGGTTCCCTTTTCCATATCAATTTTCTGATTATCGAGGGTGAAGATCCCTTTGCCTTCCTTCACATAAAATATGCCCACGCTGTGCCCTCCATGGGATGGAATTTCCTGTCCGGGTTCCATACAAATAAGGGGCATTTTTACCTTCGGAGAGGCATAAAGGATGTTTGGGATAAAATGCTCTTTATTAAACTTTATCTTTTCTTCCAGATGTATTGGCTCCAAATGTATTTATCAACCTCCTCATCAGATTTTCGGGTTTCTTTAAAGATATATACGAGATCGTTTATGGGGTTTTATTTGCCTCTTGTTTCGCCACTTCGTTTAGTTCTTTGACAAATTTATCAACATCTGTATTATGCATCATGCATGCAAGGTTAATATCCTCTGTGCCAAAGGAAGGACAATCAAAACATCCTTTCCCAAAATATTTTGTGAAAACCGCTTTTGTTGCTGGGTATTTTTTTGTCACTTCTCCCGTGCTCATTTTCTTCGTGATAAGAATCTCATTACCCATAGTTACCTCCGATCATAGAAATAATTCAAAGGATAAAAAACTTCTTTTATTTTCGTCACTAACGAACTCCTGCAAGATTAGTCTCCTGTTCCGCCAGTTCAACAGGCGCAATATCTTCTATTTTTACCGGTAGTCTTACATCTTTCGGAAGCGGATCAATATACTTCTTTCGGTATGCCTTGCTTTGCATCCGGCATGTAGGATATCTCTTGCTAAAGTCCGGATGCGTGACCATCTTTTTCCATATTTCCTGAATAGACATCTCACGTACATTTCCGAAATTAATCGGGTTGAAATCGCAGGGGTTGATATCGCCATATGCTGTCATATAAAATTGCGATTGTGCTCCGTAGCAGCCCACTCCCCTTGGGGAATTAATAATTGACATGCAATTGATCCCCATGGGATGATCCATCTCGTGATATTTCTTTGTAAGCGCAATCAATTGTTTCCGGTCTTCCGCTGTCAGTATTTTTGATGTGTCTTTTAAGAATCGGCCTGAAGGTATGCAATCAAAAATAGTAACCTCTGAAAAACCCTGATCCTGCGCGATCTTTAAAAGCTTTTCGACCTTGCCTGTCTTGATACTTTCGCCGGTCGCATAGGTAGAAATACCTGTTAAGATGCCAGCCCTCCGGCAACGTTCAGCTCCTTCAAATGCTTTTTGGTAACAACCGGGCACCGCCCTGAACTCATTATGTAGTTCAGGTTCACTGCTATCTATAGAAATATTGAGCGAGAATAAGCCTGCATCGGCAAGCTTCCGGACATTCTCTTCCGCCAGAAGCAATCCGTTCGTAAATATCATAGGAATAGCTTTGGTCTTATCCACATAATGAATGAGATCATAAAGCTCTTCGCGAAGCAAAGGCTCTCCGCCTACATAAATAACCAGACTTGCGCCAAGGTCTAATGCGCCATCAACAACTTTTTTTATCTCCCCGACCGTTAGCTCTTTCTTGGCGGGGTCAATAAATGGATCTGCACTGCAGTGGATACACTGGCACTGGCATTTATGCGTTATGGCTAAATTAGCGGTGACAGGGAATGCCATTTTAGAGAGCATCATTCTTAACTTTCTTTCCAGGAATCTCATTCCTGCCTGACTGGGGAACGGCGGATTATAGAGATTATATACCTGCATTCCGTTCTTTTTTGCAATTACTTTCAGGGAATTGATCTTTTCAAAAAATTGATCTACATAGGGCTGTAACATCTTGCCCAGCGCCCCTCCTGCCTTCCCAACAACCTTTCCTCCAATAATTTCAGCATCGATATGCAGAAAATCAAATGATGTCATAATTCGTCCTCCATACTTGGCATATGGGCCAGCTTAAGATTTCTTTCTATCTCGCATACAATATCGTTTGCGACCTCTATAGCTTTTAAGCCTTCTTCACCTGAAACAAGAGGCTCTTTATGCTCTACAATACAATTCACAAAAGATTCCAGCTCTTTTTTGAGCGGTTCATAGTCATCCATCTTGATATGTTCCATCTTTAACAGGTCGCCAAATACATAACTTTTCAGATCTGCGATAGTAGAAACATCCATCTCAGAGACATTCAATGCCTTTAAGGTTAATTTAGGTGATTTTTTATATAGTAACGCATCCTTTTTCTGATAATCAACAGAAATATATGAATCCTCAGAGAATAATCTCATTTTACGCATCGGGGTAAGAGAGACGCGGCTTGCTGTTATATTTGCCACGCATCCGTTTTCAAACTGAAGACGAACATTCGCTATATCCTCTTTATCGGAGATAACATTTACTCCTACCGCATCGAATTTTTTTACTTTAGAACCTGTGATATGTAAAATGATATCAATATCGTGTATCATCAGATCTAATACCACACCAATATCTGCTGAACGGAAGGTAAACGGGCTTAGACGATGACATTCAATAAATTTTGGATTAATAGAAAATTTCTTAATCGCAGCTATAGCAGGATTAAATCGTTCAATATATCCTGCCTGAAGTATCACGCCTTTTGCTTTACTGATATGTATTAATTCCTTCGCCTCAGGTATTGTCCCTGTCATTGGCTTTTCGATCATAACATGTATGCCATTCTGCAGAAATTCCTTTGCAATAGCATAATGTGATTTAGTAGGCACCGCGATACTTACGGCTGAAACCTTACCAATTATGTCCTTATAATTTGTAAAATAACACGTATTGTGTAGTTGGGCAATTTTCTCCGCCTGGCCAGTATGTGTATCGACTACACCAATCAGCTCTACTCCGGGCAGCTCGGCGCATACCCTTGCATGCTCTTTCCCTAAATGCCCAACACCAACAACTGCAACTTTTAATCTCTGCATTCCTCTCGCCTGGTAGTCCTCGCCATGAATTCGTTTAATCTAAAATATTTTAGATTTGTATACCGGCAGCCCGGCCTCTTTCTTATCTTCTTCTGGATCAGATGTGGTATTTAATTTATCTTTACATGATGAATATCGGAATGCCTCCCGATGTCTTCCAAACTTGCCTTTATCAGAATTTCTCAGGAAAGTAATCAGATAACTGACCTCTGAGGAGATATCTTTTTGCTTTTCCAACAGTTCTAAATTTTTATTCCTGTCTGATTCGTTCCTGCGAAACAATGTCCGAAATGCCTTTTTGATTTCGTCAACTTGTTCTTTCTTAAAACCTTCTCTCTCCAGCCCAATGACATTCACCTGCCGGATCCTTGCAGGATGGCCCTCAATAATTACGTACGGCGGCACATCCTGAACAATTCGGGTATGGCCTCCCACATAGGCATGCCGTCCAATAGTTACAAAAGGCTGTATACCAACAAGGCCCATCAACTTTGCGCTTCTTTCAATAATAACATGCCCACCGAGTAATACTCCGTTTGCCAGAAGAACATTATCCTCTATGATACAATCATGAGCAATATGCGCATACGCCATAAAGAAGTTACTATCGCCAATTATGGTCTTTCCTCCCCCGACTGCTGTGCCTATATTAATAGTCACACCCTCTCGAACTACGTTGTTATTTCCCAGAAAAAGAGAGGTGCATTCACCATGGTATTTAAGATCTTGAGGTTCAGCGCCCAAAACAACGTTGGGATGGATGATATTGTTTTTTCCTATCGTGGTATTTCCTGTAATGGTGACATGGTTTTTAACAATCGTTCCATCTCCAATAGTAACATTTGCTCCTATAACGGAAAAAGGCCCGATTTCAACATCATTACCTACAACAGCATCCGGATGCACAATAGCAGACTTATGAATTCTCATCCCATTTCTTTCCTTTTCTTCGTACATTCCTTATGTTTTTAAAATGTCACTATGAGCAACCATATTCTCTAAATCAAGCGCCCCTTGTGCAATCTTTTCTGCCATCTGAACATTGAGGGAATGACCAGACCTGTGCGCAACAATATGGCCTTGAATTACTACGTTGGCGAGGTAAAGATCTCCCACAAGGTCTAAAATTTTATGTCTTACAAACTCATTGGGGAACCGTAATTCCGCAGGTTCCATAGAAATGGGTCTTGTTGCCTTGCCATCTTTATGCACAATGACGCTGTTGAAATCGGTAATCCCTTTCCCCAAACCAAGCATTTTAAATTCTTCGACATTGGTGCTTAAGCCAAATGTCCTTGCTGGCGCAATCTCCCTACAAAAGTTATCCTGCGTAAATTCAATATCGTATGTTTGTTGAGGGATAAAAGAGCCATCAAAATCAAGGGTATAAGAAAACATCAGACCTTTTTCACACGGCAGCGCCATAACACTAGCATTCCCATCCTGTACGATAATTGGATCTGTTACGATATAGAGTTTCTTTTGACCGCCGAGCACAACAATACCTGCTTTTTTGAGGATTTCTAAAAACAGCTTAGCGCTTCCATCTCCACAAGGAATTTCCCGGCCGTTAATTTCAATCTCTATATTATCTATGCCTAAACCTGCTAATGCCGCCATAAGATGCTCTACGCACTCAACCTCAGCCTCTTTCTGTTTCAGAAATATACGTTTATAATTACTCGATAAGGAACAAACATGAGCAGGAATTCTGTGTCTGCCAGGCATATCTATACGAACAAAATAAATACCCGAATTTAACGGCGCTGGCTTAAAACGAAGTTTTGTATTTTCTCCCCGAAACAACCCTACACCAGAGTACTCTATTTCTTGTTCAATTGTCTTTTGTCTGTTATCCACGCATTATTTTCCCTTGCTAGCTTCTGCATATTTTTTGTTTAAGGTCTCAATTACCCGGTTGGTAATATCAATTTCATCAGAATGGTATAAGACTGCTTTTATTCCAACCTTAAACTGCAGTTCTGAGATTCCCCCGCTCTGCAATTCAGGCTCTTCTTTCTTAATAATCAGATCATATTGTTCAAGCTTGCCTATATTTTCTACTTCCTTACATACCTCCGTGTAAAGATTTTCAAAATAATCCTTATACTTCTTCATCAAACTTTTCTCAGCAAACTTCGCGTATGATTCTAATTCTATATTTTTCTTTTCAAAAGCCTCTTCGTCTTTTCTCCTTGCTTCGCTTCCTAAATCCAGGAGTTGTATCTTCTCATTCAAACTTACCAGCTCTTTCTTTTTATCATTAATAATTTTTTGATGCTTCTTCTCCTGTTCTTTAAGCTGCGCATCAAAATTCTTTCTCTTTTCATACTTCTCAAACACACTATTTAAATCAACCACTCCTAATTTCAGGTTTCTTGAAGGCACATTACCCCCACCTGCTTCTTTTGCTTGTACAAGCGACAAACCCGACAGCGAAAAGAGATACAAACAGGTAAACATTGCCGCAATACATAAAAGATTGTTTATTTTCCTGCCATGCTTCAATACTGTTTCTAATTCCATAATTAGTAGCTACCGCCTCCTCCAAAATTAAATGAAAACGCCTCAACCTCATCTGCAGCTTCTTTCATAATAGGGATACCGTAATCAATCGATATCGTAGAACGGCCAAGAAAGGGAATGCTCAACCTTAATCCAACTCCTATTGATACCCTGAAACGATCGAAATTAATATCACTAATTCCCCGGTCTGCCTTTCCGCTATCAATAAAAAAAGCTGCCCGAATAATATCTTTATAGAGAGGGACAATATACTCTGCATTCATCAACATCAATAAATTTCCACCAATTTGATCTTCTGTTTTTTCATCGATAGGCGCTACCCCTCTATAGTCAAACCCTCTCAATGAGCCATAACCGCCGGCAAAAAACCTTTCAAATATTGGCACATCTTCTCCGGAAGTTGATTCCACAACACCAAACGTACCTCCGTACATAATGACATGTTTTCCCCACTTTGGAACATCAAAGAGTGGATGGTATCTTGTCGTTTGGATTTTATATTTAACGATATCCACATCCATCCCTGCAAACTCTAATGAGGAATCTCCCTCATAACCTCTCATTGGCGCATAGATATTATCAGTCCTGTTTATAAGCGCTGACAGGGTAATACCAGCCTTCAAATGGCTTCCCTCAACATCCAGCACATCTTGCGGTGTATCCTCTTTCTCGTCCTGTCTGTTAATATTTATAACATTAAACTCCGGACTTAATCTTACAAAAAAATCCCTCTGAATCTCTCTTCCCAAAGAAACTCTTGAGCCGCTACTTTGCTGCTGATACTCCTCGTACCATCTCAGATAGCTGAATAAGCTTAATCCAGCGCTGTAGGGAGAATCGAATACAGCCGGATTCGTTAAAGATGCCAGGATTTCAGTCCTCTGGAAACCAGGGCTGAATCGCAATGTTAACACCTCGCCTGCGCCGCGGAAGGCATTGCCTTCCAGGAAATCATTCCAGCTTTTTGGTAAATCCGTAACATCGAAATTTCTATCAGTATAAGAAATATCACCAAAGGCCCCAACGTTTGCGCCGTAACCGCCACCAAACCGCAACATCCCGGTTCTTCCCTCTTTAACTTCTACCAAGATATTTTGTTTATCGGCTTCAGAACCCGGTTCAAAGTTAATTCCCGCTGGCACGCCCGATTCCATATCAAAATATCCCGTATTGGTAAGACGTCTCTGGCTATCACGTATCTTTTCTGTATCTAACTTTTCTCCGGGATAGAATGTCAATTGCCTTCGAATAACATTGTCCCGTGTTTTATCATTACCGAGTATTTTAATCTTTTCTATATAATGTCTGTTTTTTTCGTCTATAGTAAAAAAGATATTTACCTTTGTGCCTTCCGAACTAAAGGTATGTCTTTCCTCAACACGGGCGCCAATATATCCCTGTTCTCCATAGGCCAAACGAATTTGATAGGTATCTTTATCGACGGCATCCAAAAAGAAGGGGCCGTCCTCTTTTAACTTTAGCTTTTCCTTTAATTCCTCTTCGGTAAACAGGTTTTCCCCTTCTATCTTGACATTTTCCACATAATATCGTTCGCCCTCTTTTATATGGATAATAATATACATTTTATTATGATTCTTGTAGGTTATTTCCCATCCAATCTCGACATCCAGCCATCCATTATTCATGTAAAATTCTTTCAGTTTATTTATATCAGATTCAAACGTTTTCTTATCAAACCTGCCCGGAAATATGAAGATTGGGAAACGTTTCCGCCGTATTTCCATTTGTTTCAGAAGTTTTTTACGTTTAAAACCTGTATTCCCTTCAAACTTTATCTTTGCGATACGGATTTTCGGACCCTCGTCAATATGAAAGACTACGATACTTCTGCCGTTTGCTATTTTACTCTCCGCATGCACCTGTACTCGGGGAAAACACTTTTTGATGTAAAACTCCCTAATCTTATCCTCATCCAGCTTCAAAAGATAATGTTTTAAATAATCACCTTCTTTGATTTCAATTTGCTTTTTCAGTTTTTTTGTCTTAATTTTCTCATTACCATCAAACTGTATTTCATCAATTACGGTACGCTCAGTAACAGCAAATATAAGCTTCAATCCTCCGGGAATCTCTTCCAACTCTACTTCTATATTATCAAAGAACCCCATTGACCAAATTGCATCGACATCCTGACTTACTATCTGTGGATCATACGCATCGCCCTCTTTTACCCGAATACTGCTTTTTATTGCAGCCGTACTGATACGTTGATTCCCCTTAATTTCAACCTTTTTGATAATCCTTGAGATTTTTTCTGATGCTTCGGCACATAAAACTTTCGTATATACAAGACAAAGAGTTAAAACCAGCAATAGAATTATCCCTGTCTCTCGCAGTAAAACTTTATATCTCATTTGTTACCTGCAGAGGCCAAACTCTCGAAGCGCATAATATGAGAACGAAACGTCAGTTTCACTGTTCCGGTGGGCCCGTTTCGTTGTTTGGCAATAATAAGCTCTGCGGTGTTGTCCTTTTCCGGATCGTAATAACTATCCCTGTGCAAAAGAATAATAACATCTGCATCTTGTTCAATCGACCCTGATTCACGCAAATCTGACATCCTTGGTTTATGCCCTTCTCTTGCCTCCACAGACCTGTTTAGCTGCGATACCGCAATCACCGGAATCGATAATTCCCTGGAGAGTGATTTAAGGCCACGGGATATAACAGAAATTTCTTGTTGCCGGCTTTCCGCCCGTGGCGATTCCATCAACTGTAAGTAATCTACTACTACTACTTGAATATCATATTGAGACTTTAACCTGCGCGCCTTTGCACGCACTTCCAGAACAGTAAGACCAGGAGTATCATCGATAAATATTGGCGCTTCAGACAAGGATCCCAATCCAAAAGAAAGATTACTCCATTGTTTATCATCTAAGAAACCCATACGTAGTTTATGTGCATCTACCTGCGCATGAGAGCACAGCATGTTCTGGGCTACCTGCTGCGCTGACATTTCCAGAGAAAATATGACAGCAGGCTTTTTCTCGACAACCCCCACGTGTTCAATAATATTAAGGGCAAGACTCGTCTTGCCCATACTTGGTCTTGCAGCGACAATGATAAGTTCAGAGGCTTGTAATCCACACGTAATATCATCTAAATCGTAAAATCCTGTAGACAATCCCGTTAATCTGTTTTGCCTGTCATGTAAATTTTCAATACGATTAAAGGTTAATTTAAGAACTTCGTTCAGTCTCGTAGAGGCTGTATTAAATTTTTTTTGAGTAATATCAAAAATTGCTCTTTCTGACGTATCGAGTAAATTATCAGTATCTAAAGCATCATGAAAGGCTTCCTTTTGAATATTTACTGCTACTTCAATTAAATTTCTTTTAATGGCTTTTTCGCGAACTATATTTGCGTAATATTCTACATTTCCTATCGTAGGGACAGACTCTTCTAATCCTATTATATATTCTATCCCGCCGACCTTCTCTAATAATGAACGTTTTTTCAGTTCTTCTCTGAGAATAACTAAATCAACTGTTTGTCCTTTCTCGTAGAGTTCTACTATGGTTTGGAATAATTCCTGATGTGCCGTTTTGTAAAAACTATTTTTGCTTAGAATGGGAATTACGATACTAATTACCTCATTATCCAACAGCATCGCGCCCAGAACACTCATCTCGGCCTCGATGCTTTGAGGCAGGGTGCGTTCAAGTATGGACTCAGCAGCCATGATTACTTCTCCGAAAAGAAATTAAGCGTCCTCTGGCTGACCGGCATCCTCGTTTACCACCGTTACTTTACACTTTGTTTGTAATTCCATATTCACGGCGACTACAACATCATATACGCCACAAACTTTTATCGGGTTATCTAATTTTACCATTTCTTTATCTACCGGATAGCCTTCTTTTGCCAATGCTTCTGCAATTTGAGCGCTGGTAACAGAACCAAAGAGCTTGCCCTCTTCATTTGCCTTCGCAGGAATTATACAAGAAGCAGCAGCAATTTTATCGAGCACTCCCCGCAATCGTTCATTCTCTTCCTTCAACTGCAAGGTCATCTTTATCTTTTCTTTCTCTATCTGTTTTACATTAGCCGGAGAAACGGTTGTCGCTAGCCCTCTGGGCAATAAATAGTTTCTTGCATACCCTTCCTTTACCTTTACTATATCACCAATCATGCCCAGATTATCTACGTTCTTCTTCAACAACAATTCCATACGTTTTATTTCCTCCTCGGTAACTCAAATTTCAAGCTTAATTACAAATAACAGAATATTTTATATGATTCCGCAATTATCGTTCCTTCTTTTTTTGTAACGACTACGCTACATAGGGAAGCAGCGCCATAAATCTTGCCCTTTTAACAGAAAGCTTTACTGAATGCTGATGATGAGCACAATTTCCAGAACGTTTTCTGGAAAAAAGCTTTCCCTGATTTGTGGTAAGTTTTACCAGGTTTTGAGTGTCCTTGTAATCTAACTCTTCAACCCCCATCCTGCAAAACCGGCACTTACTTGTTCTGTTAAACCTCTTTTTACTCATGTTTAATCCTTTTTATCCTTATAGAAATTTTATGAAACTATCTTAAAACGGTATGTCCTCATGATTTATATCAAGATTAACATCTTCCGGCGCATCGCCTGATTGTTTACCTTCTTTAGATGAAATTCCAGCCCCTTCCTCCGGACGTTTCGTTAAACCTCCAATGAATTGAAAGTTGTCTGCAACAACGCGAAGCGTGTTCCTTTTTTGCCCATCTTTGGTTTCCCATTGATTATACTGTAAACGCCCTTCTATAAAAATCGGATTCCCTTTACTAAAATATTCACCAACAACCTCTGCTCTACGCCCAAAAATATTAATGTCAACGTAGCACACTTCTTCTTTCTTTTCTCCACTTTTAGCTGTCCAAGCGCTATTGATTGCAATCCCGAAACTTGCGACTGCTAATCCTGCCGGGGTATATCTTAGCTCCGGGTCTCGAGTAAGATTCCCCATAAGAAAAACCTTATTAAGACTTGCCATACGTTACTCCTTTAAAAATTCTTCCATAAATATATTGCTACAAACCTTGATGCCGGTTTGATGAGTCCCTGGGTACGACCCGAGCCCTGGAGATGCTATGCTTCGCCTGTAACATTGATTGCCATATCTGTTTTTTCCAACAATTCTGCATCTTTTATTTCAGGAGTTGCGCCCGTGTTTCTTGCGGGTATTGGCTCAATTACACCGATCTGAGATACCTCCTCAATTTTATCATCTTTTACGATTAAAGAACGGATGATATAATCAGAAAGCTGGAAATCCCTTTTTATAGCTGTAATAGCCCCGCTTTTAGTGTTAAAATGGATAAGCAGATAAGTCCCGCGTTTATGTCCTTTGATCTTATATGCTAATTTTTTTTCACCCCATTTTTCTGTTTTCAGAATCTCCGCTCCATTTTTTTGCAGAATATCATGGATATGCTTTACCACGTTATCCCATTCCATGCTGGCATGGGTGTTATCAATTAAAAACAATCCTTCGTACATCCTCAAATTCTTTACCTCCTACTTTTTCTATTTTACTATAAAAATTACAAAACTATTTTATACTATTTTCATACACGATAAAAAGATTAATTAATTAAACTTATTCATACATGTCTCAATCCCTTCAAAAATCCAGATTTTTAAGGCCTGACAAGCTTTATCTAAAGATTCCTTTACTATAGCTTCCTCTTCCCCGGAAAATGTGGACAGGACATAATTACCCGGATCACCCGCAGGTGGCCTCCCTATTCCAACCCTTAAACGGGGAAAGCTTGTGGACCCTAAGCTCGCCGCAACAGATTCCAGGCCCCGGTGCCCTCCACAACCGCCACAGCGCCTGATACGCATTTTTCCTAAAGGCATATCCAAATCATCGCCGATAATCATAAGATCTTGAAACGCGCATTTATACATATTTACAGCTTCCTTTACAGCAACTCCGCTCAAGTTCATAAATGTCTGTGGCTTTAATAGTACAATCTCTTCATCTTCCAGTATCCCCTTACCAAAAAGAGATTGAAATCTTTTGTTATTACATTCCATATCAAATTGCCGGGCAAATTGATCGATTACCATAAAACCCAAGTT
>SULG01000093.1 GCA_005524015.1 Candidatus Jettenia ecosi
CGATGAAACCTCCGATTTTTTATTTTTAAATTATCTTATGCAACGCTACTTAATACCTTTGCAGGTGCAGGTCTGTATTCCAACGGTTCCATTGTATACGTACCTCTTCCTTGAGTAATAGATCGCAATACTGTTGCGTATCCAAACATTTCAGCAAGTGGTACGTCACCCTTAATTATCCTAAGGTTACCCCTCGATCCCATTTCAATGATATTAGCTCTGCGACTATGAATTTCGCCAATTACATCACCCATATACTGCTCTGGCACAGCAATTTCAAAAGACATTATTGGCTCCAAAAGTATTGATTTTGCCATTTCAACACCTTTCCTCAGCGCAATGCTGGCTGCAGTATAAAAAGCCAAGTCGGATGAGTCTACAGGATGCGTTGAACCATCCGTTAAAGTAACTTTTATATCAATTAACGAATATCCGCCTGCTACACCCGTAGTAGCAGTTTCCCTGATTCCTTTTTCTACGGATCTTATATATTGTTTGGGAATCTTACCTCCAACAATCGCATCTTCAAAAATTACTGGTTCTTCACCTTTAAATGGTTCTAAGGTAATCCAGACATGCCCGTATTGTCCATGACCACCGGTTTGTTGAATAAATTTACCTTCAACCTCAACCTTTTTGCCTATGGTTTCTCTATAAGATACTTTTGGGGCACCAACGTTGGCATCAACCTTATACTCACTCAACATTCTATTTTTAATTACTTCCAAATGAAGTTCACCCATACCAGAAATAATTAACTGCCCAGTTTCTTTATCCATATGTGTTCTGAAAGTGGGATCTTCTTTAGCTAATTTGGATAAAACAGTCCCGAGTTTTTCTTTCTCTGCATCTGTTTTCGGCTCGATTGCCATCGATATAACAGTCTCAGGAAATTCCATTTTCTCAAGTACTATAGGATGATTCTGATCACAGAGAGTGTCTCCTGTTACCGTATACTTTAAACCAATTACAGCGCCTATGTCACCAGCAGAAAGTTCCTCAATTTGTTCTCTAGTATTTGCATGCATTTTATAAATACGGCTTATCAGCTCTTTTTTATCTTTACCGGAATTTATAACCCTTGACCCTGCTGTTACTTTCCCGGAATAGACCCTTATGAAAGTAAGATCACCATGTTTATCGGATGCAATTTTAAAAGCCAAAGCACTAAAAGGTTCTGTTGGTAACGGCATCCTTGATACCTCTTCATTGTTATCAGGATTTGTACCAACAACCGCTTTCTTATCAAGGGGGGAAGGTAAGTAATCACATACTGCATCAAGAACTAGCTGTATCCCTTTCCTTTTAAATGCAGAACCGCACAGTACAGGTACGAATTTTAAATCAATCGTTCCTTCACGGATAGCTTTTTGTATTTCTTCATCCGTTATTTTTTCATTATTGAGGAACTTCTCAGTCAACCAGTCAATCTGTTCAGCTAACCCCTCAATCATCTTCTCGCGGTAAATTTCGGCATCTTTCTTATACTCTTCAGGAATTTCTTCTATTGAAAAATTAACCCCTAATTTATCTACATCATCCGAATATACCATAGCTTTCATCTTTACAAGATCAACAACACCTCTAAACCCTTGTTCTTTACCAATAGGTAATTGAATAGGAATCGCCTTAATTCCTAATCTTTCGTTAATCTCATTGACAACTTTTAAAAAATCAGCCCCTGTACGGTCCATCTTATTTACAAAACAGATTCTCGGCACATTATACTTATCAGCTTGGCGCCACACCGTCTCCGATTGTGCCTCAACACCGCCAACACCACAAAAAACGCAAACGGCACCATCGAGAACCCGAAGTGAGCGTTCCACTTCTACAGTAAAGTCCACGTGACCTGGAGTATCAATAAGATTGATTTGATAATCGTTCCAAAAACATGTCGTTGCAGCAGCCGTTATAGTAATTCCACGCTTTTGCTCCTCTTCCATCCAGTCCATTACACAAGTTCCTTCATGAACCTCACCCATTTTATACGATCTGCCTGTATAATACAGTATGCGTTCTGAAGTTGTTGTTTTACCGGCATCAATATGCGCTGCAATTCCAATATTTCTCATCTTTTCTAAACTCATATTATAAACTTCCTATATTATTAAACTTCTCTATCAATATTAAAATTTCGACCATGCAAAATGTGCAAATGCCTTATTAGCTTCAGCCATCTTATGGGTATTTTCTCTTTGCGTTATAGCTGCGCCCTGCTTTTTATATGCATCTATCAACTCATCAGCTAACCGTTGATACATGGGACGTCCTTTTTTACCTTTTGCGGCATCTATTATCCAACGAAATGCTAACGATTGCTGTCTTTGTTTTGGCACCTCCACCGGCACCTGATATGTTGCACCGCCTACACGTTTCGATTTAATTTCCACCAAAGGTTTTACATTATTCACTGCAATCTCAAACACTTCCAAAGATTCAATATCTGACATTTTTTTTCCTATAGCTTCCATTGCATCGTAAAATACCTTCTCTGCTACACTTTTTTTGCCTTTTCTCATAAGGCAATTTATAATTTTTGAAACTAACTTACTTTTATATTTTACATCTGGTTGTAAAAATATTGCCGTGCTCCTATATGCAAGCGCCATAAACTACATTCTCCTTCAACGAAACTTATTTGGGAACCTTTGTCCCATATTTAGAGCGAGAACGCCTTCTACCATCTACACCTGCACAATCTAACGTCCCGCGAACAATATGATATTTAACACCAGGAAGATCTCTCACACGACCCCCTCTTACCAAAACAATAGAATGCTCCTGTAAATTATGACCTTCTCCTGGAATATAAGCAGTTATTTCTCTTCCATTAGATAACCTTACCCTGGCTACTTTCCTTAAGGCAGAATTAGGCTTTTTTGGTGTTCTTGTCATAACCTGAAGACAAACTCCTTTTTTTTGAGCACACTTACCAAGATCAGGACTCTTGCTTTTGTTTTTAACCGTTTTCCTGCCTCTTCGAATTAACTGATTTATTGTCGGCATATATTTTTCCACTCCTTATTAGCTTAACATTACTAATTCTTTATTTTTAGATTTTTCAAGTTCTTTTGAGATAGCCGTTTCCGTTGGTATCGCAGAAAGCGGCAAATAGGTCTTATATCCTGTGCCAGCTGGCACAAGATGACCAAGAATAACATTTTCTTTCAATCCAACCAAGCCATCTATTTTACCTTCTAGCGCCGCTCTTGTCAGAACTTTTGTTGTTTCCTGGAAAGAGGCAGCAGATATAAAACTATCTGATTGCAAAGAGGCTTTTGTTATACCCATCAGCAAAGAATTTGCGGTTGCAGGCTTTCCACCCTTCTCGATTATTTTCTTATTCTCATTTTTAAATTTAAACCTATCGACAATCTGCCCAGGTAAGAAAATCGTATCACCAACATCATCCACTTTCACTTTTCTCAACATCTGACCAATAATAATTTCAATGTGCTTATCATCAATCGGTACGTTTTGAGAGCGATAAACGTTTTGAACTTCCTTTAGCATATAAGTCTGCAGCTCTTCTTCGCCACTTATTCTTAAGATGTCCTGTAAGATAAGAGGTCCTTCCACCAAAGGACTACCAGCCTTAATACGATCCCCTCTATGCACCTTCAAATGTTTTCCCCTCGGTACTAGGTGCTCTTTTTTCTCCATTTCCGTAGAAGTCTCGCTGCTAACCATGATAGTGCGTTTTCCACGTCGTTTTTCACCTACCTCTACAACACCATCAATTTCACTCATCACCGCCGGATCTTTCGGCTTTCTTGCTTCAAAAATTTCAGCAACCCGAGGTAAACCACCTGTAATATCTTCCGTCCTGGAAATCTCTCTTGGCGTTTTTGCAAGCAATGTTCCAGCACTAACAAGTTCGCCTTCTTCAACCTCAATATGCGCTTTTTCTGGAATCGGGTATAGACCTAATATCTTGCCAGTTTCATCTTCTATGATAATTTGGGGATGCAAATCTCCCTTATGCTCCATAATTACTTTACGCTTAACGCCAGTCGACACATCAGACTCTTGCCTCATAGTTTTTCCAATCACGATATCTTCAAAACGTATTTTGCCAGACATTTCTGTTAATATCGGAATCATATGGGGATCCCATTTTGTTAGTACCTGATGCGCAACAACGCTTTCATTTTCTTTTACCAATACTTCTGCTCCTAACACAATGGTATGCTTATCAATCTGCCTTCCCTTCGAGTCTATAAGCAATATTTCTCCATTTGTATTGATAGCAACATTCTTCCCTTGTGGATTTTTTACTACATTTAAATTATTGTATTTTACAACACCAACACGTTTTGCTCTTACCTCAGACTCCTCTACTGAACGTGTAGCAGTACCTCCGATATGGAATGTCTTCATAGTAAGCTGTGTACCTGGTTCACCAATTGACTGTGCTGCTATAATTCCCACGGCCATTCCTTCTTCTACAAACTGCCCTCTTGACAAATCCATCCCATAACATTTAATGCAAAGTCCTAAAGACATTTCACATGTCAAGGGTGATCTAACTTTGATTTTCTCATACCCCATTGATTCTATTCTTTTGGCTTTTTCTTCAGTAATTAACTCGTTTTCTCTGACAATTACCTCATCTTTGACCAAGTCTACAATATTATTCCTAGCTACACGGCCGACAATTACCTTACTTAAAGGCACCTCGATTTTTTCACCGCGGTAGACTACACTCTTGGTAATACCGTTTATAGTACCACAGTCTTGAGCAGTTATAACTACATTCTGAGCAACGTCAGCTAGCTTTCGAGTTAAATAACCAGAATCTGCTGTTTTTAATGCTGTATCAGCCAACCCTTTCCTGGCTCCATGAGTTGAACTGAAATACTCCAATACCCCTAATCCTTCTCTAAAATTAGCCTTTATAGGTGTTTCTATAATTCTACCTGAAGGTTTCGCCATCAAACCACGCATACCGGCAAGCTGCCTTAATTGCTGAGAACTACCTCTTGCTCCGGATGCAGACATTAAATACACAGGATTCAAATAGGGATTTCCGTTTCTCGTGTCATTTTTAAGTTCGTTCAACATCTCCTCTGCAACTCTCTCACCGGCGTAAGTCCATGTATCGATAATTTGGTTATACCTCTCACCCTCTGTAATTATACCCTTCCTATAGAGTTTCTGTATTTTCTCTATTTCCTCTTGGGTTTTATCTAAGATATCCTGCTTTTTAACAGGCATTTTTACATCAGTTATTGCAAATGACAACCCTGCCTTTGTACACTCTTTAAAACCTATCTCTTTTATATCATCTAATAAACCAATCGTCTTTTCTCTACCCAAAATTTTATAACAATCCTGTATTATTCTGCTAATACCTTTCTGATCTAAGGTATAATTGTAGAATGGCATCCCGTGTGGCAATATTTTATTGAAAACAACACGCCCAACCGTAGTTTTACACAAACCATTTTTTGGCTCTTCAGTACCCAACCTATCCTTAATGATTTTTTCATGATGCAATCTTATCTCAATCTTTGTATGTAAATGTACCTTCTTAACAGCCAGAGCATAAAGAACTTCTTCAAATCCAATAAACTTTGGATACTTTGCATCCTGCTCATCCTGTAAATTTACGGTAAGATAATAACAGCCCAAAACGATATCCTGGCTCGGGGTTATAATAGGATCGCCGGAAGCTGGCGAGAAAATATTATTCGTAGATAACATTAAGGTAATCGCCTCAGACTGTGCTTCTATCGAAAGCGGTATATGAACAGCCATCTGGTCACCATCAAAATCAGCATTAAATCCACGACAAACTAAAGGATGCAGCTTGATAGCATTACCTTCTACCAAGATAGGCTCAAAAGCCTGAATACCCATTCTATGCAGTGTTGGCGCTCTATTAAGTAATACAGGGCGCCTTTTAACCACTTCTTCTAAGATATCCCATACTTCTTTATCCTTTCTGCCCAACATCTTCTTAGCGCTTTTAATCGTATCTGCAAGGCCTAGTTCTTTTAATCTTCGTATAATAAATGGTTGAAACAATTCCAAAGCTATCTTCTTTGGAAGGCCACATTGATGCAATTTTAGTTCAGGTCCCACTACAATCACAGAACGTGCAGAATAGTCAACCCTTTTCCCAAGTAAGTTTTCTCTAAAGCGCCCTTGTTTGCCCTTTATCATATCGGTCAATGATTTTAAAGGCCTATTATTGCTACCAAGCACAGGACGCTTGCCTCTGGTATTATCAAATAAAGCATCAACAGCTTGCTGCAGCATCCTTTTTTCGTTTCTTATAATTACTTCAGGCGCATTTAAATCAATTAACTTTTTTAAACGGTTGTTCCTATTAATAATCCTTCTGTAAAGATCATTAAGATCGGAGGTAGCAAAATTTCCACTTTCCAATAAAACGAGCGGTCTTAGATCGGGTGGAATAACAGGTATAACGCTTAATACCATCCATTCCGGTCTATTTCCAGAGTCCCTAAACGCCTCTACTATTTCTAGCCTCTTGATAATTTCTTTGGCACGTTGCTTAGATTTTGTCTGGTTAAGTTCCTCACGTAACTGACTTGATAATGTTACCAAATCAAGATTTTGCAATAGTGTCCGTATCGACTCAGCCCCCATCCCTGCCTTAAAGGATTGTTCCCCGTACTTCTCTTTATTTACTTTATATTCTTCTTCACTGAGCATCTGGTATTCTTTAAGTGGCGTACTTCCCGGGTCAATTACCACATAATCTTGGAAGTAAACAATTCTTTCTAAAGATGTAGTCTTCATTCCCAGGAGGGTTCCTAAGCGCGATGGCATTGCTTTAAAGAACCAGATATGAACGATTGGCGCTGCTAAATTAATATGTCCCATACGCTTCCTTCTTACTCGCGAATGAGTAATCTTCACACCACATCGGTCGCAAATGATTCCTTTATGCTTTATCCCTTTATATTTCCCGCAAAAGCATTCCCAATTACGTTCAGGACCAAATATACGCTCGCAAAATAAACCATCTTTTTCAGCTCTGTAAGTACGATAATTAATTGTTTCCGGCTTTTTTACTTCACCGTAAGACCAACTTCGTATATCATCTGTTGATGCAAGTGATATTTTTACGGAACTATACTCATTAATTTTATCGTACACTATATCTGTCATTTATAAACCCCTTTACGACTCTTTTAAAACTTCCATTTTTTTCTTTTCTAATTTTAAACTTAACCCAAGTCCGGCAATTTCATTTGCTAGTACTTCGAAGGATGCAGGAGTGCCAGCTTCTAATGTATTTTCACCTTTTACCATCGATTCGTAGATTTTTGTCCTTCCCTCTACGTCATCACTTTTTACTGTAAGCAATTCCTGCAAGTTATGAGCTGCGCCATATGCTTCAAGGGCCCAAACTTCCATTTCACCAAATCTCTGTCCACCAAACCGTGCCTTTCCGCCTAATGGTTGTTGGGTAATTAAAGAATACGGACCCGTTGCCCGTGCATGTACTTTCTCGTCTACCAAGTGATGAAGCTTTAACATATACATATAACCTACCGTTACCTTTTGCTCAAAAGTTTCCCCCGTCCTGCCGTCATAGAGAACAGTTTTCCCATCTTCCGGTAAGCCAGCTTCTTTGAGAGTTGCTCTTATTTCTTCTTCAGACGCACCCTCGAAAATCGGTGTTATGGAACGGAATCCTAATTTGTTTGCAGCCCATCCAAGATGCGTTTCCAGAATTTGTCCTACATTCATTCTTGATGGTACACCCAATGGATTCAACAGCATTTCAACCCGAGTTCCATCAGGTAAAAACGGCATATCCTCTTCAGGAAGAATTTTAGATATAACACCTTTATTACCATGCCGGCCGGCCATTTTATCACCTACTGATAGTTTTCTCTTTGTTGCAATTGAGATCTTAGCCAATTCCAAAACTCCCGTAGGTAGTTCATCCCCACGTTTTAGATGATTAATTTTTCTATCTTTTTCATCCTTTAAATATTCTATTTTCTCAAGAAATTCTTTGCTAATTTCAATAGCTTTTTCTTTTTTCTTTTTATTGCTAAACTCAATATTCTCGATATCAAAACGTTCCTCTAACAAAAGAACAGATTTCGCTGGAAGACCACGTTCGATTGTGTATATCTGTCCAGTCTGAATATCTACCAATGGCTCGTTAACCTCACCATCTATTGCCTTCAACATCTTGCCGAATTCTTTTACAATATTCTCATCGTATTTTGCTTCTATATCACTTATTTCTTGTAAAATTTTTTGTCTCTTATCATCAGAAAGATAAGATTTTCTAGAAAATATCTGAGTGTTTATAACAATGCCTTCCATGCCAGATGGGACTTCGAGTGATTCATTTTTTACATCTTCTCCCGCGCGACCAAAGATAGCATGTAATAATTTTTCTTCAGGCGATAATTCACTCCGGCTCTTAGGGGCAACCTTACCAACCAGGATATCTCCTGGTTTTACCTTTGTCCCTACCCGTATTACACCATTTTCATCGAGATTTCTCAGCGCTTTTTCTGAGACATTAGGTATATCACGAGTAAACTCTTCTCTTCCCAACTTCGTCTCTCTTATTTCTACTTCAAATTCTTCTCTATGAATGGAAGTAAAACGATCATCTTTAAGTAAAGCTTCACTAATAACTATCGCATCCTCGAAATTATATCCATCCCAAGTCATGAAACCAACCAATACATTTCTCCCAAGGCTTAGCTCTCCATTGCACGTCGCAGCTCCATCCGTAATAACCTCTCCCTTTTTTACCTTTTGACCTTCGACAACTATTGGCTTTTGATTCAAGCAAGTACCTTCGTTCAAGCCAACAAACTTCCTCAACTTATAGACATCTCTATCATCAATAATAATTTCGCTCGCTGTTACTTTTGTAACAGTTCCCGCATTTTCTGCCTGAATAGTCATACTTGAGTTTTGAGCTACAACCTTTTCCATACCTGTAGATACGATAGGTGGTTCAGTTCTCAAAAGAGGAACTGCCTGTCTCTGCATATTAGAGCCCATCAGTGCCCTATTAGCATCGCTATGTTCAAGAAATGGTATTAAACTGGCTGATACTCCGACTAATTGCTTTGGAGACACATCCATATAATTCACATCTTTAAAATTCACCTGATGAAAATCACCATTATATCTGCATAATACACTGTCCACTTTATCTTTCATTAACACATCTGCCGGAGCTATCAATTTATTCTCTTCTTCATCCGCACGAAGATACGTTAACTTCTCGGTAATTTTTCCTTTATCAATTATCCGGTATGGCGTAATTAAAAAACCATATTCGTCAGTTGTTGCATAAATACTTAAAGATGCAATTAAACCAATGTTTGTGCCTTCAGGAGTTTCTATTGGACAAACCCTGCCATAATGAGATACATGAACGTCCCTCACTTCAAATCCTGCCCTTTTTCTATTTAATCCACCAGGACCCAAGGCGCTTAATCTTCTCTCATGGGTTAATTGTGCTAAAGGATTTGTTTGATCCAGCACTTGAGATAATTCACTTCTGCTAAAAAAATAGTCAATCGCAGAAAAAATAGTTTTAGAGTTTACCAAAGAGCGTGGGGTTAACTGATCAGAATCCTTTACACTTAACCTCTCCTGGACTGTCCTTCTCAATTTAAGAAAACCTTTACGGATCTCTTCTCCAGCTAACTCGTCAATCGTTCGAAGTCTTCGGTTCCCTAAATTATCAATGTCATCTACAGATACACCAGGTTGGCCTTTACGTAATTTCATTATATACCGTATGGCTTCAACATAATCTTCCTTTTGTAACGTCATCTCGGCTTCATTAATATTGTGTCCTAATTTTCTATTTAACCTAAATCTGCCGACAGACCCCAATCTATATCTTTTTACATCAAAAAATTTATCATAAAATAACTGCTTAGCCTTTTCTACTTGTTGGGGATTTCCAGGACGAAATCTAGCATAAATTTTTAACAATGCATCTTCATGAGATTTCGTAAAATCGGAATCTAATGAATTCAACACCAGAAGATCATCCGCTTTTTTAATTACTTCTATTTTCTTAATCTCAAAATCAGCAATTGCTTTTACCGTTGTATCTGAGATCTGGCGGCCTGCCTCTAGTACAATTTCTCCTGTTTCAG
This sequence comes from Candidatus Jettenia ecosi, assembly GCA_005524015.1. GTDB lineage: Bacteria > Planctomycetota > Brocadiia > Brocadiales > Brocadiaceae > Jettenia > Jettenia ecosi. The sequence continues at coordinate 10,134 of SULG01000093.1, forward strand.
GATTGATAATCTTGTCAACTGTATACCTGCCTCTTAATTTGGTAATCGAAGCATAATCACTGATTTTGACTACTTCAGTATCATAGAACAACCGAATAATATCTTCATCATTTGTATATTCTTCTGAAAGAGCTCTAAGAAAACACGTAGCCGGCAGTTTTCCGCTCTGATCTATCCGCACCGTAAGAATATCCTTCTTCCCTACTTCTAATTCAATCCAGCTCCCTCTCTCTGGAATTATCCGGCATGAATGCAATCTCTTTTCAGCATGAAATTCTTCAATGAAATCTATACCGGGTGAACGATGTAACTGAGTCACGATCACTCTTTCTGTGCCATTAATGATAAACTCACCACCGCCAATCATCACCGGTATCTCGCCCAAATAGACTTCTTCCTCTATTGGTTCAGCTTTATTAAGTCTTAGCCAAACACGGAACGGGCGACCATAAGTCAAGCGTAATTGTCTGCATTCATCCTGAGTATATCGTGGTTTACCAAGTTCATATTTAATATAATCTAACGACATCGTACCATCATAATTACTTATAGGGAATATTTCCCTCAAGATCGCTTCAATCCCGTAATTTTTTCTTTTAGAAGCAGGTATATCCGCTTGTAAAAAATCACGATATGCTTTCGTTTGGATTTGTACAAGATTTCGGACCTCTACAACATCCTCAACCTTACCATAATTACGAATTTCCATAGGTTTCCTAATGTTCTTACGTTAAAAAATTTATTATTTTACTTCTACCACTGCGCCAGCAGCTTCAAGCGATTTTTTAATCTTATCAGCTTCTTCTTTCGTAACGCCCTCTTTAACTTTCTTGGGAGCGCCTTCGACAAGATCCTTAGCTTCTTTTAATCCTAAATTTGTTTCTGCACGAACAGCTTTAATTACCTGAATCTTATTTGCTCCGGCATCTTTCAAAATAATATCAAAAGTTGTCTTTTCTTCCGCAGCGTCCGCTTTACTCTCTCCAGCCACCGGCATGCCCGCAGGCATTGCGGCAACCGCAGCCGCAGAAACACCAAATTTCTGCTCAAAAGCCTTTACAAGCTGTGAAGCCTCAAGCAATGTCATCCCTGCCACCAAATCGAGCACCTGGTTAATTTTACCAGAAGACTCAACTGTTTTTTCTTCACTAACCTCAACCATTTTAATCCTCCTACCTTTTCAGTAAATCTCTAAAAATTATTAGCAATTTTTTTCTTTTTCGTCTTTTACCGCTTGTAACACAATAGCCAAACTACGTAAAACAGAACCAAAAGCACTTGCAACTCCAACAATTGGAGCATTAATACTTGTGATTATTTGCGTATGAAGCACCGATATTGTCGGAAGTTTCGCTAATTGACTTACATGATCTGCCGAAAGCACCGTTCTATCAACAAATCCACCTCGTAAATTCAAAGCAGGTATTTTTTTCGTCCACTCGAATGTTTCTTTTGCTATAACAACCGGATCATCACTTCCAGATATGATAGCTGTTGGCCCAATTAATAAACTATTAATCTCTGAAAACCCTATCTCTTTAAATGCAATAGCCATAAGCGAATTTTTAACTATTTCCAGGAATATTTTTTTCTTGTGCAAGTCTTTTCTTAGCTGGTCGAATTCTAGCGCTTTCATTCCTTGATAACCAACCACCAAGTAATTATTTGAATTACGATACCTAGAGATCATTTCTTTTACAATAAGTTGTTTTAATTCATTTGCCATTGCTTTATATACTTCCCTTCAAATCATGCATAACTTAAACTTGTAACGTTATTCCGGGACTCATCGTTGAAGATATCGATATATTTTCTACAAACACACCCTTTGCCGATGCCGGACGTGAATTAGTAATATGTTTAACAAATGTATTGATATTCTCTTCTAAATCTGCAGATGAAAACGATACCCTTCCAACAAGAGCGTGCACATTGCCACCAGCATCTGTTCTATATTCGATTTTCCCTGCTTTAAATTCTCTAACGGCTGTTTCAACATCGTCCGTCACGGTACCTGATTTTGGTGAAGGCATCTTACCTTGTGGTCCGAGAACCCTCCCCAACTTACCTACAAGCCTCATCATATCTGAAGTAGCAACTGCTACATCAAAATCCGTCCACCCGCCTTCTACCTTTTTCACGAGCTCTTCAGCACCCACCTCATCTGCACCGGCTTTTTTCGCTATTTCAGCTTTTTCACCACTGGCAAAAACAACAACCTTAAGGCTTTTACCAATTCCCTTAGGCAATGAAATAGATCCTCTGATAAGCTGATCCGACTGTTTTGGATCGATACCTAGCTTCATCGATACTTCGACACTCTCATCAAATTTTGCGGGCTTAAAGGACTTAAGCAGCACAACAGCCTCTTTTAATTCATACCGTTTTTCAGAATCTACAAGCTTTACTGATTCTAAATATCTTTTACCTCTTTTTCCCATCTGATTACTTTCCTTTCAACACCACGAACATATACTTTTCATATCACAGAAGTTAATCTACTACTTTAATTCCCATATTACGGGCAGTTCCTTCTATCATTTTAACCGCAGCATCTAAATTATCGACATTCAAATCTGCTAACTTTTTACTTGCAATCTCTTTTAGCTGTTGCCGAGCCACCTGCCCAACCTTCTGTTTATTTGGCTCTGATGATCCTTTCACCACTCCAACTATCTGTTTTAAAAGCACAGATGCAGGAGGTGATTTTATAACAAAAGTAAATGTTTTATCTTTAAAAACAGTAATCTCTACAGGTGTCACAATGCCTTGCAAATCTTTCGTTTTATCATTAAATTGCTTAACAAATTGCCCTATATTAACCCCATGCTGACCCAATGCAGGCCCTACCGGCGGCGCGGGCGTTGCTTGCCCCCCTGAGCATTGTAATTTAATCTTTGTTAAGACCTCTTTCGCCATTTTATACTCCTACTCTCAAATTGCTTCTACTTGCCAATATTCTAATTCAACAGGCGTTGCCCTGCCAAATACCGTAAGCATTACTTTAACACGACCACTCGCTGGTAACACTTCTTCAACAATCCCATCATAGTTTTCAAACGGGCCTTCTTTAACTCTCACCTTTTCACCTTCGTGAAATTCTATTTTTGCACGTGGTTTTTCTTCTTTATGCTCTACATCCGATAATAATTTTTCCACTTCATAACCGGTCATCGGTACAGGCTTATTTTGTCCGCCAATAAAATCACCAGCGCCAGGTGTTTCTCTGATTAAAAACCAAACCTCTTTCGGTATCTGTCCCTTCTCATCAACTTCAACCTCAGCCATTAAATAACCCGGATATATTTTTCTTTCCGTTACCTTTTTCTTACCACCTTTAATCTCAGAAACTTTTTCACTAGGAAGTAGTACTTTTGAAATTAAATTCTCCAAGCCCCGGATCTTAATCCGCTCAACCAAGCTGCTTCTAACCTTATCTTCTTTATTGCTCTGAACACGTAACACAAACCATTCTTTGGGCATCTAACTAAACCAATAAAAAAAATTTTTAAAAGCCTTTATAAATTGCAATACATCAGAATCTTTCTGTGCCTATTTAAATCAACCACTCGGGAGGAACTAAAAGAATTGGTAGCTCTGAGGAGTTTCCTTTAATTTAATCGTTAGCATTATTATGTAGATTAATTGTTGGTATCTCATACATCTTAAAGCACACCTATATATTCCATAACTACCGACACAAACCAGTCAACACCCAATATAAATATCCCTATAACAACAACTGATACAATTACAACAGCGGTCGAACCGACTAATTCATACCTTGTAGGCCACGAGACCTTCTGGAGTTCACCTTGAGTATCAATTAAAAACTCTACCGTTCTCTTACTGCCAGTATCTAACGGTTTAATTCCCGTCTCAAGCCCAGCAATAAAAACACAAATGAAAAAACCGAGAAAAACAAAAAGCACAGATGCACAAATCAAACCCCACGTTAAATTAATATCAATGAGGGGAACTTTAGCACTTTCTGCAATATTCGGCAAGTCGATAAGTAAATTATATAAAGAAACAGAGGCAAACAAACTAAGCATACCCAAAGCAATACCAACGGCAATTCTACTATATAAACCTTGCCCTTTTCTATATGTTTCAAACAACGACATTCTTAATATCTCTCTTCTATAATAAAGTATATGGCAGGTCTGGAGGGACTCGAACCCCCAACGGCCGGATTTGGAGTCCGGTGCTCTACCAATTAGAGCTACAGACCTTAATTTTATCAATCATTTGAATTTAAAATAAACCTATTTTTTATACTCTTTATGTTCAGTATGCTTTCTACAAAACCTACAGAACTTTTTTAATTCCAGCTTCTCAGTCTGCTGTGTTTTTTTTGGTGTTCTATAATTTCTATTTGAACACTCTTTACAAACCATAGTTATATATTCATGCATGCAAATCTTCCTAAGT
>SULG01000094.1 GCA_005524015.1 Candidatus Jettenia ecosi
CACGGAGGGGGACAATCGCTGTCCCCCGCTGGCGGGGGTGAAGGGGGTGGACCAATGTCGGGAAACCAGGTATTTTAAGTCGCCGAAAGGCCTCCATGAAGAAATTTAAAGTTTTTCATGATGCTGTTAACCCATCCTTACTCCAATTGTAGAGAGGCAAGTGTTGCATCTCTCCAGGGGAAGGAACCCACCCCTAACCCCCATACGCATCAAGCTAAGAATAGTATTCCATAAAAAAGGCGGTACCTCCTTGGAAAAAGAGCAATGTGTGCCCATATTCCTCTCTAATCCCCCCTGCCCCCCTTTAAAAAAGGGGGGAAGAAGGATAAGTGTAGAAAAAGGAGGAACGAGGGATTTCCCCCTTTTCTAAAGCATTCACTATTTCCCCCTTTTTTAAAGGGGGATTAAGGGGGATTATGTTATTCTTCACCGTTTCCACATGTTAGCTTGATGCGTATGCCCCTAACCCCTCCCAAGAGGGGAATAAAAGGTAGTCCTCGACCCGATCGGGGAAAGTCCCCTCTCGGGAGGGGATTGAGTGATGGGTAAAAAAGAATAGTCGTTGGGTTTTGCCTTTTAAAACCCAACCTAATGTAATGTATAGGAATTTTAATGTTCTTTTGTAGGGGCGAACCTTGTGTTCGCCCTTGCTCTGCACGATCCAGAACGTTTGTGTTTGTTTCCCATTTAGGCGAACACAAGGTTCGCCCCTACAGAGGGTGCTATAAAAGAGTCGCCGAAGGCAGCCTAATTATAGCATCCAAGAGATGAAACCGAGCAGAATATGGAGAAAGTTGAGTCTTTGGCTCATAGGTAAGTGTATGAAATGGAGAGGATTCTTAACATGTCATTGCGAGGGTAGTGTCTGAAGCAATCCCTCGAATATTTTAGAAGAGATTGCTTCGGAAAAGACCCTCGCAATGACAGACAGGGTAATCCTTCTTCAGTTGATGATATGTTCGGTTTCATCATTTGGATACTATAATTACATCCCTTCGGGATTAAAAAAACCATGCGAAAATAATTACGGTGTTGTTTGGGCGTTCAAACCAATAGTGTCTGATTTACAATTGACAAAAGCTTATCTAAAGATATTAGACAATCTTTAGATAAGTACCTGACCACAAATTTTTGTACATGTATCTTTGTATACAAGGGTTTTCAGTATGCAAAAATTTATGTCCCAGTACTTATTATGATGCGTATTGCTCAATATGGCAATAAATTCCTTATTTATCTCTTAGAACCGTATAAATATGTTCAATTATATCTTCTAATATAATTTCTTTAGAATCGGATATACCGTTCTTTTCATGTTTATGAAGAGGAAAGGTATTGACTCCTTTCCAATGTGTCGCATTATCCCAACGGATTATCAAATTGCCTTTCTCATCCTGCCAGTGAAAAGAATATTTACGCCCCGTGGGAAACAAGTAATCTTTTATAATGAGTTGAGGATCGTTAATAAAATAAAGGTTTGCTTTAAGACGATAAGAAGAAGGTTCACTATCCCAAGTTATTATTTCATATTTTGCTATAATAGCCTTATATTTTTCTAGTAACTCCCTCATTCCCTTTGTAATTCTACTGCCTTTTTCTTCCAGTATTCCAGATTTTCAACTGCAAACTCCCAATCACTTAAATCATCTTCCCACTCAAAATTTTCTTCATTCTCCATACCATCAATCTTTCGCCTGAATTCTTCTTCGTACTTGTGAATCTTGCCGTTAACAAGGTTTAGTGCATAGTTTTTTAGTAAGCCTACTGGAGAAACTTCCATCTCCTTATAAATATTCATCAATTCATCAGGAATTTCGAAATCTTTTTTAATATGTGTTGTCATTTTATTACTCCTTTTCAGGCTTTTATACCTAGCGAAATAAGTTTACAACTCCCCGATAACTACATTCGAGGACAAGCGTCTGTCATTACGGGCTTGACCCGGAATCCGGTATTTTTCTGGATTCCCGATGGAGTTTATCCTCGTGAAAGCGGGGGCGGGAATGACATACTTGTCCCCGTGAAAACGGAGATTCGTATCTAATTAATGACGCTGTATATCGAAAGCATTTTATATTGTTCATCAGATAAACCAATTCAGCTAATCCGATTTACACATCACTCCTCGCTCTTCACTTCTTACCCCCGGCTCCTTATTCCTTGCCCCTAACCTACGATCCTATGACTTTGTGTTTTTAAACTCTTTTTTAATTTCAAATCCATATTCAAGTCTATAATCATTTCACCCCTTCAGGGTTATTGATTTTGCGGTAATTCATTATCTATAATCATGACAGCCCTTCGGGCTTGAAATAGAGATCATCTTCATTGTATCTGTTACCACTTCGGAATTATAGGGTATTTTTGTACTATCATGTAAAGTACAATGCCGACCACAAGGAACTTCGATGTAAGCCCGGTCGAGCGATCGGCGCTATCTTTTTCAAAGAACTAAATTGTTACATGTTTTGTAATAATGGTATGATTTTAACAATATTTCCAACACTCTCAAATTCAGGATCACCGGTTATAACAGGCAGATTCATATCTTTCGCAAGTTCTATACAGAAGGCATCGGCAAAGGATAAACATCTTCATCGTTTTTTTCCTTTTTTAAAAGCTTGAATATTGAAAATTGAAATTTAGAATTTGAGATTTGGGTTTCGTCTTATCCGCATCTATCCGTGTCCATTCTGAATAAGCTTCTTAATGTTTTCATTTGTATCACCTCCTCTTATCCTATTTAATTGAAATATTTTTCGAACCCATTCCTAACACCTCACTCCTTACCCCTTACTTCTTACACGAAACCCCTTCCCCCTCACATGTTCTTATAATCCCCACATAATGCGTATTAAAAACCTTCAATTTTTCCAGGAGATAGCAGGCGAGCCAGGAACAGGAATATGAAGCGATGAGATGGGTAATCGGTAGGGCGAGAGTGATTCGTTTCAAGCAAATATTTCAAAACCCATTCCAACGTGGATAAAATGTTCATCTTGTATGAGTATTTGTCTTATTCCACTTTCCTGCATTATTACAACTGTAGTAAGGTCGGTAAAAGAAATGAAAGGTTTATCATAGTATTCCATGGCCTTTTTATGGATAGGATCTTTCCTATGTCCAATTGCCAACCCCATGTATCTACAAATACTGTTTCAGCATTCCTCTTTGAATTTTCCATAAAGTTCTTCTTCAATTTCCTTTGCTGATATTGAATTACCTGAAAGGCATCCAGCCACCTTAAGAATTGAGTCTTCTCTTTTTTTTCTTTTGCTTTTGAGGAAATTTATAAAATCCAAAACTTCTTTCAGATTAGATTCTGGAAGTTCTTCTATACTCTCAATGATTTTCTTTTTATACACTACGTGAGTTTTTGACATTTATACCCTTCAAAATATAAATTTTTATTAGAAGTTTCTCGTCGATTCAATTAGTTCATTTTATAAAAAATTTATTTTATCAAAGTATTTGTCCAATTCCAAATCGAATGTATCTTGAATTTTAATCCGTAAATATTCGTAACTATAGTATCCAACAGATTAAACCGAACAGCACACAATAAAACCAGACAATCTGTAGTGGGCAAGGTGCACCTTGCCCACTACACATTGCTAAAGTTACCGAAGGCTTCATGTAAGTACCTGAACATAATATTTGCATACTGAAAACCCCTGTATACAAAGATACAGGTACAAAAATTTGTGGTCAGGTACTTACCATGAAGATGATCTCTATTTCAAGCCCGAAGGGCTGTCATGATTATAGATAATGAATAACCGCAAAATCAATAACCCTGAAGGGGTGAAATACTTATCAGAAAACAACGGCAAATTCCCAGGCAATGACAGGTATACACGGGTTTTCCATGCCACCCCTTCGGGGTTCAAATCCTTTCTTCTGCTCTTTTGCTATAATCATACCATCCCTTCGGGATTATGAGACAAAAGCACCTTGATACTCTGTCACGCCGTTTCTTTGGATTCTGTCTTCTGAATTCTCTATTCTGTTGACAAAGAGAATGTACAAAAATTTGTGGTCAGGTACTTATCGTGATCAACGATTGAAACCGAACAATAAAAGATATCATGATTAGGGTATACGGTGTTTTTTCTTTCTCAATCTCGAAGAGATGTCATGATTATAGCAAAAGCAGAAAAAAGCTCTTCAACCCCGAAGGGGTGACATAACAAACCGGTGTTTCGGTATCATCCCTTCGGGACTTGATTTACGGGTAGTTCCTTATCTCTCAGTATCTCACTCCTTCAGAGTGAATTTCATAATCAACGATTGAAACCCTTTAACATATGCTGGAAACCAAGCTTTTCCCTTGCCTTCTGAGATATGCGGTATGTTCGGTTTCATCCATGGAGTACTATAGGTAGAGGAAATTCAAAGTTTTTCATATGCCGTTAACGTATCCCTAACCCCAATTATAGAGACGCAAGTGTTGCGTCTCTACAGGGAAATGAACCCACCCCTCAATCCCCATATGCATCAAGCTAAAATGCGTAAACGGTGGAGTAATCCCCCTTGATCCCCCTTTAAAAAAGGGGGATCCCTCGTCCCTCCATTTTTTAGCTTATCCTTATCCACATCTTTAGAATACCATGAAGAGATGTCTGGCCGGGGGCGTTTCTCTGGAAATTTTTATTCTCTGTAAGCTTATTCCTGGGTGGCACGGACAAACTCTGTTTGCCAGTGTGGTGTATTCCCTATCCACGGGTGTATTCGAATAACACGGACAAACAAGTTTGTCCGTGCCACCCTGTTTGGTCTTATCGCAATACTTAAATTAGTAGCTTGTTCCCAAACTCTGTATGGGAATACAATTGCCTGGAAACTTTGTTTCGAGAGTCCTCTGATAGCCTTTAGCTTGATGCATATGCCCTCAATCCCCTCCCAAGAGGGGATTGAGGGGTGGGTAAAAAGTCGTTGGGTTTTGTCTTTTAAAACCCAACCTAATGTAATGCATAGGAATTTCAATTCTGTAGGGTAATCTTTTTGGGTTGCTATCCCGGCGCATATATTCTGGCGGGGAGACAAGGTGAAGCCTTGCCCTACATTCTACGAAGGGATAAAAGTCGCCGAAGGCCTAATTTAACGTAAATAAGAGAAGAATAACAACGGGGCTTTTCTCCTTAAGTTATCTATATTTCCCACTTAGGATATTTTATCTTATTTATCTGTCCGGTTTTTGGGGTACATTATGCTGGACGCAGTCCCACAAAGTTCATATCATTTCTTAAGATGCTGATACGTTGTGGCAACTCGTCAATTCGGCATCAGGTATTGGTTTGGGTTGGATAGTAAATGAGTCGTCACTGCAACGCTTATGAACATTTCTAATTACAGCGATAACCCGGTCTACATCTTCATAACTCATCGCAGTCCCGGAAGGTAAACAAAGTCCTCGTTTGAATAGATCTTCAGACACCCCTCCCCCACGCATGCGGCATCCCTTAAATACCGGCTGCATGTGCATGGGTTTCCACACAGGGCGAGACTCAATATTGTGTTTCTCTAATGCTAAACGAACTTCTTCTCTATCGGCCCCAAATTCTTCCGGTGTTATCAAAATTACCGTGAGCCACCGGTTAGAACGGCCGTAAGGCGCCTCTGGCATAAACTCTATACCTGGCACATCCTGTAAAGTTTTTTGATAATAGGCAAAAATCCTGCGTCTTGCTTCAACCCTATCATCTATTACCTTTAACTGACCTCGGCCAACAGCGGCAACGATATTACTCATACGATAATTATAACCTATCTGGGTATGTTCGTAGTGGGGAGCTGCATCGCGTGCCTGCTGTGATAAAAAGCGCGCATAAGAAATCATTTTTTCATCTTCAGATACCAGCATCCCGCCGCCCGAAGTGGTTATTATTTTGTTACCGTTAAATGAATAAACGACTGCTTTTGCTCCGGTACCGGCGCTGCGTCCTCTATAGGTTGCGCCGAGCGCCTCCGCGGAGTCTGAAATAACAGGAATATTGTATACTGAGCAAACATCCAAAATCCGGTCCATATCAGCACACTGCCCGTAAATATCAGTAGGAACAACCGCCTTCGGCAATTTTCCTTTCTTTTTGCATGACTCTATTTCCTCTGCTAATAACTCCGGATCCATATTCCATGACGCACGATCTGAGTCGATAAATACGGGCGTAGCCCCTTGAAAAACCACAGGAGTGATACTTCCAATGAAAGTTAAAGAAGATGCAAGAACCTCATCACCAGCTCCTACTCCCATTCCATGTAATGCCAGGTGCATTGCAGCCGTCCCGCTGGACAAGGCCACACCATAAGGAATTTTAACCTTAGCGATAAATTCCCGCTCAAAGGCATCCACCTGGGGGCCCAATGGCGCAATGTAATTACTCTCAAAAGCTTCCTGAACATATTTTATTTCTTCTCCTCCCATATGGGGTGGAGAGAGAAAAATTCTTTTATTTATCCTAGTCATTTTACCGTAAATATCGCCCTATTAATATGTTAAGTAGGTTAGTGGCTTAGTTCGTTACGTGAGTAACGATTTTTTACACAGCCAATCTATCTATGTACTGTTTTTACATTTTTTCAGAAAGCTGATATAACCATTTAAAATCTTAATAACTTTGAATATTTTCTTTTTCAAAATTTCGAATTCCTCTTCGGAAGCATAATTTTCATCCAATTCAGTCGTCAGATGATCCACTAACTCATAAAGCTACTCTCTCGCCTGACGACAATATTGAATATTTTCCTGAAAATGATACCTGCCATATCCTTCAGCGATATTGGCCGTTACAGATCTTGATGCCCTTATCATTTGATCAGACAACCTGAATCTTTCGTTAACCGGTAATTTCTTTGTAAGCTTTGGAATCTCCTCTCTTAGCTCTCTTGCTTCTTTCCATACCTCTAATGTCTCAAACGTTGATTTTGTCTCATTTGATTCCATATTCGCCTATCTCACCACCTACTCAACTTACCCAACTCACTCCCCCAATCAACCCACAATCGTCCAAAATATATATTTTAAATCTTTCCCAAAACTATAATTCTCAACATACCCACGGTTCAATCTTACCTTATCCGGGAAAATCACTTCCCGATTATACCTTTCTGGCTCAGCCTGTCTTGCCAAAATCTCTTCCTCATTCTTGTATTTCAATGTTGCCGGGCCAGTGATACCGGGTCGTATGGATAGTATTATCCGGTCATCACCGGACAATTTGTCTGCAAAACCAGGGACATCGGGTCGTGGGCCGACAAAGCTCATATGCCCTAAAAAAACATTCATCAGTTGAGGTAACTCGTCAATCTTTGCCTTGCGGAAAAATCGGCCCAGAGGTGTAATGCGCGGATCATGAGTAGTCGTAACCGTTGTATCAATAGATGGGATATCCCGCATCGTGCGAATTTTGATAACGGTGAATGGCTTTCCATGTTTCCCAATGCGTGTTTGCGTAAAAAATCCGCTTTTTCTCGTATCAATTGAAGCTGCTGTATAAGCCAGAATGATAATCCACCCTGTCAGGATTAAGCCTATCGTGGAGACTGCAAAATCGAAACTTCTTTTCATAAATCAGACCTTCGAAAACAAATTTACCGCAGAAAAACACAGAGTCCGTGTGAATCCGTGATAAAAATTGAATCCATACAGAGATTGCTTCGTTGAGATTTTTTTATCCGTAAAAAGAAACAGCCTTACCTCTGAAGATATACAGCCAGAAATATCTTCGGAGGTAAGGCTATGTTTTTTGTTTTTAAGTTTATAAGACATATTCGGTCGTAAGGCTATCTTTATGTTTTACATTCACAAAGACCCTTTACTTTGCGCCCCCTGATCACTCAGGGTTTACCTTTATCGTAATGTTCTTTCTTGTTTTTTACGTGTTAGATTTGAAACAGGGTCGGCAGAGTATAACATTTCTGAAATAATATTCAAGAAAATTCATGTTATTCCTTATTAATCCCCATGAACAAGGGAAGATTTAGTGGGTTGTTTTTTTCTCAATCAGGGTTATTTTATAATCCCTCTTTGGGAATAAATTTACCATAGAAATCTAAATGTCTTTTTATAGTATCCAAGAGATGAAACCGAGCAGAACAGGGAGAAAGCTGAGTCTTTGGCTCATAGGTAAGTGTATGAAATGGAGAGGATTCCTAACATGTCATTGCGAGAATTAACCACGGATGGACACAGATAGACACAGATAATGAAATGGAGAGGATTCTTAACATGTCATTGCGAGGGTAGTGTCCGAAGCAATCCCTTGAATGTTTCAGAAGAGATTGCTTCGGAAAAGACCCTCGCAATGACAGACTGGTGAATCTTTTTTCAGTTGATGATATGTTCGGTTTCATCATTCGGATACTATAATTATCCCGAATCGGTGTAAATCCATGAATATCTGTGGTAAAAATTGAAAGGAGAAATTGAGATTAAGCACTGACTCATAGTGTTTTTATATAAACTATATCTTTTTTAGAAATGTAAAATCCATTAATTTACCTTTGCAAAAATCTATAATAACCAAAGCAGCTTTATCCATCGGGCCGTACGACCAGAATACTTCTTTTGCTGATCCTTGCCAGCTTGTTCGGATTCCTGGTAAAACCACTTACGCAAATCATGGTTACGGCAGTCCGTTTCTCGCATTTTCACCTTTAGACAGAGACATCAGCATCCGGTTTATAGATCAAATACCTCTTTTTTGGTTGCGGCTAAAGGCTGCGTTAGGTTAATCTGTGATTAAATTAAGTAACCCTGATTCCTTGTCCAACACTATCCAAAAGAAGCTTATCTTCGTCGTCAGCATAGGCAATTGCATGTTTTAGAACCCCCACACCCAAAACTGACTCAATCTTCTTCAGCTTGTTTTCTCCCTTGCAGGTATTACCAAGTATTTTCCCGGTAAAATATCCATTTTTCTGTTCTGTTTCCGTTGAAATAACCCCACTGATATTCCATTTTTTAACTAATGCCTTCAAAAGAAAATCGAAATTCGCAGATGCAATATAAACTCTATCATGAGAATGAACATGATTTTTCAACTTATCCAAAACGGGATTATTTATCATGTTTTGTACTCTGTCTTCAAAAAACTGATTAACTATTTCTTCCATTTCCTCAGAACTTTTTGTCTTAACAAATAACTGCAGAAAGGACTCTTTTAATTTTTTATCACTGATCAATTTCAGCTTATGTAATACTAAACATGCGTAGAACAAAAATAATTGGTAATTATGATTATATTTCTTTGCAATGAATGATGCAAATGGCCTTATAGTATCACGTTTTGTAAGTGTCCCATCAAAATCAAAAATAATTATCTTCATATTTTATCAACATCAAGTAATGCCTCTTCGGTTGGATTTGAGCTACCGGTTTTTACAAATTTACTCAAATAATAGAAACATTCTGTCATAAAAGGCATTATGTCATCTTTATACAAATCATCAAAACTCTCGCCTTTAAACGAAAAAAAATCAAATATGGGCTTAATAGATTTCTTTGCTTTTATATGACTTAAGGTAGCCAAGATATCGCCAAGTATCCATCTTACAACAACGCCTTCCTGATAATGAGTAACTGTTTCTACATCTCCATCTACGGCCATTCTATAAAGAAGATAGGGGAAATCAACCCCCGCCTTAATAGGTAAGGCCAAAGAACCCCAAAATCTTGGATTGACTTCAATCAACCAGCCCTTCTTCTCATTTTCATTATACTTAAATTCCACCATTGCTACACCGTGCCATGCAAGAGAGGCCAATAAATATTCTGCATATTCTTCGATGACAGGGTTTTTAACACTTACTCTTCTGGTACTAGTCCCACCAGTTGCAAGCTTTTCCCTTAATCGTTTATGGGTAAACCTTGCTCTCATTTTACCATTATTGAACAGCACAGATACACCATATCCATCGCCGTTCACATATTCCTGAATAATCGGATATTCTTCAATCTTCAGGTTATTCTCTTCTACTAAATCCGTATATTTTTTCAAAAGATTATCGTATGACGTTGCATAAAAAACCCCTTTAGAACTATTTGTATTAAGCAACTTTATAACAGCCCTCCCTCTGTTTCCGATCTCATTCCATATACTTTTTAAATCAGATACATTTTTCGGTTTAAATGTTTTTGGAACAGGAATATTTAATGATTCAGCAATTTTACAGAGAGAGTCCTTTTTGTGAACTGATTTTAACAATTGAAAATCACTTATGGGTATTTTTACCCCAGCATCTTTAAACTCATGAATATATCTTGCAACAACAAAGGTTTCTTCATGGACAGGAATATAGACATTCGGCTTAAGTATCCGTAAAGTTGATTTTAAACTTTCAATAAAATCTTTTGGATTCTTGTAAAAAGAAGGGTAAGAAAATGAATACTTGCAATACTTAGAGCTTTTAGACATAGTCTTGATAGATGCATCACCAACAGCAACATTTACCCCTTTTAAGGAGAGACTCCTTAGGATATTATATGCAACTCTATTCCAACCATAGGTAATTACTGTATCAATATTTTCAAATTTATATTGTTTCAATTTTTGACCTAACCTAACGAGTCGGAAAAATAAAGTAAGAAAAATCTATAACATCTAAGGAAATCAGGAAGGATGAATTATTTTGTTATCTTTTTTGCCATGTTTTCCTAAGATGTTTTGTGAAAAATTTTAAACGTTACCAATTACTTAAATATTCTAGTCTATCTTCCATATCTTTCGGTATATATTTTAATTTTTTCCATCAAAAGTCTCATTTACAAGCAATCCCTTTAGATGGTGGGTATTGTTTCTGCCAGACAGACTCATCTTGTATAAACGCAATTTCGTCTTCCATCTCTTTTTTGTGGTCATAGTAGTAGGACAGCGCATCGTGTATTTGTGATGGAGTAAGTTATGGGTACATATCCAAAATTTCATAAATTTCTTTTCCTGCCTTATACCAGATAATAATAGCACTTACCGGAATGCGGGTTCCTGTTATAACTGCTCTACCGCCTTTATTCCTATTTTCCCTTTTAATTTTTTAGTGTGCAAGGAAGGGTGTCTAAAATTATTCGAAAGAATCTTAATCTGTTTATCAACCTTTTTCTTGATATGTTCGGGTAAATTCTGGTAAGAGTTTTTAAACCTTTCATAAGCTTTTATGTTCATTTTTTAAGTTTTTCCAGAAGGTCCTTTACCGTGCCATCCCCTATTATATTGCCTTTCTCTTTATCTACTTCTGCCTCTTTCTCCATATCCTGCCATTGTTTTGTCCAGAAATACATTTGTTCGGGATCTATAAAATCCTTAACTTTTAAAAAACAAATAAAATCCAGCAACTCTTGAATCTTTTCGTCTGGCATTTTTTCTATCTCTTTCAAGATTTCTTTTTTACGCTTACTATAGTATCAAATAGATGAAACCGGACGGTACATATTGAAACCAAATAAAATGAGCCATGATTTATAGTATCCAAATGATGAAACCGAACATATCATCAACTGAAGAAGGATTACCCTGTCTGTCATTGCGAGGGTCTTTTCCGAAGCAATCTCTTCTAAAATATTCAAGGGATTGCTTCGGACACTACCCTCGCAATGACATGTTAAGAATCCTCTCCATTTCATTATCTGTGTCTATCTGTGTCCATCCGTGGTTAATTCTCGCAATGACATGTTAGGAATCCTCTCCATTTCATACGCTTACCTATGAGCCAAAGACTCAACTTTCCCCACATTCTGTTCGGTTTCATCTGTTGGATGCTATAATTATTGTTTTCATGTTAAATTCTCCATGTATTCTTTTTTCAAAATTCAGTATTCCTTGTTCTATATTGGAATTTCCGTAAAAAATAATAGCACTATCACAACCTGACAAAAAAATAGCAAAACAAGTTATCGCTTATGAGCGGCAGCCCCTCCATGAAGTTTTTCCCACCATTTCCTGAAAACACTCGATTCAACCTTGCGGCGGAAATACTCAATTTTCTCCTTGGGAAATATTTCATTATAAGTGGTCGTGGTCCGAAGCGGCGCGTATTTCCTTTGAGGTTACAATCATATTCTTGGATGTCCTGTTGAATCTTGACATTTACTTTCATCGTCCTCTCTCATCCCCTTTTCCGTAATTTTCGCGTGTTAGGTACCTGAACATAAATATTTGCATACTGAAAACCCCTGTATACAAAGATACAGGTACAAAAATTTGTGGTCAGGTGCTTACCATGAAGATGATCTCTATTTCAAGCCCGAAGGGCTGTCATGATTATAGATAATGAATAACCGCAAAATCAATAACCCTGAAGGGGTGAAATACTTATCAGAAAACAACGGCAAATTCCCAGGCAATGACCGGTATACACGGGTTTTCCATGCCACCCCTTCGGGGTTCAAACCCTTTCTTCTGCTCTTTTGCTATAATCATACCATCCCTTCGGGATTATGAGACAAAAACACCTTGATACTCTGTCACGCCGTTTCTTTGGATTCTGCCTTCTGAATTCTCTATTCTGTTGACAAAGAGAATGTACAAAAATTTGTGGTCAGGTACTTAAAAGCAGACTCTTATAGTTATTGTAATCAACGATTGAGAAAAATATATATCGTAGAGACGCAAGATTTTGCGTCTCTACCTATGGGTATGGTACTATCCCCATACGCATCAAGCTAAGAATAGTTTTCATAAAAAAGGAGGCATCTCCTTGGAAAAAGAACAACGTGTGTCCATATTCCTCTCTAATCCCCCCTGCCCCCCTTTAAAAAAGGGGGGAAAGAAGGGTGCGTTTAGAAAAAGGGGGAGGATTTTCTCTTGAGAAAAGTTTGTCTGATCAAACATATCAAACTTTTCGTAACTATTCAGTGTGATTTTTGCGAATACAATATATGGCAAAAAATAGTCATAATTACAAAAATTAGCCACAAGTTGTACTGCTATATATAGGCAAAAAATACAAATCGAGCGTTTTTTGCCATATATAGCATTTCTTACTCAAACACGCTGAATAGTTACAACTTTTCCCGCTTTTCTAAAGCATTCACTATTTCCCCCTTTTTTAAAGGGGGATTAAGGGGGATTATGTTATTCTTCACCATTTCCACATGTTAGCTTGATGCGTATGGGTAATACCCGGCTTTACCTCATGCCGGCGAAACTGCTCCGTTGAATACAATGGGAGATATTTCATCAAAAGCGGCCGCGGCCCGACGGGACAAAAAGGGAACAGGCTACTTTTACACAGCTTAGCTGAGGCTGAGGTTGAGGTTGAGGATAATCCATGCTCTTTGCTCACTTTCACCTTCCCTCAGGTTTATATTTTCAGCCAGTTTTCAATTTCCAGTCCATCGATTCTTTTGAAATGATCTTCGTTGTTTGTTATAAGGACTGCGCCATGTTCCTTTACAATACTTGCAATCAGAATGTCTGCGTCGTTAATAAGATTTCCGTTTTTCTTGAGAGAGGCATATATTTCTCCTCCCGTCCTGGATGACTCATATGATGCTTCCAGCATTATAGAGGCATTAACAATCCGCTCAAGAAAATCTTCTTCAGTATATTTTCCACTCGCACGTATGCCTTTAAAAAACTCGTATACAGTAATCCATGTTAATCCTAACGAGTCATTTTCAGCAAGGGTTGCAATCTTATTTTTGATAGCCTCATTTCCTCGAAAATATTCAATAATGATATCCGTATCAAGACAATATATCAAAGTTTGATTTCCCCTCTGCCGAAATGGTTTCTTTCTTCAAGGATATCCTTGAAGATTTTAATCTCTTCAGCATTTTTCTCTCTCCAGACGCCGAAAAGATCTAAAATACCCTTTTTGTCAAACCTTGATGCTTCTACAATCACACGAAGTTTTTTCCCCTTCTTAAGGGATAACCTGTCTACAATTTCTTTGGGTATTGACAGGTGACCATCATCTAAATATTCTGCTGTGTATGTTGCTTTGTTCCCCATTTTTATACTCCTTTCCCGATTCAATTCAATTCTCACCGTATTTGTTCACCTCTTTCCCTCAAATTTCTCCATTGTGGCCTGTCCTTCCTGGCTAATCCCCTCACGCTTAAACACCAAGCCAGAACGACTGATTATCCACATACCATACATCGAACTGAAATTTATCCTCCCAACTGATCGCATTCCGGCCGTTCACCTGTGCCCAGCCGGTAATGCCCCATACGCATCAAGCTAACATGTGGAAACGGTGAAGAATAACATAATCCCCCTTAATCCCCCTTTAAAAAAGGGGGAAATAGTGAATGCTTTAGAAAAGGGGGAAATCCCTCGTT
>SULG01000095.1 GCA_005524015.1 Candidatus Jettenia ecosi
TTTAGCCTTGCCCTACATTTTACCTGCATTTACCTAATTGCCGAAGGTTGGATTTAAAAAGATATTGAACAGGTAACTATTGCCCTGTACTCTTCCAAACCCTCAGCGCCTTGCTGATCGGGTTCGTTATTCAGATCTTTCCATGTTGGCAGCTTGATAAGCACTCCGACACTGACATATTTGCTAAACGTTGCCCTTAAACCTGGTGAAAGGTAAAGGATCGTTCCGCCCGTGTCGTCTTCTTTTTCTCTGTCTTCGTTCTCATCTTTCGTCAGATGAAGCATGTTCGATTCTGCAATAATATCGAGTCGGGAGAGAAATCCGTTCTCTTTTTCATAAATTTCATAACCGCCTGCTACGTTAAATCGGATTTCGTTGCCTGGTTTGCCATCGTTATGCTCGGTAAAGGTAGTAAGCGATGTATCCCCGGTAAGGGTAAATTGAGGGAAGATCATCTTCGATGCGGCAAAGCCAAAATTAAAGCTAGGGGCGCCAAAGCCAGGCTGCATGCCCATATCAAAGGTGTTTCCATTATTATCGCGCTGAGAAGTAGTTCCACTCGGTACGGTAAAGCCTGCAAGTAACGACATCTTGATATCGTCTGTGCTGTATGCTTCACCATAAGAGTCTTCCGGCCCGTAGCTATATAAACCGCGGATACCATCTCTTTCGCCAATTTTAAAACCATACTGAACAATAAATCCCAAATCGCCCAAACCGCTCGATGTGCCCAGGTTGTCCTGATCCTTTATGGCTACTGGTAGTGTGACATAAACACTTAAAGCATCAGTAAAACCATAACCAACAAGGGTATTGATAAACGTAAAGGTATTAATGTTTTCCGGTTCTGCATGGTCCTTGTGTTCGAATGGTACGTATTCAAACTTTTCGAATAGTAAAAAATTTCCTTTACCCAGAGCTAACGGAGAAGCCGTTTCAATGGGCGCTCCAGGCCCAAATGCCGTAGAAACCCCACCATGATGGGCAAAACTACTCTGTAAATGTATTATAAGGGTAAAAATAAAAAAATAAAACATAGAAAATAATAATGATGTCTTTTTCCTGCTAACATTCTATCTCTCTATCTTTAAATTAGTTAATGATAATTATCAGAATCTTCTCTTTTCCAATGGCGTCTAAGAAAAATACATAAAACACACATGTAACATATTTGAAATATTCGTGCTACTGGCATCAAAAAAATATTTATCTTCTTATTGCCTCCATTCCGTATTGTTTTAATGCATATTCATCATGAACTAATTCATTAGTGAGCCTGTCTGCTACGATTTTTCCTTTGTCCATGAGAACGCAGCGTTGTGTAACTTCCGAAATTAAATGTAAATCATGAGAAGCCACCATAATTGCTATTGGTAAACCTTTGAGATAGGTAATCAATCTGCGTCGGTTCTTGTGATCAAGATCGTTTGCTGGCTCATCAAGGATCAACAATTGCGGCTCCATAGCCATTGCAGCGGCTAAAGCTACACCCCGTTTCTGCCCGCCGGATAAATGATGCGGAGGCCGAAGGCTTACTTCCTTCAATTCAAAATATGCCAACCATTTTTCTACCGTCTCGTGGGTTTTTTGTTTTGACCAACCTAAATTTCTTGGGCCAAAGGCAATTTCTTCCCAGACGGAAGAACAGAAAAGTTGGTCGTTTACCTGTTGAAACGTCAGCGCTACGTGACGTCTGACTTCATTAATGTTCTTATGCTCAGCAAGGGCGCGGTCTAACACTTCCACATATCCTGAATTAGGTTTTAGCAAACCATTCAGATGCCAGAAGAAGGTAGTTTTGCCAGCCCCGCTTGGTCCGATTACTCCCACTTTCTCATGCTGATGAACGGATAATGACAGGTCAGATAGCGCCAGCCCTCCATTTTGATACCTAAAAGATAAATTCCTGGCACGGATAACACAGGACATAGCAAATTACTCCAAACCATACAATACATATAAGAATAAAGAGAAAAAACAAACTACCATAAGGAACTGCAACGGTATCTTCAGCAAGGGAAGGTAACATACCGCTAAACCCGCGGGACTGCATGGCTCGTTCGACGTTTTCAGCCTGTTCAAAACTTGCTAATAGCAAACAGCCAATTCCTTCTGCAATATTGCGCAATTGTAAAGGATGTATACCCTTTTTTGCCCCACGGGATGCTTGTGCGGCAAGCATCATCTTTAACCGTTCTGATAAGATTGGTAAAAACCGCGCAGTAAATGCTACTATATGTATCAAAACAGACGGTACCTTTAACTTTTCAAAGGTTAACAAGATTCGTTCGAAACCAACCCAGCTAATCCAGGTGACGACCCACAACCACATAGACAACATCTTCGTTATCAAGACAGGGGCAAGGGAACGTCCCTCCTCTGTCCAAAGCAAAGTTACACCCGTTAGCAGGAAAAAAATCAATACACCTTTACAGTGCCATGCGGTGATAAACGTTTTTCTTACCACGAACACAGCTAATACATTCATACTCACGAAACAAATGAGGAGATAAAAGAGATTATTGAGCAACGCAAGTCCTGTGAGAATTAATAAAATAAGTATTGTGCCAAGCCGTGTTGAAGGAGGAGATATGTTCATTGCTGTTTTCAGGTTTTGGATTTTAGATTTAACAGATGTCTTATAATAAAGCCGCTTCCGACAAGGATGGCAATTCCTATTGTAATGCGAATACTGAAATAATCAAAGAAACCTTTTGTTGTTCCATGGAAAACTTCTTGCCATGCAATCCGTGTAAGGTGCCCACCCGGCGCCTCGACAATAACAAATTCAGGTTCTCCCTTTATATCTTTTGGTAACGTCCACACCCCTTTTTCATTCAATATATCTCTGACAAGTATGATACCATTCTCATCCACAACAGTAACCACAGCGCCAGAGGCCGGGGAATGATCACTGAAATTGGCATGTAACTTTCCTCCTTCAGAAGATACATAAAGTCCGTGGGCATCTGCCATGGAAGGCAGTAAAAAAAGGAGAGAAGAAATACAAAAAAAAACGGTCTTCATAGGGCAATTCCCAGTAATGATGGTTTCACTTTTTGAAGAAAATATACTAGCCAAAAACTGATGGCGCCTTCTACGATAGCGATGGGGATATGGCCCAGAAAGACTAATTTGGCGAGAGGCATAAGCGCCGTATGAGTCGTGGATAGTGCTACATAGAGTAAAATAGCCGAAATCAGAATTGTTCCTCCTCCGATAAGCGATCCTATCCATGGGCGTTTTTTAGGGGAAGATTGTTTTATCCAATGGCGTCCAAGCATTCCCATTATGGCGCCAGGCAATGCCATGATGGAAATATTGATTCCCAAAACTATCAGGCCGCCAAAGCCGATTAACAGCGCCTGGAGTAAAAGACCTACTGTTACTATGGTTAAAGCGCCCCAGCCAAGTAGCAGCCCAGCCATGCCACTGAGTACAAGATGCATACTGAATGGCCCGACAGGTATATGGATTGTTGAACCAGCAAAAAAAGCAGCCGCAACCACCCCGTAAGCGCCTACCTGATCAGTTCGCAAACGGCGAACTGATATTACCAACGCAGGTAAAGCTATTGCCCAGCCTATTCCAACAACATATGGGGAGAGAATCCCGTCACTGATATGCATCAAAAACCTCCTCCAATGGTAATACAGGTATTGTTTTAGTGTTACTGCTATAAAAAATAAGTCCCCCACCTTTTGCCTCGCAAAAGGTGGGGGACTTACTCCTGTTTATAGTATTTCCTTTCCTGTTGTGGTCATAGCAAATCCGCCATGTTTTACCCCTTTTGCAGATTTTAACTTCCCGTACAATTCATCTATTGCTTTCGGTTTGCCTTTTACCACAATGATCTCTAAACAGTTATCATGGTCCAAATGAATATGCTGGGTAGAGAGGATGATGTCGTGATAATCATGCTGGATATCGATAAGGAAATTCGTTAATTCCCTTTTATGATGATTATAGACAAGGGTAATTGATCCGGTAACCTCTTTTCCTTCCTGCCACTCCTTTTTAACCAGATCATCTCTAATCAGGTCTCGTATGGCCTCTGAACGGTTCGTGTATTTTTTCTCCTTTATACACTCATCAAACCTTTGAAGCAATTCCTTTTCGAGAGAGACTCCGAATCTTACTAAACTTGACATAGTATTCCTCATTATTATTGATGCTACGATTTTTAATATTATAACACTAACAGTAATAATGTCAATGAATTTCTCATATTTTCGATAAGCTCTCAGACAACATTTTTTCGGTACAGCAAGTGCAAATACTGTAATTTCAGGGTAATTATGTAACGGGTACATTGTATTTTCTTACAAGCTGTTAATGGTTTGGTGCATCCTCATCCAGTGTATTTGGTATAGCCTATTACAAACGTCTATTTTAATTTGAGGAGATCATAGCTGATGTTATACAATAGCAAGGATCTGTTATAAGATTTGCAGAAAAATTATCAGGGAGTGTAACACATCACATTGTGTGACAACACACTTCTGTGGCAAGATACACTTTTACCATTTTCATAATTTATTATTTTTCCTTTAGGAGGAAATATGAATGCCAAAGCTGTTATTGCATATAGTAGCTGGAATACTTAGTATTCTTTTCTTTGAGGGTTGCATGGGTACTCCCCGTATTACAGAACCAAAAGAAACGGCAGTAGAACAGTTGCTTTTGAGTACCGCTGCCGATCGGGCTTTGATGGGAATAAGTTTAAAAAAACTGGAGGGAAAGAAGGTATTTGTTGAAGAGCGGAGTCTCGAAGACGCTGGCAATGTATACCTAAAATACAAGGAGGTATTTCTTGAAACGCAGGGTTCTGAGCATGCAGAAAAGGCATACGTGATTGGCCTGGTATCGATCTTGTTAGGGAAGCACGGTGCGTTGATTGTTGAAGACAAAAAGGATGCCGAAGTAATCGCCGCAATCACTACGGGCGCCTTGTCTATCGATCGCGCCGATTCCCTTGTGGGTGTGCCGTCATTTACCATGCCAATCCCTCTTACCGGAAGTCTTGTGACCCCGGAAATAGCCTTTTATAAAGCTACCAAGCAGTCAGGCATTGCTAAATTTGCCATCAATATCTATGATAAGTTTACCGGTGAGCAATTGCTTGCCGTTGGACCTATCAGCGGTTTTGCATACCTTAATTTTCGAAAGGTGCTCTTCATTTTTTCTTTTCACACGACGGACATCCCGGAAAAGAAAAAGGGATGGTATACTCAACCATAGAATCTGTTGTATGATACGAATTTTGTCTCTTGTATTCTCTGTATTTTTCAGAGCAGTATGTATTTTACTATTCCTCCCTTTATGAGTTCATGGTAGTATTATCCGTATGGAAGATAGAATAGGAACAGATTTTATAAAATTTCTTGGCACCGCTGGCGCAAGAATTGTAGTTGCCAAACAATTACGTGCTTCGGGCGGGATGTGGTATTCTTTACGTGGTGTGAATGTTTTGGTTGATCCTGGTCCGGGATGTTTAGTCAGATGTGTTTCCAGTAAGCCAAAGATGGACCCTATGAAATTAGACGCTATAATCCTGACGCATAGGCACCTCGACCATGCTGCTGATGTAAATGTAATGATTGAGGCAATGACTGAAGGCGGATTTAAAAAACGTGGCACCCTTTACGCGCCGGAAGATGCATTGACAGAGGACCCTGTGGTGTTTCAGTATGTAAGAAGCTATATATCACATATAGAAATTGTGAAAGAGGGAGGACGTTACCAATTATCTGATACGGTTTCTTTCGAAACGCCAATAAAACACCATCACCCAAGCGAGACATACGGCATTAACTTTTTTACTCCAAAGTATACGATCTCACTGATCGTAGATACCCGTTATTTTCCAGAATTATTAAAATATTATAAAGGGGATGTTTTGATTGTTAATGTAGTTCGCTATACGGTAGATAAAGACACGAAGAAATGGCTTTACCATTTGAGCATAAGAGACGTGAAGGAGATAGTAACAGTCCTGAAGCCAAAAGTAACAATATTAAATCACTTTGGTATGACTATGGTCAAGGCGCAACCCCGTATCGTTGCAGAGCAGTTATCAAAGGAAACAGGGTTAAGAATTATTGCTGCTGGAGATGGAATGAAATTTAACTTAGCGGATATTGAAAGCTGGTAAGGTATATTTTAACCTATCTTGAGTTTTGTAATAGTGTCAATATCGTCCTTTATTTCTTTAACTTCTTTGATTTCTTCTTCGACACCTTTAAAACCCTGTTTAAGATTAGCAAAACTTTTTCCTAGCGATCTCATCGTACCGGGTAGTCTTTTGCCAAATATAATAAAAGTAATGACACCAATCACGATCCATTCCCAACCGCCGGGCATAGAAATCATCATAATCCTCCTGTCTTTTATTTCCTTCGGGTAACGATATAATCTGCCAATTCTAAGAGAGCAGTTTTATATTTTGAGTCCGGAAGCGGAGCAATTTCTTCCTGTGCCTGCTTTACAATATTTTTTGCAGCGCTAAAGGCATATTCGACGGCATCATGTTCTGTTAACAATTCAAGAATAGCAGCCTTCGTTTCTCTCACATCGTTTTGGAATATCAGTTCCTTCGTTGTCTTGAGCTTGTTTTTTGGCAGCTGATTCACGAGATGTATGAGAGGTAATGTAAGCTTACCCTTCTGTATATCCGTGTTTAATGATTTACCAACTTCATCCTCGGTGCCCATCATATCAAGGCAGTCATCAACAATCTGAAAAGCAATACCGATCTTTAAACCATAATTGGATAACATATCTAATACCTTGCGGTTAGCTCCGGCAAATGCAGCTCCCAGGCGGCAGCTTGCAGCACAAAGGGAAGCTGTTTTTCTCTCGATAATATCGAAATAATCATTTTCACTCAGCTCAATATCATAACGCCTTTGAAGTTGAATTATTTCTCCTTCACTCATGATATTAACGGTTTGAGAAAGCAGAAGGGTCGCAATTTGAGAATCAAGGGCAGAAAGTATAGTAAAACCCCTGGAAAACAGATAATCCCCAAACAAGATAGATATCTCTCTTCCCCATTTTGAGTTTACACTTTCAACATGTCTTCTCATAGATGCTTCATCAATAATATCATCATGAACAAGGGTTGCAGTATGAACCATTTCTACTACGACTGCAAGGTCAATATGCTGAGGCAATATATCACCGGCGCATTTTCCGGATAATAATACCAAAGCGGGCCGTAACCTTTTTCCCTTATATTTACTGATATGAGAGATAAGATCAGCTAATGAATTGCTCTCGGGTTTTAATTCTTTATAAAATCGATTTTCAACCTCTTCCATATCGGCTTTGATTGAGTCGAAGATACCCACTGTTTCCACAATTAACGATCTCCTTCTTTGTAATATTGGTAAAGATAATAAGGGCTTATATTATCAAGCGATAGGGAAAAAGTCAAACTTCTTTTCGATATTAATGTATTTGCGTCTTAAGTAATTTACAAACAGCATCAAAGACATCTTCTGAAGTGATGGAATTAATACAGGTAATATGATTACACGTCCTTTTTTCACAGGGACTACAGGGGATGTCTTTCTTTACAATTACAGCGTTTTTGCCATAAGGGGCATAAATAACAGGGTCTTTAGGGCCAAAAATCGCAACGGTAGGAATCCCTATGCATGAAGCAATATGGGTGGGACCGGTATCACTGCCGATAAAAAGATGCGCATAGTGGAGTAATGCAATTAATTGCTTCGCCGATGATGTCTTGCATGCAACAGTAGCCTTATAATGCATGAGAGAGATAATTTCCTCTACTATTTTGTATTCAAGTGGGCCCCAGGTAAAAATGACTGAATAATTAAGTTCCTGTATTAGCCGGTCTGCAAGAAGGGCATAATTTTTAGGTTGCCATCGTTTATATTCACCAAATATGCTTGTTCCCGGGTGGATTATTGTAACAGGTTTTTGATTATGATAATTGCGGTGAATAAAATCCTGAATATAGAGACGGTCAGTATCCGGAATTGAGAATACAGGCCTTTGATAACCCGCCTTTATACGTAAGCTCTGTAAAAGGTTGAGATATTTATCAATCCTGTGCATCTTCTTTTGTTGCGGTGTAATCCGTAAATTCGTGAAAATAAAGTTAAATTCTTTACAATATCCCTGAGAAAAACCAATTCTTGTTCTTGCGCTACTCAGATAGGTTAATAATCCACTTTTAAAATTGCCATGAAAATCCAATGCGATATCATAGTTCTTTTTTCTTAATATTTTAAAAAACATCCGCATTTCTGAAATGATTTTAACATATTTCTGTGGGTGTTTAAGGGCGGTCTGCCATTGTTTCCTGGGGAAGACAATAACTTCATCTACCTCCGGAATACATTCAATGAGGTCTTTTAGTTTATCCTCTACCAGCCATGCAATATGGGCAGAAGGGAACGTTATTCTTAAGTTCTTTACTGCGGGTATAACGTGGATAATATCGCCCATTGCTCCCAGGCGAACAACCAGGATATTTTCTGGATTATTGAGTTGTTTTTCCATTGATGTATACATGAAAAGATTTTCTGCGAAAGATTTAGGTTGATGCTATAATAATCCTTATAAAAAGTCTTTTCAATAGCAATCCAGTTCCAATTAAGTTTGTATTCATGTATATCCTTGTATATAATATCCGAAATAAAAAGCAAGCGTTGCAAAGAAAGGTACATAACAGATTATCATTATGCTACAGAAACAAAAGATACCGGCATCTTTTTCAATAATCAGAAGGGGCGGTACAACCATATTGGTAAGAGCGGGGTACAAAGAGACCATACTGAACATAGTCTTTGATACAAAACCTGTACATGAGAGATATGCAGATACACCGAACATAAAATCCGGAAGGGGAAGTTATGTATCAGTCCCTGTTACGGAAAATAGGGGGGAAAGACTTATTATCAGGGATTATCGGCACGGTGGTTTATTTGGTAAACTTCTTGGGGGTATCTTTTGCAATAAATCCAGACCTTTCAACGAAATCTCTCTCCATGAATACGCCTCTCAAAAAGGTGTACTATCTGCTGAAGTGATTGCTGTAACCAAGAGAAGAGTTTGGGGTTTATTTTATAAGGCAAATTTTATAACGAAAGAGATATCCGGCGCAGTTGATATTGCTCAATTTCTTAAAGAATCCTCCTTGTTATATATCCGGAAGTCCAAAAAATCCATAATTTCTGCCCTTGCAAGATCAATACGGAATATGCACGATGCAGGTATATATCACGCAGATTTGCATATAAAAAACATACTTTTGAAAAATGATTCTCATGATGAGTTTACGGTGTATATCATAGATTTAGATAAATCGGTTATTTCCCCCATATTCCCTATCAATAAAAGAATTAAAAATTTATTGCGTCTTGATCGCTCTCTGGAGAAAATACGTTGGCTTACTGACAAAGATGCGAAGAAAAACAGGAATAATTCTTTTTCCAAGCTTCATTCGGAAGGGGGAATAGATAACATGAAACAGGGATTTTCAGACAAAAGTTATCCATGCAATGCATTGATATCCCAGTATGTAGCAGGCGAGAAAATAAAAGAGGTATCGTTAGACCAAAAAATAAAATTAATTTCTAAAACAGATAGAGTTCGGTTTTTAAAAATGTATCTGCGGTATAATAATACCCTCGATAGAGATTGGAAAGCATATATTCGCCAATACCAGTCTCATCATTCTCTCCATAAATTATGGTGGCAGGTTTTGGGTCTTTCAGGAAAGTAAAGGTTCGCGGTGATGATACAAAATATTCTTAGTCCAATTATCTCATATCTTATTGGTAGTATTCCCTTTGGATTTTTAATCACAAAGATGGTAAAAGGTGTTGATATCCGGCAATTCGGTAGCGGAAACCCGGGAGCAACGAATGTTGGAAGAATAGTAGGTAAGCCTTATGGTATATTGGTGTTTATCCTGGATATGTTAAAGGGTTTTCTGCCTGTTTTTCTTTTTGACCGATTATTTTCCGGATATGGGCACAATCTAACGTTAATACTGTGTGGTATGGGCGTAATCTGCGGTCATACGTTTCCTGTCTTTCTGAACTTTAAGGGGGGAAAGGCTGCTGCAACCAGTTGCGGGGTATTTTTGTGGTTGGCTCCTTTACCACTTATTATTTCGGCTGCGGCATGGTTATTGATAATCTCCATTTCTCGTTACATATCTCTGGGATCTATGCTTAGCTCAATAGTATTAGTTGTATGTATAATACTGTTTGGTAAAGATCCCTTTGGTCAGGGGCTTTATCTGACGTTATTCTCAATATTCATTTCCATACTTCTTATTGTAAGGCATAAGTCAAATATTGAAAGATTGTTGCGTGGTACCGAGAGTAAAATTGGCAGGAAAATTAAATCTCATGATATGGGTTGAAGAGTAATCATATTTTTCCCTTAATGGCTCATTATGAAATATCCAAAGGAATTTGACACCTGTTATATATTATGATATTATAAGCACTTTATTTAAATAAATTTACAATCATTACTATATTTCATGAAAGATGGAGAGAACTAGCATTGGCAAAGGAAAAACAAATTGTCGTTGGCTCCAGAGGTAGTAAACTCGCTCTAATCCAAACAAATTGGGTTATATCTGAACTAAAACGATTGAACCCTGAATTTGAGTTTCAAATTGAAAAGATAACTACAAAGGGTGACAAGATTACAGATGCTCCTTTATCGCGTTTAGGTGGAGTTGGTTTATTTACGAAGGAATTGGAAGTAGCCCTCATTGGAAAAAAAAATCGATATTGCCGTTCATAGCGCCAAAGATGTACCGACAGAGATCCACGGGGAATTAACTGTGGGTGCAACACCCAAGCGTAAGGATCCTCATGATGTCCTTATTAGCAATAATAATGCTACCCTGAAAGAATTGCCTAAAAATGCACGTATCGGTACCAGCAGCCTCCGCAGAAGGGCACAGTTGCTTGCTTTTAGACCAGATCTCAAGGTACTGGACCTGCGTGGTAATCTGGATACCCGGCTTAAAAAACTCGAAACAGATACGATGGAAGCCATTATTTTAGCCCATGCAGGATTGATCAGGATGGGCTATTCAGGTCAAATCAGCCAAATACCTTTCGATATCATGTTGCCGGCCGTGGGTCAGGGCTCACTTTATATAGAAATCCGTAAACACGATAATCGTATTGAGAAAGTCGTTTCTGGTATCAATGATCCTGAGACAAGAATTGCCGTAGAAGCAGAGCGGGCATTGATGGCAAGGCTTGAAGGTGGATGCCAGGTTCCTATCGGAGCATATGCACAGGTACAGGGGAATGAGATATATCTTGAAGCGATTATTTGCTCGGTGGATGGTATAACTGCCGTAAGAGATAATCACCGTGGTCCTGCGAGTCAGGCAGTAAAGATAGGGAATGAACTTGCTCAAAGGATGTTAGAAAATGGTGGGATGAAGATTTTGAATGAGATTCGGCAGGAATTTCAGAAAAATATAAACCATATATAAAAGAGTATCGATTTTACACTTTTCTTTCTATGAGAAAGAAGAAGAGAGCCTATGATGACACTACCATCATAGGCTTTTTTTGTTTACAAATTTACTGTAACCCTTTGGAAGAAGCATGGCTTCTAAAGATTATTTCCTGAATCTATAACTGAGAAGTATTCTAAAATTACAGGAGAAAAAATTTGATTCACTTCATTTCGGAACAAAAATATTTCGGTAATACCCTCTTAGATTACCTCATAAGTGTTGGTATTATTATCGTATTAGTGCTTACTATCAGGGTTCTAAAAGGTATTATTCAGAAGCGATTAAAGGCATGGATTGAAAACACAAAAATCGTCATTGATGATGTTATTATCTCAGGGATTGAAAAATTCATTATTCCCTTACTTTATTTTTGTGCCTTTTACTTTGGATTAACCTATTTAGACCTGAGTACATCAGTAGCAAAAATCTTTCATTCTGCTCTTGTTATAATTGTTGCTTTCTTTATTATTCGATTTACTGTTGTGGTTACCCACTATGTCTTTAAATATTATTGGGAGAAGAGGGTTGGCGATAAAGAAAGTATGAGAAACTTGAGGGGGATATCGACTATTGTAACTATTGTAGTTTGGGGACTCGGCCTTCTTTTCCTTCTAGATAATCTTGATTTCAGGATTTCAGCAATTATAACGGGACTTGGCATTGGTGGTGTCGCTGTAGCTTTTGCAGCACAAGCAGTATTAAGTGATTTTTTTTGGTTACTTCGTGATATTTTTTGATCGTCCTTTCCAGGTTGGTGATTTTATCATTGTTGATGATAAAGTGGGAATTGTTGAAAACATCGGTGTAAAAACAACAAGAATCACGAGCGTAGCCGGCGAGCAAATCGTTTTTCCCAACTCCAGTCTTACAAGTTCCCGTATCCATAACTATAAGCAGATGGAAAGGCGGCGGGTCCTTTTTACGATTGGTGTAACATATCAAATACCTCTCCAAAAATTAAAAGAAATGCCCGGTATTATAAAAAATATTATTGAGAATATTGACGATGCCGTATTTGGCCGCGCACATTTTCAATCATATGAGAACTCTAGCATGATTTTTGAGATAGTTTATTACATTATTGGATCTGACTTTAATAAGTATATGGATATCCAGCAAAGGATTAATTTTCGTATTTATGAGGAGTTCGAGGCCCGGGGAATTGAAAGGCCTACCCTACTTAAACTTCATTCCTGATAAAGAAAGTAAGTGATTGAAAAGGTCGTTTTTGTAACAAAAATAGTTGTTTTGGCGAAACTATTTATGGTATGATTATTTCATACCATAATAGGAGGTGCTTATATGACTACTACAACAGTAAAAAAGACTATTTCTCTTCCAGCAAAACTGGCAAAAGAGGTAGAAATGATAGCTGAAGAGGAAGGGAAGACATTAAGTGCAGTAATTCAAGATGCTTTAAGGATGACAAGGAAGGAAAGATTAAAAAAGGAATTTTATGAAATTCAGGGCTATTGGAGTCGCAGGGCAAAAGAAAACGGTATTCTCACCGAGAAAGAACTTGAGAAATATCTTAAAAAGTGAAAATTATATTTGACTCAAATATCTTCATCTCTGCTTTTGTTATCCCTGGCAGTAAAGCAGAAAAGGCCATCTTGCGAGTAATTGAAGGCAATGATACGCTCTTAATTTCGAAGGAAATCATCAAGGAGATTTTAGAAGTACTTTCCACGAAATTTCAGCGTGACAGAGAAGCTATTAGCCATGTAGCAGTTTATCTATCTGATATTGCACAAGAGGTAAATCCAACGAAAAGAATTCATATTTTTAAAGATGACCCCGATAACAGAATCCTTGAGTGCGCTTTCTATGGAAAGGCTGATGCCATAGTAACGGGCGATAAAGAAATGTTAAAATTAAAAGAATACAAAGGGATAAAGGTTATAAGCTTAAAGGAATAGTTGAGCTTAAAGTAATTAATAGTTCAGGGATGATCCCAGGGAACACCACACTTAATTTTGGAGATTCTTGTTCTTCTTTTGGGCAATATATGCTGTAATGGCGAAAAGACGAACAGGGCAACGGCAAAACAATGACCTATGGTGTATCTATGTACAGAGGAACATAAATGAGTCCAACGGTTTTTCGCTACAATCGGTATAGATTTTTATTTCTCTCAAGAGAAGAGCGAAGGATGCATGTGCTTGTATGGTCTCCTGATGGGGAGACAAAAATATGGTTGGAACCTGAGATCAAGTTATGAGTAGGGTGGATTAAGCGAACAGACTGGGTCAAATGAACTTTGCATGGACAACCTTTGTACAGTAAAAAGGTATGCAATACCAATTTTACTGGTAGTTTTTTCTGTTACTGTTCAAAATATTCTTTCCATAGGCTATTTTACTCCATTTAAGCGCCTTTCAGTACTTTTTCCTTGCTCTATTACATGCTATTCAACTTCGCAATCAACATGGGTATCCCAATTATCGTGATCATTCTTGCTATATTGAAACACGTCGATAAGATGGAAAGTTCTGCGTTGACCTTTTCCCTACCGCGCAACATAAATTGACCGGCTCCTAAATTCCGTTTCATGTGACCAAACGGTAACTCTGCCTTTTCTTTGCGTAATGTATAAATTCTCTGGCTTTCTTCCTCGCGGTATATTTCTTCAAGCTGCTCCTTTAGTCCTTCTTTTTCCACCGCTCGCACAATCCATCTCCCGTTTTTGCCGGTAGTGCATACCCC
>SULG01000096.1 GCA_005524015.1 Candidatus Jettenia ecosi
GAATTAGGCCTTTGGCGACTTTTTATAACACCGGTGTAGGGGCGAACCTTGTGTTCGCCCAAATGGAAACAAGTATAAACGTTTTGAATCGTACAGGACAAGGGCGAACACAAGGTTCGCCCCTACAACAAAACATTGAAATTCCTAAACATTAAAATAGACCTTCGACGACTTTAGCGACGTGTAGTGGCAAGGCGCGCCTTGCCACTACGTAGTTTGTTTGAAATTCCTAATACCTATATAAATAGGCCTTCGATAACCCTTATTTCATGTTAATCATGTTAATATGTAGGACAAGACTTTAGCCTTGCTTCCCCGCAAGAATATATGCACTGAGACAGGAACCCGAAAGGATTGCCTTACAGAATGAAATTCCTATATATTAACATTGCATTCAAACCGTCTCCACTTTGGAGTTAGAGCCGATTACAGAACGAATATGACGCAGAGCATCTCATGATACATTCCAACGCAAAGCATTGAAACGAGTGAAACAGGAATAGACAGGATAAACAGGATATATGAGATATATGTATTGCTTACCCTATCTACCCTATCTCATAAAAGATTACGGCGCAGAAAGGTCGTTGTCGAGCCTTGAGATAAAGGCATCAGCTACACCAACTTCACGAAGAGAGGTGGCAAAAGCGCCTTCCGTTGTGGGAAAGTCTAATGAAATAGTCACACCAGTCACATAGACTTTTTTATCACGATCGATAGCTATCGAGCTCCCATTATCCGAGCTCTCTCCTCCCAAAAAGGTAGATGCACGCAGTTTTGTCAGATCTCTCTTAAATTTCGATACAAAGGCATCTATATCACTATTAAGAGAAGTATCAAAGGCGCCTTCCGTTGTGGGAAAGTCTGATGACCAGGTAGAACCAGCCACATAGACATTCCCATCCCGACTTATAGCTATGAAATTGCCAAGATCACGACTCGACCCTCCTAAATAGGTAGAAGCCAAGAGTGGGTCTATGACGAGTTCCCGTGCTTTATCATAGCTTGCGACCTTGAAACCATAGATGAGTTGCGGATTTTTGGTCTCAGGTTTTGTGTTTCCTGTAAGAGAATCTGTATCCTGACTTCTGAATTCTGGCTCCTGAATATGGTATTCTACAGCTACCTCCACCCGCTTCCCCTGTATCTCCTGGTATGCTACGGGTTTTGTGAAGGTAACGGTCCCTAAATCCGTTTCTGCCTCTAACTGTCCTTCCTTATTCACCCGTAAAGCATTTGCCCCGCTGAGCTTCACCTGTATTGTCTACGGAGACAAATTTATTAAGGATGTCGAACCAAAACGGAGCGCCAAGGGAAGCAACGCCTGCCGTCAGCAGTAATCCGAATATCTTTGTAAGCCATCCCCATCCTGCCGGTTTACTGCCGGGAATGTTCCAGCCTAACGGTATTCCGAGTTGCTGTAGCTCGGCAATTTCCTTCTTGAATTCCTTAAAAGCTGCGCTAGTATTAGCTTTATTACCATCTGCGGAAGAAGAAGATTTCCGGTTAGACTTTTCAGCTATTGTAACGAGCGCGGCACGGCACACAATGTAGAATCATTTGAGAGGCTCCTGGTAATCGATATGGTATCAACATTTAGTACACACGTAAACAAGAGCGCCAACCCAAAAGTTAGTACCTGTATTTTTCGCTTATACCAGCCGGAGACCCGTTCCATTGAGTTATTGAACCAAATCTCAATATTTTCCCGCAGCTTATTCAGGGCAGTTTCTGTTTTTTTGATATCAAGCCCTGATTCTATAAGATTGCTCTCTGTCTCATTCATCAGAACAAGAAGCACTTCTTTCAAGTCCTTACTGATCCTCTCATCCGTTAATCTGCCGACCACATCACGAATTTTATCCAATGTTCTGGAACGATCAGGATTTTCAGAATCGCGATGAGGAATAACAATATCCATCAAGGCAATAGCAAAGGTTCGTGATAGTATGTATGATGGCATTTTCCCTTTGCGGTACAATCCTCTCACGAGAGGATGATTATATAACTGATGCTCCATCCCTTTGTCGTACTGCAAAAGATTTCGTATTCCTTCCGCAAGGGTTTTTGCGCGCCATCTTGTAAATGAAGCAATTAATTCATTGGCAGCAGTGCATACCAGACTCAGCGATAGGTATATAAAAATTACATCAATTGCAACTTCGATCATCGATGAACCGAACATGTTGATCTCCTTTCAGATACTAAAGTACCAGGGAAACCTGGCCTCAGAGCACACCAAGAAATCATTACATTCCAGAACATAAAGAAAATGGAAATGCAATAATGCAGGAATAGTGTAGACAAAAGCCACGTATCTATATGTCTAATATTACCAGTGTTTCCCATCCACTGCCAGTTCTTTCCAGCCGGAAATGATGGAGGGTTACAGCTTTGACATCGACATTAAGATGGTGGCGTTCCGGATTGAGTTTTTCACCCGCAGCGGTCGCTTCCAGTACATAGGTATGATCTTTCCCTTTGATTTGGATCTGTTGAGTGCGCAATAGCAACTGTTCAGCATCTTTGTAGTAAATGAACTCCTGCAAGAAATTGAAAAGGAGCATGTCCAGCTCTTCGTTTTCGAGCTGTATTTCACGCTTTTCCTGAAGCTGAATTGAATCAAGGTCTTCCACCATCACATTCATCGTAGCATTGGCTGCTGATATAAACGTCTCCTCTAAATCCTTACCCCAGGCTTTAAAGGCTGTATCAGCAATAACAATATCTTCCAGATATTCGTATGGCATTATCATACTGCGGTACAACCGCACCTAATAAAGAAAATCAACAACACAATATCGATATAATTTTTGCACAATGAGGACATAATACTGTGAGGAAACTCGTTTGGGATTATTATCTTTCCAGGTCAAGCACAAGATTTGCCCCTGCAAGATTATGATCTTTCCCTGTATTGACTATGCTGTGTGCGTTATCCCTTTACATTACCAATGGGTATAAAGAGCGCCACACGTTTGCTGATTCCTGATAGCTCAGTGGCCTCGATGACATCGTTGATATCCTTATAGGCGCCTCCAGCTTCTTCAGCCAGCGCTGACCGTGATGCACTCCGGACATAGATACCCCGCGCCTCCATTTCACGCTGCAATGTCTCCCCTCTCCATGTCTTCTTTGCTTTGCCTCGGCTCATAGTTCTGCCACTTCCGTGCGCCGTGCTAAAGAAGGTTTGGCTACCTCCGGAAGTACCCACTAATAAATAAGAGCCGGTTTCCATACTGCCTCCAATAATAACCGGTTGACCTATTTTCTTATAGCGCTCCGGCACTCCTTCCATCCCAGGTCCAAATGCGCGGGTAGCCCCCTTTCGATGCACCAGCAGTTTTTTTGCCTGACCATTGACACTATGATTCTCAACCTTAGCTGTATTGTGCGCAACATCGTATACCATATGCATCCCCATGTCCTGAGGAGAACGACCAAATACATCTGAGAAAACTTCGCGTACTCGATGTAAAATAAGCTGGCGATTTGCGAATGACATATTGATTCCGCATTTCATGGCAGCATAGTAATCTTTCCCTTCGGGTGAATTGAAAGGGGCAGAAGCTAACTCGCGATCCGGAACGCTGATTCCATATTTACTTTGCATCACCTTCAGAAAAACCTGCAGATAGTCAGTTGCCACCTGATGGCCAAATCCACGGCTGCCAGTATGAAACATGACAACGACCTGATCAGGAAGGGTAATCCCGAGCGCCCTGGCTAACTTCTCATCCATTATATGTTCACGGCGTGCTACCTGTATTTCCAGATAATGATTGCCAGAACCTAATGTACCAATTTGGTTGTATCCCCGATCGATAGCTTTTTCGCTAATTTTCTTTGAGTCAGCCCCTTCAATACAACCAGACTCTTCGGTCACCTCCAGGTCTTCTTCCCATCCATAGCCATGTTTGACACACCAGCGCGCCCCCTGTTCAACAATTTGCCGAAATTCGTCCCTTGATACCTTCAGAAAGCCAGTGCCCCCTACGCCTGCCGGGATTTTCTCATACAGTTTATCAACCAGTTTCTTAAGATGAGGTTTCACTTCGCTATAGGTAAGATTCGTCATCACCAGACGCATACCGCAATTGATATCAAAGCCAATACCACCCGGAGAAATTATCCCTTCTTCCGTGTCCATAGCAGCTACACCCCCAATAGGGAAACCGTAACCGGAATGACCATCAGGCATGCAAAGCGCATACTTGATAATGCCTGGCAATGTAGCCACATTGGTAATCTGGTCATAAACGGCGTCATCCATTGCCTGAATCAACTTTTCTGTTCCATAGATCCTTGCTGGTACGCGCATGCCGGGTTTATAAGAAACAGGTAATTCCCAAACAGTATCGGATATTCGTTCAATGATATCGGGCAAAGGCATAAGTTCTTGTATTCCTTTTCTTAACTATTGTAACCTTCAAGAACAGAAAAATAAAATTTTGCTCCATCTCATTATTAGCATCTTTTATACCAATTTGCAAGTCTATCCATTAATTAAGCCCGCGACACCCTTTCAATGCCAGATGGATACAGACCTGGAGAGGCACAAGATTTTGCGTCTCTCCGTGGCTATTTCGAAATTCCTGAACATACAATAATACATGCACCGATATGACAACCCTAAACAGGCTGTCCGAGAATACAAGCTTGCAAGAAAGGACAAAGGATATATTTCATAACATAGGTACAATTCTGAACCGGTCAGATTTTTCTCCTGAATCATACTTTCTCTCTATCTCTCTCTGAAAAGGTATTTGAAATTACCGGATCGGCACCTATTTACCTGTACCGTTTCATCCATTATATTTTGATAGGTTTTATTACCATCTTTAGCATCAAATCCCGAAGGGATGACATCTCAACACAGGTCTCCCCTATGTCACCCCTTCGGGATTAGGCAGAAACGCAATATCTTGCGTCTCTACCCAATCCCGCAACGGAAAAAGAAATCAAGCTTTTACCGGCATGCTGCATGGCATTGGTCAGAAATATTGTTACAGGAAAAATAAATAGCCAAAAAAATCTGTTTTTTGAAAAGTTTTTGGAGGATCCATTGATTTTAACCCCTATTCTGGCGCTTACATTTCTAAAATCATATGTATGTAACGAAAGATGATATAATCTAAGCCCGAAGGGTTGTCATGATTATAGATAACGCACAACCACGAATAAATAACCCAGAAGGGGTGAAATGATTATAAACGATTGCCCTTACAAGATTGCAATATATGATCTTATCGGGTATAGTAAGCAGCAATGAGGTAATGCTGTGATTTTTATTGTACAGGTGAATAAGTCAGCACATAACATAGATGTAAGAGAAAAGATAGAGAGACCAGTATGCTCCGCAGCACTGATCCAGATATAATACACCCTTACCTTAAAGATGCTTCAAACCTCAACGGTGGTTATGCACAGGAGGTGGTCTTTCCCGAAAATGAAACAGAGGTTATTCGGATCCTGGAAGAGGCATCATGCACCAGGACGCCAGTAACGATCTCAGGAAATGGAACAGGCCTTGTGGGGGCAAGAATACCGTTCGGCGGGATTGTTCTTTCAACTGAAAAATTAGGCGGATTGAGGGGAGTTTATCAAGCAGATAGTAACTCGGGTTATATCATAACAGGACCTGCCCTCACCTTGAAAGGGCTTCAGGAAGCAGCTTCAGCGAATGGGCTTCTGTACCCGCCAGATCCCACAGAACAGAACGCCTTTATTGGCGCCAGTGTAGCGACCAATGCCTCCGGTGCCAGAACCTTCAAATATGGAGCTACCCGCACGTGGGTGAGGCGGTTAAAAGTTGTTCTTGTTACCGGTGACATCCTGGAATTGCGCCGTGGAGAATTCCCTGCCGATTCAGAAGATCATATTTTTCTGAATGGTTCCAGAAATATCTTTGAACTAAAGTTACCTCACTATCGTTCACCAAATATAAAACATTCGGCTGGTTATTATATAACTCCGGAAATGAGCGCCCTGGATCTCTTTATCGGGTCAGAGGGAACTTTAGGCGTATTCACTGAAGTTGAGGTTGAGCTTATTCTCAAACCTTACGGATTCTTTAGTGGAATTGTTTTTCTCAATCAGGAGGAGGACGCCTGGCATCTGGCAGACCAGGCCAGAGAAGAGTCGTTAAAGAACCGTGTTTCTCAGACAAAAGATCAATTCGATGCCAGTGTTCTGGAATATTTTGATTCCCATGCTCTTCACATCCTGCGTACTGCCTATCCTCAAATCCCGCCACAAGCCCAATCGGCTGTTTTCTTTGAACAGGAAATTCTCCCTCATTCAAAAAAAAAGCTTACAGAACAATGGTTTCGGTTATTCCAAAACCATCAGGTCCTGTTAGACCAGAGTTGGTTCAGCGAAAGTTCTCAAGAACATACTGAATTTCGCGTGTTTCGCCATGCTATCCCCGCTCTCGTTAACAAGCTCTTACGGCAACACCACCAAATGAAGATTGGCACTGATTTTACCGTCCCAAAAGAACACTTTTTTGATCTCTTGAGACTGTACCGGCAAACCCTGAAGGATTCAGGCCTTCGATACTGTACCTTCGGACACATTGCGGACAATCACCTTCACGTAAACATCCTTCCACAGAACGATCACGAGGCACAAAGAGGATGGCAACTCTACAGTCAAATTGCCGATATAATTATTCGTTGGGGAGGTTCTATTTCGGCAGAGCATGGAGTGGGCAAGATCAAAAGGAATTATCTGCTCAATATGGTCGGACACTCAGGTATTATGGAAATGGCCTGCATTAAGAAAAAGCTCGATCCTTATGGAATTTTAGGAAGAGGAACTATTATTCCGGAAGAGTTTTTAAATACCTGAGAAGATTGTCTCAGACTTTGGATACTATAACTCCGGGAAAAGGTGTGAACTGTCACACTTTTGTGGCAACACATTTCTGTGACATGTCACACTCTCATACAAAAATTCCCCTCTTATCACTGAGTTTGGATACAGAAAGAGTTTTCTCAAACCAGCAGGCTTAATTTGCCTTAGTGGTTAAATATTTTATTTGTATTCTGTTTAGTTTCCCTTCACGGTATATTTTTTGTTGCTTAATTTTGATTCTCAAGCTAAGCTAAAGCAGAAACAATCTCTATTAAAATTTCACCGTGTCATGCAGGCTTTGATGAAGCCACATGATATTTTAATTCATACGACATCTCTTTGAAGGAAGGGTAAATTAATCCATGGTAAAAAGCAACTGGCGCTTTATTTTTCCCAGATTCATGCCGATTGTATTACTGCTATCAATGCTTGGCTGTGCCCCTGTTATATCAAAACAAATCAGAGAACAGGTAAAACCGGATATCACTCCCGAAGCGGTATTAAGCGATCCTGAACATTATAAAGGTGAAATGATTGTGATAAGCGGGATTATCATTGAGACTGAAAACACGAAAGAGGAAACTTTGTTAAAGGTATTACAGCGCCCTGCCGGTTCTCGCGGAAAACCGAAAGATGCCGATGTATCCGGCGGAAGATTTTTAGCCATCGTTGATCACTATCTCGATCCGGTTCTCTATTCCAAGGATCGCGCTGTTACCATCGGCGGAGAAGTTCAGGGAACGAGGATACTGCCTTTGGGAGAAATACAGTATACCTATCCGGTTGTTAACGTTAAAGAGATATACCTTTGGCCAGTTGAAAAGCAGTACTCTTCTCCTTCCCCTTCATTTCACATCGGCCTTGGTCTTGGGTATTTCCATTAATAAGGAGGAATAGTATATGATAAAAGACATTACCTATTTCAGCTCATATCAATGTATATCATTTGTGATATTGTTATTGATAACCGGTTGCGCACCTGTTATATCAAAACAAGTAAGAGAACAAGTTAATCCCAATATCAGGGTTGAAGA
The DNA here is from genome assembly GCA_005524015.1 of Candidatus Jettenia ecosi. Classification (GTDB taxonomy): domain Bacteria; phylum Planctomycetota; class Brocadiia; order Brocadiales; family Brocadiaceae; genus Jettenia; species Jettenia ecosi. The sequence goes on from SULG01000096.1 coordinate 7,893, forward strand.
GGTATTTAAGGATCCTGAACGTTACCAGGGTGAAATGATTATCGTAAGTGGGAATATTATCGAGACTGAAAATACCAAAGAAGGCACTTTCATAAAGATATTACAGCATCCTGCGGGTTCCCGGGGAAGGCCTAAAGATGTGGATACAAGCAAAGGAAGATTTCTGGCGGCTTTCGACCACTATCTGGATCCTGTTATCTATGCGAAAGGACGCGCCATCACTATCGCAGGAGAAGTGCAGGGAAAACAGACATTACCTGTGGGAGAAGTGCAATATACCTATCCGGTTATCCGGGCTAAGGAGATGCACCTTTGGCCAGTTGAAAAGCGATATTATTCCCCTGATTACTACTACCATGATCATTTCTGGTGGCGACGAGGTTTCTGGTATTACTAAATTTTTATATCTTACTCCTCAATAAAAGGCTTTATCGTTCGTGAGATAATGTACCTATTATTGGCAATCCAGTGATAGATAGCATACAAGAGCGCTTTTATTATGGGTATCTTAAACAATACATACGACCATCTGATACCCTTTAATCGGACAACTATCTCTGGTAATGCCACATCGCCAGCTAAAATCCGGTTATCTGAAAGTACGAGTTGAAGGGATTTTCGGCATGTTTCATCGGTCATCTCAGGGAATCGGATTCTTCGTTCCTCTGATTGGCACGGAATACATTCAAAGGCATCTCTCCGGATTGCATGTAGCTGAATCCATTTCATGCTGGCGCGACATAAACAACAGGCATCATCATACATGAGAACGACACGCCCTCTATCTTTCACGTATATCCTTTTATCCGTACAATCTGTGGCTATAATTATTTTCTACCAATTTGAATGAACCTCTATCTCACAAAGCTCAATGCCTGATAAATTAGAGATATCTCTCACTGGCAAACTACCATCGTATATACTCTCCAGGATAGCGTTCCCATTATTATAAATCGTAACAGGTTCGCTATTGACATTCCTTTGAAGTACGAATTTATAGTGAAACCTTGTACGATCTCCGGAATTTCTGGTAATAACGGATACAACCCTATTCTTACCCGGTAATAGTTTATCTTCCCCATTACAGAAACCTTTATATTTTAATCTTTCGGCCTTTTGGGATTCTATAAAAACCAGGGCTACTTCGTCTCCTTCCGTTAACTCTGCAAGGTTAAATCCTAGTCCCTTTAATCCGTCTGCAACGACAATTTTTGTTGGTTCCTTATGGATAATCCTCTTTGTATCCTCCCAGGCGTCCGGGTTCATTAAAAAATAATCCACGATATTCCCCTGGGCAAGACTGACATTCTTCATGGAAAAAAGAGTGAATACTACAAGTAAAGTACGCCATAAGTACAGGCAGGGTATCTTTTTTTGCAAATACAACAACGATTGAGAGACAGAAGAATTCCACCGGAAAAATTTCCTGTTACGATACCGTAGTACTCCATGAAATTTTTTGTTCTCTTTAGTATGACGATTACCCTCATGCTGTAGAATAAAACGATGAAGAATCTTAATTGTGAAATCTTTGAGAGCATGCCTGGTATTTTTCATATTTAATTACCCTTTTACGCAACTATCTTTCTTTATATTTAATAAACCCGACAGGATTTTTTCTATATAAATTATGTGCTTTGATATACTCTTCCACGCATCGGGGAACCAAATATCGTATACTACGCCCGTCCCGTAATCGTTCTCTGATTTCGGTAGAGGAGATCCCTATGGATGGGATCATGACTTTTAATCTTTCGATTTCTTTTTTCTCTTTATTTTTGAACTCCGCCTCATCCTTCATAAGGGAAAAGTTGTAAGATTCCTCTTTGGTAAGGGGTAAATGAGATTTATGGGAATCTTCGTTTATTGGTATCGGGAAACGATTAACCACAACAAAACGGCACAAGCTGGAAAGCATATCAATGTCTTTCCAGGTATTTATCTCATGCAGCATATCTGATCCAATAATCAGATATAAGTTCTGTTTTTCCCCATATATCTCCTTAAGAGTTCTTACGGTATCTATCGTATAGGACTTTCCTGACCGTTTAATTTCCAAATCAGAAATCTCAAAATGATCGTTATCGCTTATAGCCTGTTTTACCATGTGATATCTATGAGAAGCATGTATCAAATCGATCGATTCTTTATGCGGAGATATACCGGTAGGGATAAATACCACTTTCGATAATCTTTGCTGCTGAAATACTTCTTCTGCAACAATTAAATGACCTATATGGATTGGGTTAAACGATCCACCAAATATGCCGATATCCATCGTATTTAATAATCATTCAGCCCCTGGGAGCCTAAGCATAAAGATACAATATGAGAGAAGAATCTCTATTCTAAAACCAAAAATCTGAATTTTACCAGAAATCCCATTATATACCATGATATAAAGGGATGTAAATAAGTTAATAAAAATGGGGCTTGTTTTTCATTGACTCGTAAAAAAAGGTGTGTTAGCATCTGGAAATTGTAATGAATCAGAAAGGTTTGACACTTTTGAGGAAATCTCTTGAAGATTGCATATTTTGACTGTTTTTCCGGTATAAGCGGTGATATGACATTAGGGGCTTTTGTAGATGCAGGATTAGACCTCGCTGTTTTAAAAGAGCGCCTGGGGCAGCTTCCCATTCATGGTTATGAGCTATCCGCAGAAAAGGTAAAGCGAACAGGTATCAGCGGTACAAAGGTTCATGTAATAATATCACAAAAAGATAAACATACACATAAACACCACAGCCATCACCATTCACATTATAATTTCTCTGATATACAGACAATTATAGAAAAAAGCAACCTCCACCACGATATCAAGAAAGATAGTATCAGGATTTTCCATAGATTGGCAACGGTTGAGGCAAAAGTCCATAATACCTCAATAGAGGAAGTTCATTTTCATGAGGTAGGAGCAATAGACTCAATCGTTGACATTGTCGGGTCGGTAATTGCTCTAAAATACACAGGAATAGAAAAGATATATTTCTCACCTATTCCCACCGGTCATGGATATACGATATGTGAACATGGCACATTCCCTGTTCCTCCACCTGCAGTGGCAGAACTCCTTAAGGGACACCTATTAAAATCTGTCGATATAGCGAAAGAATTAACAACCCCTACTGGCGCTGCAATAGTAACGACGTTGGGAGAAGGCATACACACTATTCCAGAAATGAGAATCCTTCGGGTCGGTTATGGGGCAGGTAGTTACCATGACTCTACGATACCGAATTTATTACGTGTCATCATAGGAGAAATAACCCCGGGTACGGAAGCCGATGAAATGTGGGTTGTTGAGACCAACATTGATAATATGTCCGGAGAAATACTAGGCTATGTTATGGATAAATTATTTGAGGCAGGCGCGGTAGACGTGTATTTTACACCGATTCAGATGAAAAAGGAGCGTCCCGGAATAATTATTAGCGCCCTTGTACCGGAACGAAATCTATCTTCTGTTGAATTGGTTTTGTTTGACCAGACAACCACCTTTGGCATCAGGAAATATAAAGTAATTCGTACAATACTTACCCGTGAGTTCAAAGAATTTGATACCCGGTTTGGTAAAATAAAGGTTAAAATTGGGAAATTTCATGAGGATATTAAAAGTTTTTCTCCTGAATATGAGGATTGCAAAAGGATTGCTGAGGAAAAAGGCATCCCCCTGAAGCATGTATATCGTATCATTTCAAAAGATCTGGAAAATCATGGGTTTTGAAATAATTATTGTTATTTATAGTTTACAAACTGCATAGCAAAATCGTAGTTTTGGTCTTTAATTGCCTTCATAACTGACTGGAGATCGTCTATCTTTTGCCCTGTTATACGGACCTTATCTTCCTGAATTTGGGCCTGAATTTTCAGTTTTAGTCCCTTAATAAATTTTACCAGTTCCTTGGCCTTTTCCATAGGAATGCCTGACTGAAACGTAATAACCTGCCGGATAGCGCCGCCTAATGCATTTTCTGGTTCGCCAATGTTAAGCGATTTTAAATGGATGCCCCTCTTTTCGAGCTTGTCTTGTAAAATCTCTGTTAAACTCCTCATCTTGTAGTCGTCATCGGCAATTAATGTTATAGAATTATCATTGTTTAACGTAACAGAAGATTTACTTCCTTTAAAGTCATATCTTACTGCAAGCTGCTTTTTGGCCTGATCAACCGCATTATTTACCTCGTGCATTTCTACCTTACATACAATATCAAACGAATGCATTTCTGCCATACCAGTATCTCCTTATCTCCGTAATTTTGTGGCTATTTTGGAATTCCTGAACATTCAATAACCTAAATTCCTGATTTCTTCTTCCGTAAACCCGATAAAATGAGCTAATTCATGACGTACCACATTCTTTATCCTTCTCTTAATCTCCCCGTCCGAGTGGCAAAGAGCCTCGATATTCTTCTGAAATATCGTAATCCTCTCCGGCATAGCGCCAGAATGCCACACACTTTTCTTGTTAAGCGGTATACCCTCAAATAATCCCAACAAAATTCTCCCTGGCGTTATTTTCAATTTTTCTAATACCTTGCTGGCAGGTTTATCCTCTACAACAATAGATATATTTGATAAACGGCCTTGTATACTTTGTGGTAATTCTTTGATCGCATCAACCACTAACCGGTCGAAGACTATTTTATGCTCCGTGCCTTGAGCTTCCGGAACTATTTCATCCGGTCCATACTCACCAATTTCGTTAATGTTATAGGTACCCATAAAGATCTTACCTACGAGATAGATAATTCCTCCTAACATAGCAAACGTTACCCAAAAGTTCCAGCCTTGCATGAGCATAGCACCACCTAACGATCCCAAAAGAGCGACAATTGCAAAATACCCCAGCAAGACACAAAACCCTTTTGTATCCTTTTTTCGCTTTTTCCTGGCTATTATAGGAATTACCGTTAAACCGCAGCCGATGCATACCATACTCTTGTTCTGATTACCTTCATCACTACGATATGTCTGATCACAATGGGAACATCTGAATAAGTCTTTTACCATAAAATTCTAAAAAATAATATCAACATTTTTCCTCCATCTGGATTAAGGGGTAAATAAGTCGAATCCGCAATTCGTGCAATATTTTATATCTTTGAATGAAACTGGCAAAAAACATATCAGAAATTATACGCTATTATCTCACGAGTTTGTATCTAATCTTCATTTACATGAATTAAAAGTTGAAACCTTTTTTTCTGTGTGAGATATGCTGGTAATGAGCTTTTCAATATTTCCACCTTGTGAGGCGTAGGCGACAAATATTTCATCCGCCAGTTCTGCCATGAAACGGTTTCTCTGGTTGGCAGTTTCTACAGTAACCCGTTTCACATCCCTGTTAAATGGAGAAATGAGCAAGAGTCTGTTTTTGTTTAAGGCTTTCTCGAATTCAGGATCAAGTCTTTTCTTAAGACCTCTTGCCAGTACAAGTATGACAGGTTGGGTTCCTTTTATCAAGTAGTGCAAAACATCTTTCTCGATTTTGGAATGAAAACCTGATATGACGCAGTTACCTTTTTCTCTTTGTTCAATTGCCCAGTCATACGATTTGAGGATGATATCTGCCGGGCATTTGCGGGAACACAAGAAGGAGATTTTGTAATTTTCGAGTACTTGTTTATTCCCTACATAATTTATATTGTTTATCAATGCTGACTCCATCAAAATCTGTGATTTTAGTTATCTTGATATTATCAATCCCCCTTAACAAGGGAGACTCAGGGGGCTGTGTTTTTCTTCTCATATTCTGTAATCCAGTCTTCGATCGATTGTACCACAGAGCATATATCTTTTTTAACATCCCACTCATAGAACCGTAACACAGATAAACCATACGATTCCAGTTTTTGCTGCCTTATCTTGTCACTTTCTCCCTTGTCATTATGACTGATGCCATCAATCTCAATTATCAATTTTAATTTACTACAAAAGAAGTCAACAATATAATTCCCGATTGGCTTTTGCCTCACGAACTGATAGCCTTTTATTTTCCTGCCTTTCAATACATTCCATAATAAAACCTCAGATAAGGTACCCTTTTTTCTGAGTTCTCTGGAAAGGTCTTTTAGTTTTGGGTTATAGTAAATCTTCATATTATTCCACCTTAGTCCCCCTT
>SULG01000097.1 GCA_005524015.1 Candidatus Jettenia ecosi
TAAAAATTTTATTTATGTTTACCGGTATTATAGAGCATGTTGTATCAGTAAAGAAATTATTACCGAAAGCGGGCGGTGGAGAACTGTTTCTCGATGTAAATGGTTTTTACGAAGATCTTAAGCTTGGTGAGAGTATTGCTATTAACGGGGTATGTCTTACGGTAAAAGAAATCAAAGGGCAGGTGATTAGTTTTGATGTCTCCGGCGAAACCCTGGAAAGGACTACGTTAGGCGCCTTAGGACATGCTGAAAAAGTCAATGTTGAACGGGCATTAAAGGTAGGAGACAGGTTGGGAGGACACTTTGTTTCAGGGCACGTGGATGGCATAGGTACCATAAAAGAAAAGAAGCAATCTGCCGATCAGTGTATTCTATCCTTCTCTACCGGGAAAATATTTACTGATATGATGATTGAGAAAGGCTCTGTTGCCATCGATGGTATTAGTCTCACGATCGTTGGCGTTACCGATAGTTTTTTTTCTGTTGCATTGATTCCTTATACCTTAGCTTCAACCACATTAGGATTCAGGAAACCAGGGGACCAGGTGAATGTTGAGATTGATATGATGGGTAAGTGGATTAAAAAACTCTTAATAAATACCCGGGAGAAAAAGGTCAATATTACGCAAGGGCAGTTAACGGAACAGGGATTTCTCTAGATAGTTGAATACAAAACTATATGGCAAAAGATAAAAGATCAAAATTACTCATCGGGATCACCATGGGCGACCCATGCGGGATCGGGCCTGAGATTATCTTAAAGTCGCTGAAATCCACAACAATAAGAAAGATTGCGAATTATGTCATTATTGGTAGTGATGAGGTATTAGAGCGGACAGCTAAAACATTAAAAATACCGGTAAGATACCAGACAATATCTCATGTATCAGAAATTGAAGATTCAAAACAACCTCTTTTTCTCTTATCCATAGGTAATGTGAAATCGAGTATTATGAAGCAGAGGAAACCTACCATGGAAGGAGGTGACTTATCTGCTCAATGGGTGCTTAGAGGCATTAATCTTGCAATGACCAGATACATCGATGCCCTTGTTACGGCTCCCATTTGTAAGGAGGCTATCCATTTAGGTGGATATGGTTATCCCGGACATACCGAGATGCTTCGTATTTTTTCAGGTGTTGAACGTGTTGTTATGCTTATGGTGGGTGGAAAATTGAGAGTGGCCTTTGTGACCACACATGTTGCCTTAAAAGATGTGCCACAATTACTTACCATGGAAAATATTCTTGAGACGATAACCATAAGTAATGATAATCTTAAAAAATATTTTAACCTTAATAAGCCAAGGATTGCCGTTTGTGGTTTAAACCCTCATGCAGGGGAGGAAGGTATATTCGGAGATGAGGAAAGAAAGGTTATTATCCCTGCCATTGAAAAGGCAAGGAAAAAGGGTATTCGGTGTAACGGCCCTGTATCGGCCGATACCGTATTTTACAAGGTACTGAACGATGCTTATGATCTGGTAGTTGCTATGTATCATGATCAGGGTGCAATTCCCTTGAAATTACATGCCTTTGAGACCGGGGTAAATATTACTTTAGGCGTTCCATTTGTACGTACATCACCTGACCATGGCACTGCATATGATATTGCCGGCAAGGGTATTGCAAATCCACATTCTATGATAGAGGCCATAAAAATGGCCGCACAGATGTCACATTGCACGGAGAGGAGATAATCAAATGTTTATAAAAGATTTACAAAAATGTGAACAATTTACCGCCAGAGATAACACAATTCTCCATGAACTCCTGCATCCACTGAAAGAGAACTTGAAACTACGCTATAGTCTGGCGCATGCTATTGTCAAACCCGGTGAGACCTCGCTGCGTCATAAACTCATTCATTCAGAGGTATATTATATTCTGGAAGGAGAAGGAATTATGTATATTGATAATGAATTTGAGAAGGTTTATCCGAATCAGGCAATCTACATTCCGCCGCATTCAGTACAATATATTAAAAACATGGGTTCCGGTGATTTGAAATTCCTCTGTATCGTAGATCCGGCATGGCGGCCAGAGGATGAAGAGATAGAATAACTCCTGCATTCCTGGAGCTTATTCTGTACCTGATACGGAAGTTACACCGGCCACGGTAATGCGTACCATTTTCCTTTACGATCAAACATACATGTCATCAAAAGAACTACATTTTCTTCCTCATACCCCATCTATACTAAAGCAAATCTTTAGGAGTAGAGGGATTATGCTGAATAAGCGTTTTGGACAAAACTTTCTTATTGATCAGAATATCTTAGTATCGATTCCGGAAATTGCCGGTCTGAATGAAAATGATGTAGTGTTGGAAATTGGCACAGGGACTGGCGGATTAACCAGACTCCTGGCTGAAAAAGCCCGGCATGTATTTACGGTTGAGATCGACAAAAAGCTATTTGAAGTATCATCTGATATACTGAAACTATATAAAAATATTACCCTTGTTAATACCGATATTTTAAAGACGAAACATGAATTAAACCGGGATGTTTTATCATTGATACAGAATTGGCTTCGGGAACAGAACCGGGCCAAAATAAAAGTAGTTTCCAATCTGCCCTATAACATTAGCACACCGGTAATTATTAATCTTTTAGAGAGTGATTTATCCATAGATTTGATGGTGCTCATGCTTCAGAAAGAGATTACCGAACGCATGGCAGCAGCTCCTGGTACGCGGGAATACGGTATATTATCTCTTATTATTCAATTATTTTCAGAAGTAAAAGTTGTGAAGACCTTGCCCCCACAGGTATTTTGGCCAAAACCAGAAGTCTATTCAGCTATCGTTAAGGTAGTTGTGCATAAAGAAAAATATGCAGGAAAAATAACAGATTATTCATTTTTTAAAAATATCATGTATGCTATATTTACCTCACGGCGTAAGACATTACTCAATAGTCTCGAACAATTGAAATTGCCAAAAATATCGAGGGAACAGATAAAAGAACTTATCCGAAATATGCAGCTCGATGAGCGGGTAAGAGGTGAAGTTTTAACCCTGGACCAATTAATAACTCTTGCGGAAGCTCTATACAAGCTTACAAAACAGGGACGAAGTTTTGTAAATTAAATGCTCTATGGTATCGTGATCAATATTTACCATGAAAACACTTGCAGAGGCACACGATTTTGCAATGGTACGGGCGCGTAAGACATTACGATTGTACAGGCGCAAGATTTTGCATTCCTGCCTGATCCCGTAGGGATGTCATGATTATAGAAAAAGCAGAAAAAAGCCCTTAAACCCCGAAGGGGTGACATAGGAAACCCGTGCAGATATGTCATCCCTTCGGGGTTGAATCCGAACAGTTTTTGATCCGTTCGGGGGCGATGATTTCTTCCTTATTTTATCTTTCTCCATACCGTACCGTCTGGTTTGTCCTCCAGAGTGATACCTACTTCCAGGAGTTTATTACGAATAAAATCTGACAATTGCCATTGTTTTGCCTTACGCAGCTCACATCGGGTATCTATAAGCATGCCCATGATATTTTTCAGGGTATCCGTTTCGCCTTTCTGTTCAGACTCGAGGACATCCGGTATGATACCAAGAATATCACCGCCAAGTTGCTGGTAAAGTGCATGAATGTCTTCTAAACATTTTTTGCCGATCTCTTCACCGGAATTGAGGAGCGTATTAACTTCTTTCGATACATCAAAGAGTACGGCAATGGCATCGGAAGTATTAATATCCTCGTCCATTGCTTCTATAAATGCTTTTTTATAGTGTTCTAATCTTTCATAAAGGTGAGGAGGGGTTGAACCATCCTGTGCATACGCTAACCGCTCCCGTAAATGTTGAATGGTGTTATATAAGCGTTCAAGGCCCTTATCTGCGGCATCAAGCGCCTCATTGCTGAAGTCTAACGGGCTGCGATAATGAGTTGTAAGAATAAAGAACCTTACCGTTAACGGGCGGTACTTCTTAAAGGCATCCTTGAGGGTGATAAAATTACCAAGGGATTTTCCCATCTTTTGCCCGTTTACGGTAACCATATTATTGTGTATCCAATATCTGACAAATGGCTGATTGTTTGCTGCCTCACTTTGTGCGATTTCGCATTCATGATGGGGAAAGATATTTTCCAATCCTCCTCCATGAATGTCTATAGTCTGTCCCAAATATTTCATTGACATGGCAGAACATTCAAGGTGCCATCCGGGAAAGCCTTCTCCCCATGGGCTTTTCCACCTCATGATATGGCCTGGCTCTGCCCTCTTCCACAACGCAAAATCGGATGGATTTCGTTTCTCAGGGTTTATCTCTATCCTGGCTCCTGCATCAAGTTCTTCCTGTTTTCTTCCCGAGAGTTTTCCATATTCTTTAAATTTTTGGACCTCAAAATAAACAGAACCGTGCGATACGTAAGCATACCCTTTTTCAATTAATTTCTCTAAAAGCTCAATTTGCTCGGGAATGTGTGCTGTTGCCCGTGGTGAAATATCAGGCCTTACATTGTTCAATGCATCCATATCCTCGAAGTAACTTCGTGTATATATTTCAACAAGTTCTGCAGGTTCCACGTGCTCTCTTTGCGCACGTTTGACGATTTTATCTTCACCTGTGTCTGCATTATCGGTAAGATGTCCTACGTCTGTAATATTTTGCACATAGCGTACCTTATAGCCTAAATAACGAAGATAGCGGACAATTACATCAAAACTAACATAACTCTTGGCATGTCCGATATGGGGATGATCGTAAACGGTAGGGCCGCATACATACAAAGTAACACGTCCCTCATGTAACGGTGTAAAAATTTCCTTTTTTTTCGTTAGGGAATTATAAAATTTTAGCGCCATACTCTCTTTCTTACTATGCTGAATATTTGTATTATTTTTCGTTATGAATATATATCAATTATTATTTGTTTTGTGCCAGGAGAAATCTCTCAATCCTCCTCTTGCAGACATCAATGCCTAAAATATGGGCAATAGAATACAGTTCAGGACCATGCTCCCGTCCTGTTAAAGCAATACGGATAGGCAGATAAAGCCCTTTCCCCTTTATGTTTGTTTCTTTTTTTATCGTTGTTAAAATATCCTGAAAAATTTCAGGGGAGACGGCAGATAATTTTTGAAGTTCCGTGAGAAATAATGAGAGTACAATCCGTGATGTCTCTGATGATAAAAATTCAGTATGCTTTTCGCTGACTATAGTATCTTTAAAGAAGATATCTGCTTCTTGTACAATTTGAGACAGATGGGATATACTGCCCCGTGTGGCATCGATAACTGCTCTTAACCGGGATCTGTCAATTTGAGACTCGTCCGGAGGAACGAAGCCGGCTGCTTGCAGATAAGGTATCGCCAGGTTTGTAAGCCTTTCCAGATTTGCCTCCCGGATGTATTGTCCACTCAACCAGTCTAATTTTTGCTGATCGAATACCGAGGGCGCTTTGCTCATGGCGTTTATATCAAACGTATCTACGATCTCATCGATGGTAAATTTTTCTCTTTTATCTTTTGGCGCCCATCCGAGGAGCATCATGTAGTTGATAATAGCTTCTGGTAAATAGCCTGATTTACGGTATTCAGTCAGAGAAAATGCCCCATGCCGTTTACTCAGCAAGGTACGGTCTGCGCCCATAGTGAGTGAAAGATGGGCAAATTGGGGAGGTTTCTGCTTTAAAGCATGGAAAAGTACTATATGACAAGGTGTATTTGATAAATGGTCTTCTCCACGGATAACATGGGTAATATGCATCAGGGTATCATCCACGGCAACAGCAAAGTGGAAAGAGGGTGTTCCGTCAGATCTCATAATCACAAAATCTCCTATCAGGCTCATATCGAATTGACAGGTTCCCCGAATCAGGTCATCAAATACAAGGAGTTCATCTGGCACTTGAAAACGAACAGTAAAACTGAGACCTGAGGAAGCAAAGGCCTTTTTTTGCGCATCCGTTAATCTCCGGCAACGGTTATCGTACCGGGGTGGTTTCCCTGTTAGTTTAGCAATTTGTCTGCGTTCTTCCAACTTTTCCGGGGTGCAATAGCACCGGTATGCCAATCCTTCGTCTAAAAATTTCTGACAAATATCGTTATAGACAGGTAAACGCTCTGACTGCAGATAGGGGCCGTACTGGCCGCCTGCGTCGGGTCCTTCCTGCCAGGTTATCCCTAGCCAATGCAGGTCTTCGATGAGTTGTGCCATGTACTTTTTTTCCGAGCGGGCAACATCCGTATCTTCGATCCTCAGGATAAAGGCGCCCTTATGCCGCCTTGCAAAGAGCCAGTTAAAAACGGCCATGCGTGCATTTCCGATGTGCAAGAGACCGGTAGGTGATGGCGCGAAACGAACACGTATCATAACGGGTAGTATTTTGGGTATATGTTTACAGTTAGATGAGGATTTCTACCAATTTTTTTTCTGCCACTAAGGCACCAAGACACTAAGTTTTTCTTTGTGCCTTAGTGGTTTTGTAGCAACTTTGAAATTCCTGTATATTAAACTAATTTTGAGTACTTACTCTTTTCTTGAATGACCGGTCCATAAATACATGGGCTTTATACTATCCTGCTCATAAAATTGCAAGAGATCAAAATTGATGGTAGTATTTTGAAAAAGTCTTCTGGATAGCAATCCAAACATACCTGCCAGCCCGGATGGTCTTTCGTATCTTACAACAGTTGCCTCAGAAAGTCCTGATAATTTCCTGGTTACATGAATAGCATCTTCCAGGTAACCAAGCCGATCAACTAATCCCTTTTCAACGGCCTGTTTACCGGTATATATTCTTCCATCTGCAAGATTCTTTACCGTTTCAACATCCAGATTCCTGCCTGTGGAAACCACGGTTACAAATTGCATGTAGAGTTCATGGATAATATCTTTTAGAATGTTTGCTTCTTCCGGAGTCATCTGTTTGAATGGAGAGCCGATTTCTTTCATAGCGCCGGAGGTGATAGAATTATCTTTTATGCCATATCGGTTAATAAGTTCTGCCACGTTTATTAATGGCATAATAACCCCGATACTACCGGTAATTGTTGTTGGATGTGCCACAATAGCATCGGCCGCAGTGGAAATGTAGTACCCGCCAGATGCAGCAATATCCCCCATGTATACAACGACCTTTTTTTGGGTATCGGCCTTAAATTTCATAATTCTGTTGTAAATAACATCGCTGGCCGTAATACCGCCGCCAGGGCTGTCAATTTCTAAAATTACGGCCTTAACATGCGGGTCATTCGTAGCTTGTTCGAGATCCTGCTTTACAACCTCGACTATGCTGTATCTTCCTATAAAAAGGCCATCTCCTGGCTCATCCGTTAATATGCCTTTGATGGGGACTATGGCAATCTTATCTTCCCCTTTCCCTTCGACAATGGTCTCGAATATTTGCCTTTTACCTTCTGGCGTTGTGCCCAGGAATGCCCTTCCTAACAGGAGAGAACCGATAAAGAGTATGAATAAAAAAAGGGTGCATAAGAAAAAGAACGAGGCAATCCCAACCGCAATCCAAAAACCAGCGCCCCTGCTTTTCTTCATATAAACGGGCTGCCATTCAGACCCGGGTGGGTTACCATGAGCATTCGTATCTGTCATATACCTTTACCTCCTTATTCTTCCTTACATGCACAAGGAATTCTGCTACATACGGGACATCCCGCAGTATATTTATTGATAGTTTCTTCCATTTTAATTCCTGATAAACTTGCCAGGATAAACAGCCATGCAAGCACATCAGCAAATTCTTTTTTTAATGCTTCTCGTTATTCACGATACATAAGTTCTTCACCATGCCATTGGGGAATGAGACTATGCGCTATACCCAATACATCCAATATCCTGGCTACAACAAAATCTATCTGATCTTCTATGGTCTTCGGATTATAATAGAACCCGGGCGCAGCAGGCAGGATACATGCCCCTGCCGAGGATAATTTTAACATAGCTTCCAAATGAATGGAAGAAAATGGTGTTTCGCGTGGCACGAGCACGAGTTTTCGGCCTTCTTTCATAGTTATACTTGCAGCGCGTTGAATGAGATTATTCGAAATACCGCAGGCAATAGAGCAGAGGGTATTCATGCTGCAGGGAACTATCACCATCGCTTTGATAGAATAGCGGCTACTGGCAATAGTTGCGCTGATATCTGAGTTGCGATAATAGATAACATTATCCGGGTCATAACCAAGAAGCCTTGTAAGATTCGGTTGATTACCATGAAGATCAATTCCCAATTCATGTTTGATAACGATGGCCGCAGCATCTGATATCGATAGATGAATGTTGTATTCCTTCTTACTGAGGATATGCAAGAGACGCTGGGCATAAATAGCCCCACTGGCGCCGGTAATGCCAACGATAATATTTTCCACAAAAGTTCCCTCTAAGCATAAAAAGGTTTTAAGACCGTGAATACATCGTAAATTGCATGGGTATAAACAGCGATACCTAGCCCGCGAGACAAAAAGATGGCCGATAATACTATTCCGGATAACATCCGGAAGGTAAAATTGGTATAGGTAAAGGTATCACCGAGGGTTCCCGCATAATGCATAATAGTAAACAGAAATGCCCCGGTCAGGATGCTTATCGCAGCGCTCATAGGTTTATTTATTTTTAAGAGAACCGCAAATAAAAAGTATAATAATGTAATTAAAATAAGCCGAAAAACAATTTCTTCGTAAACTCCCGCTCCGATAGAAAGAATGATTCCCATCCACATGCTCAGGGAAAAAGGTATAGCGATGGCGCAGGACGATACTATCTTATAAACAATAAACCCAATTCCGTAACTGATAAAAAGGGCATAAACCATACTCTCTATGATCATGGGAATAAATACCAAAATACTGAGCTGATATTCCTTTTCTATATAAAATATCGATGCAATGAGAAAAATAATAACTAATAGATTAAATATCAAAGAACTGTTTTTACCAAACAGCGCCAGGGGAGTCTTTACAATAACATCTGCGGTATTCTTGATCTTTGAATCTTGCAATGCAATTCCCACTTCATATAAGATCAACAGGGGCAGGATAAATAAAAAACTATTGGCAAGACTCTTTGATTGGTAGAAATACGACATTATTATACTCTACTATGTATGAAATTATCATAAGTAAAATCAGTATAGCAGTCAATTTGTAGAGTGTCAATAAAGTTTCACAAGTCCATCATACAACAATAAATAATATCAGGATCGGTCGCGTTTAAATTAAAAAACATTTGACAAAAAGGGGTGATGTGTTAGAATTTTCATAGTTTGTCCATAGATAAAGACATAGCATACATTATATTTATTCCCTTATCGCTTACATGAGAGGACTTCGTATGGTTCTTATGGAACTCTCAAAAATTATAATCACCGAGACAAGCGATCATCAGATTATTGTCTTAAAGGAAAAAGAAGGGCAGCGGAGTTTTCCGATAGTTATCGGTCTCCATGAGGCATGGGCTATCGACAGGGCAGTTAAGGGTGTTACCACTCCACGGCCTCTTACACATGATCTCATTAGCAATGTAATAGAAGGCCTGAATGCAGAGGTCTTAAAGATTATTATTAATGATCTGAAAAATAATACCTTCTATGCAAAAATTATAGTGCAACAAAATAATTCAGTTGTGGAAATTGATTCCAGACCCAGCGATGCTATTGCACTAGCAATGCTTAAGAATACTCCGATCTTTGTGGCCAAAAAAGTTTTAGAAGAAGTTTGTAAGCCAGAGTACAACTTTTGATAACAGGAGGGATGGCCGAGTGGACTATGGCGGCAGTCTTGAAAACTGCTGGAGGCGAAAGCCTCCCGTGGGTTCGAATCCTACTCCCTCCGTATTCGTATTTCCATAGTTTACCGCATTTCATCTGGTCATCCTCCCTGTGTAACAACTTCCTTCTCATGTCCGGAGGCACACATTTTTCACTTTCCTGGCATATCTCTTGATAAGAATAATTGCTTGTTCTTCTTTCATTATCCTTATGAAACAATTAATTGAGACAGAGGCTGTAAACGGTCTCCAGATGCAATGGTGGATTCGCTCCGCTTAATCCACCCTACTCATTATAAAATTACCGGTAGGGTGGATTAAACGAAGTGAATCCACCAAAGGGATAAATTCTAAGCATGGATATGAACTTTGCAGACAAATGCTTATAGTCATCAACGATTGAAACCATACAGCATATGGCGGAGACGAAGTCTTGTAAACCACATGCTCTACAGTATCATGGTCAATATTTACTATGGAAACACTCTCAGAGATACACGATTTTGTAATGGTACAAACTCAGGATTTTGGAGACGCAAAATGTTGCATCTCTCCTTTCGTTTTCCTGCCTAATCCGGTAGGGATGTTATGATTATAGAAAAAGCAGAAAAAAACCCTTAAACCCCGAAGGGTGACATATGGGAACCTGTATTGAGATGTCATCCCTTCGGGATTTGATGGTAGGGCATATTTTATCTATAATCATTTCACCCCTTCGGGGTTGAATACAGTATGTTCGGTTTCATACAGAAGGTACTATAGCATTTTTACCATTTCCTTAATAAAAATGCTTAATGACATTGCCCTGCCACCTCAAAAACCGCCTATATCAGATGATCCCGTCTCCTGGTAGCAAGCATTTCAAAAGCATCACTTTCATGCGCACCTTTTGAGTGTCAATCGGATACTACGATGGTTACCTCATCGTTCGAACTCAAGTTACTATCATTGGCCGCCAGACTCAACACATACGTCCCTGCCTCTGAGAAGCTTGCCGTGGTGTCTACCGCACCCGCATTGTCAAAGTTCACCGTACCCGTACCACTCACCACATTCCAGCTTGTCGTTATGGTACCCGTCGGTAAGCCGTCATCTGTTACCGTTCCATCTAATGTTGCACTGTTCGGCAACGTAATCGATTGATCTATCCCTGCATCTACCTCTGGTGGTTGATTCACTATGGGATTCGATACCACGATGGTTATCTCATCGCTGGGATTCAATTCTCCATCATCGGCCGTTAGACTCAGCACATACGTCCCGGCCTCTGAGAAGCTTGCCGTGGTGTCTACCGCACCCGCATTGTCAAAGTTCACCGTACCTGTACCACTGACCATACTCCAGGTTGTCGTTATGGTACCCGTCGGTAGGCCGTCATCTGTCACCGTTCCATCTAATGTTGCACTGTTCGGCAACGTAATCGATTGATCTACCCCTGCATCTACCTCTGGTGGCTGATTCACTATGGGATTCGATACCACGATGGTTATCTCATCACTGGGATTCAATTCTCCATCATCGGCTACTAAACTTAATACATAAGTCCCCGCTAGGGAGAAACTAGCCGTTGTGTCTACGGCATTCGCATCGCCAAAGCTTACGGTACCTGTACCACTGACCATACTCCAGGTTGTCGTTATGGTACCCGTCGGTAAGCCGTCATCTGTTACCGTTCCATCCAGGGTTGCACTGTTCGGCAACGTAATCGCCTGATCTATCCCTGCATCTACCTCTGGTGGCTGGTTTATAATGGGATTCGATACCACGATACTGAGTTCATCACTCGTAATTAAAGCGCCATCATCAGCAGTCAGGCGTAGTACATAAGTCCCTGCTACCAAAAAGCTCGCCGTTGTATCAACGGCATTGGCATTGTCAAAGGCCACGTCGCCCGGGCCGCTTACCTTACTCCAGGTGGTAATCACGGCGCCCGGTGGATTCGGTAAACCATCGTCAGAAACACTGCCATCCAGAGCAGCGCTTGCCGGTAAGGTAACCGCCTGATCCTGGCCTGCGTTAACTGTAGGGGGTTGGTTTGTTTGTCCTACGCTGTATGCAATATGGAGCAATGGCGCACCGGCCTGGTCGCCATTGTAGGACTTTGCTACCCGTCTGCCAGCGCCTGTAATGATAATTACCAGAGAATTGCCGCCTGACCACCCGGCACGGTTTACAATCTCCTGAATGACCGAGGATATGTTGGGCGTCCTCTGATTGAGGCCAACTTCTTTTTTTATTAGCCAGGCCGCCGGCGACCATGGCACTGCAGCCGTTGTTCCTGGTCTGGACGATATGTTCCCTTTGGTAGAGGTAAACGGAGCGGCGCTATTGACAGTTTCCCCCTGAATGCTCAGCGAAGTTGCCCCGGAATGTATCTCATCTGCCTTAAATTGAATATAGGCATTCATAATGGCAGCATCTTTTGGGATATTGACTCCGGTAAAGCGCATCCCTACCTTCTGGTTGCCACTAGCGGTAGAAACCATCTCAAGGTCGCTGCTGCCCAATAACATATTTCCTGAAGCGCTCTCTTCTGCATCATCTGTACCAATCAAAACCTGGACGTCTATGGTTCCTCCTCCCGTAGTGTCCAGGACGGTAATGGTTACATCATCGCTGGCATTTAGCTCACTATCATTGGCAGTCAGGCGCAGCACATAGGTTCCTGCTGCCGAAAAGCCCGCCGTTGTATCAACGGCATTGGCATTGCCAAAGGTCACGGCGCCCGGGCCGCTTACCTTACTCCAGGCAGTAGTCACGGCGCCCGGAGGATTCGGTAAGCCGTCATCCGCCACCGTTCCGTCCAACGTTGCACTGCTCGGTAAGGTAATCGATTGATCTATCCCTGCATTCACCGTGGGTGGCTGATTAATAACAGTATTCGATACAATAACGCTCAGTTCGTCACTGGCATTCAACCCTCCGTCATCGGCAGTCAGGCGCAGCACATAAGCCCCCGCCAACGAAAAGCCCGCCGTTGTATCGGCAGCATTGACATTGCCAAAGTTCACGTCTCCCGGGCCGCTTACCTTACTCCAGGTAGTAGTCACAACACCCGGAGGATTCGGTAAACCATCATCAGAAACACTGCCATCCAGAGCAGCGCCTGCCGGTAAGGTAACCGCCTGATCCTGGCCTGCGTTAACTGAGGGAGGTTGATTCGTTTGCCCTCCTGTATTGAATACAACATGGAGCAATGGCGCACCGGCCTGGTCGCCATTGTAGGACTTTGCTACTCTTCTACCCGTACCTGTAATGATAATTACCAGCGAATTGCCGCCTGACCACCCGGCACGGTTTACAATCTCCTGAATGACCGAGGATATGTTGGGCGTCCTTTGATTAAGGCCAGCTTCTCCTTTTGTAAGCCAGGCCGCTGGCGACCATGACACTGCAGCCGTTGTTCCTGGTCTGGATGATATGTTTCCGTCAACAGAGGTAAACTGAGCGGCATTATTGGCAGCTTCTCCCTGAATGCTCAGCGAAGTTGCCCCGGAGTGTATCTCATCTGCCTTAAATTGAATATAGGCATTCATAATGGCAGCATCTTTTGGGATATTGACTCCGGTAAAGCGCATCCCTACCTTCTGGTTGCCACTAGCGGTAGAAACCATCTCAAGGTCGCTGCTGCCCAATAACATATTTCCTGAAGCGCTCTCTTCTGCATCATCTGTACCAATCAAAACCTGGACGTCTATGGTTCCTCCTCCCGTAGTGTCCAGGACGGTGATGGTTACATCATCGCTGGCATTTAACTCACTATCATTGGCAGTCAGACGCAGCACATAGGTCCCCGCTACCGAAAAGCCCGCCGTCGTATCAACGGCATTGGCATTGCCAAATGCAACCGTACCCGGCCCGGTGATTTTACTCCAGGTAGTGGTTACTGCCCCGGGAGGATTTGGCAAACCATCATCAGATACCGTACCATTCAGAGAGGCATTCGCCGGCAGAGTAATTGTCTGGTCAGATCCTGCACTCACCGTGGGACGCTGGTTGCCCGGCGTAGTTGGC
>SULG01000098.1 GCA_005524015.1 Candidatus Jettenia ecosi
TTAAGCCGGGCTTTATCCCTCCTCCTATGGCCTTGCTGATGCGTGAGTAACACCTTGTCCTTTTACTTTTGTATCCCTGCCATAAGGTGATATTTCTCTTAATCTTCTAATAATGGGCGGAAGATGTTCGATAATGAAATCAACCTCTTCCATCGTGCTATACCGGCTTAAGCTTAACCGTACTGAGCCATGTACCGCAGTAAAAGGAACACCCATAGCCCTTAGCACATGGGAAGGTTCCAAAGAGCCGGAAGTACAAGCAGACCCGGATGAAGCGCAAATTCCTTTTTCATTGAGCAAGAGCAAAATCGCCTCACCTTCTACAAACTCAAAACTCAAATTTGTAGTATTGGGAAGACGGTGTATTTTATGCCCGTTTAATCTGGCATCTGGCGCCTTTTCGAGTATTTCGTTCTCCAGCTTATCCCTTAACAATTTTACACCATTCTGTTCCTCCGCCAGGTGCTTTTTTGCCAATTCACATGCCTTGCCAATGCCCATGATTGATGGAACATTCTCCGTGCCACCACGGCGATTTTTTTCCTGGTGTCCACCAATGATAAAAGGAGCAAAGGTAATTCCCTTTCTGATAAAAAGCGCACCTACTCCCTTTGGGGCATGCAATTTGTGCCCGGAGAGTGTTAAGAGATCTATCGTACTCTTTGAAAGGTTTATCGGTATCTTGCCCACGGCCTGCACGGCATCTGTATGCAATAAAGAGCCTTTCTGCTTCACAATATTGCCAATCTCCTCTATGGGGAAAATCACTCCTGTCTCATTGTTTGCATACATAATCGATACCACTGCCGTATCTTCTTTTATTGCATCCGCTAATTCATTGAGGTTAAGCATCCCATGCGTATCTACACCTAACTCTGTTACCTGATAACCATTCTGAGCCAGATACTTGCATAAGTTGTAGACAGCAGAATGCTCTACTCTTGAAGTTACGATATGTCTCTTGTGCGGGTTTGCCTTGAGTATCCCCCAAATGGCTGCATTATCGCTTTCTGTACCACAGCTTGTAAACATAACTTCTCCGGGGTCGGCGCCAATAAGATCTGCCACTTGTTGCCTTGCGCTATCAATCTTTTTTGCTACCTGGCCGCCAAAGGTATGCATACTTGAAGGATTTCCATAATATTCTGTAAAATAAGGCAGCATGGTTTCTACAACCTCAGGAGCAACCATTGTCGTGGCATTATTGTCCGCATATACAAATTTCATGAGGATACCTCCTCAACGATAAGTGAATCTGTTACAAATTCCCTTAATTTTGCCTCTACGGTTGATTTCAACGTAACCTTTGAGCTGGGGCACTCTACACAGCTTTTCCGAAAAGAGACCGTAACACGGTCACCGTCTATATCGATCAGTTCAATATCACCTCCATCAGCCTGAAGAGTAGGACGAATGTCCCTTTCAATAACCTCTTGTACCATCTTCATTTTCTGAATATTTGTCAACCTTTTAGCAGGACTCTTCGCAATCATCACCTTCTCCTTTTCTTTTTGCCAGACTTCATCTATAATGGCCTGAATTTGGGGATGGCATGAGCGGCACCCACCTCCCGCCTTGCAGAAATTAGTAACCTGCTCAATGGTGGTTAATTTATGTTCTCTAACCTCATGGGCAATTTTATTATCTGTCACACCAAAACATTTACAAACAATAGTCCCTTCATCAACGGGTTTCTCTATTTTTAATCCCCGATAATTAGCAATAGCCGCTTCCAGAGCTTCGCGTCCCATTACAGAACAATGCATCTTTTGCTCAGGCAGCCCATCCAAATACTCAGCAATATCATTATCGGTAATTTTTGCAGCCTCACTTAACGTCTTTCCCTTGACCATCTCTGTCAAGGCGCTGGCAGAGGCAATAGCGCTTCCACACCCAAATGTTTTAAACTTTGCATCGGTAATACGGCCAGATCCATCCAGTTTTAACATCAACTTTAATGCATCACCGCAGGCAAGACTTCCAACTTCACCAACAGCATCCGGGTCTTCAATATCGCCCACATTCCTTGGACGGAAAAAATGGTCTTTAACCTTTTCAGAATAATCCCACACCTCTTATTCCTTTCCCATTAAATTATTTTAGTAAACTATAGTATAACTATATTCTTTTATACCAATAATGTCAAGTTTACCCTGCCTCGTCTAATTCAAACTCATATATCTCTCTTATTCGCTAACATATACATAGAAAGTAAAGGTATCAAGACTCCTTGATACAAAGATAGCTTGACATTCATAAACAGGGGCTTTATAATCGTAAGATGCCTGGAATTTTATAATTAGAACATAGTATAGCATGATTTGGGGTAAACTTATGAACATTCGTATAAAAGTTGGCACGGTCGAAAAAGAGTCTGCAGAAATACTCGCTTTTTACCTATATGAAGATCTGCCGATAGCGGGTGATATGCTCACGCATTGCGATAATGCCTTACATAACATTGTATCTGAATTAATAAAGAAAAAGGAATTTGTTGCTAAACTTAATAGGACACTCATTCTCCCAACGTATGGGAAAATACCTGCTAAGCGTATCATGCTGGTAGGCCTTGGCAAGAAAAAAGAGGTAACTTTAGATAAAGTAAGGCAAGCTGCAGGCACTACAGCCAGTATAGTATACGATACAGGAATTGGGGAAGTTACCAGCGTAATCGATTCAATCGATATGCCTGCTTCTCCTGAGTGGTATCAGGCTTACACGGAAGGATGTCTACTTGCTCTCTATACATTTCAAAAATATAAATATATACTACCAGAAGAGAAAAAAGAGCTCAAAACAATTACCCTCCTTTTATCTTATAAAGAAACAGCAAAACCTGCCCAGGAAGGTATCAAACACGGACAAATTATTGCAGATGCTGTCTGTTTTACCCGTGATTTGATCAATACACCAGCGCAGGATAAAACCCCAACCATTTTAGCCAATACTGCAAAAAAATTAGCAGGAGAAACGGGCGTTCATTGTAAAATAGTATCAACGCCGGAATTAAAAAAATTAGGTATGGGTGGTATATTGGGTGTTTCGCAAGGTAGTAATCAACCACCAAAACTTATTATCCTTGAATATAATATACGCGCAAAGAATCAAGATACGATTATATTCGTTGGAAAAGGAATTACTTTCGACTCGGGTGGAATTTGCATAAAACCAGCAAAAGATATGGATCAAATGAAAAGTGATATGTCCGGCGCCGCTGCAGTTATGGGCGCTATGAAAGCTATATCCAAAATGAGGCTACCTCAACGTATCATTGGCCTTATTCCCTGCACAGAGAATATGCCTGGCAGTTCAGCAATAAAACCCGGCGATATTGTAAAATTTTATTCTGGCAAGACTGCAGAAGTTGTAAATACTGACGCAGAGGGACGCCTTATTCTCGCTGATGCATTGGGATATGCGGAAAACTATAAACCCGATGCTGTTATTGATTTAGCCACCCTTACCGGATCTTGCGTAGTTGCCTTAGGCACAATTGCCACAGGCATGGCGGGAAACAATGAAGAGCTGAAAAAAAGGATTAGGATTGCCGGAGAAAAATCCTGGGAAAGGGTTTGGGAACTGCCTCTCTGGGATGAATATCAAGAGTACATCAAGAGTGATATTGCAGATATTAAAAACACAGGAGGTCCTCATGCAGGGGCAATTACAGCAGCGTGCTTTTTAAGCAAATTTACCGGAAAATACCCCTGGGTGCATCTTGATATTGCTGGCACCTCCTGGTGCGATAAAAATACTGCTTACACCCGGAAAGGGGCTTCAGGTGTTGGCGTCAGGCTGCTCATTCAACTCATCCAAGACTGGACCCGATTCTCATAGAAAAAAACCCCTCGTTACATTTACCTCCTGCTTACTTTTGCAGATGTCTTTTGTATTGATACCCATCGGTATGAATTTCTGAAAATTTTATTTTGTAAAACAGGCTTGGTTTATCCATCCTGTATAGATCATAATGACGAAAGAAAATAATAATTCAAATAATATCATCGCTATCCGTGGCGCCAGAGAACACAATCTCAAAGGAATTAATATCGATATCCCACGGGACCGGCTCGTTGTTATTACCGGTATCAGTGGCTCTGGAAAATCATCCCTTGCTTTTGACACAATTTACGCAGAAGGTCAACGCCGATATATTGAGAGCCTTTCCTCTTACGCACGGCAATTTTTAGATCAAATACAAAAACCTGACGTAGAACTTATTGAGGGCCTTCCGCCCACCATTGCCATTGAACAACGTACCTGCCCGCCGAGTCCGCGCTCAACGGTGGCAACTGTTACTGAAATTTATGATTATTTGCGTTTATTGTATGCAAAAATTGGCACTCCTTATTGTTATCATTGTAAATATATTATTTCCCGTCAAAGTATTGATCAGATGGTCCAAAGGATAATGGAAATTCCTGAAGGAACCAAGGTTATGCTTCTTGCGCCACTTATCAAAGGTAAAAAAGGAGAACACCGGGAGGTATTTCAGTCAATAATACAAAAGGGTTATGTACGCGCCCGTGTTAATAATGCCATTATGGATCTTAAGACCATCCCAAAATTAGCAAGGTATAAATCCCACGAGATTGATGTAATTGTGGACAGGTTGATCATAAAAGACGATATACAGGCACGTCTGTATGATTCAATAGAAACGTGCCTCCAATTAGGCGAAGGAGTTATGTTGGTAAGCCAGGAACACGAGAAAACCTGGATAGATTCTATCCTGAGTGAACGTTATGCCTGTCCTGAGTGTGGAAGGGGTTGCGAGGAATTAACGCCGCGCATGTTTTCATTTAATAGTCCTTACGGTACATGCCCTGGTTGTGATGGACTTGGGAATACCCTTGATTTTGACCCGGAACTAGTCGTCCCTAATAAACAACTTAACATCAAAGACGGGGCTATTGATGCCTGGCAAAACTGGGGATCGCTAACTCAAACTCATTACGATAACCAAATTACGGCATTCTCAAAAATTTTCCCAAATTCCCTGAACGTACCATTTGAAAAATTAAGCAAAGAAGTTGCAGACGCTCTGTTCTTTGGTATACAAGATTTTGAAGGAGTAATTCCCAACCTCAGGCGCATCTATGAAAAAACAACCAGCGAGCGCATTATCAAGCGCCTTTCCAGCTATAGGGGTTATAGAACCTGCGCATCTTGCAATGGAGCCAGATTGCGTCCTGAGTCCCTTTCAGTAAAAATTCATGAGAAATCGATTCATGAAATTATGGATCTAACCACAGAAGAAGCCTTTCATTTCTTTAATGCTTTGAAGTTAAATAACCAGCAAATAATTATTTCTCAGCAAATTCTCAAAGAAATTCAAAACAGGCTTTCCTTTATGATAGATGTAGGACTACATTATTTAACTCTGGGACGCAGCAGCGATACTCTTTCCGGGGGTGAAGCACAAAGAACACAGCTTGCCAAACAAATAGGATCAGGTCTTGTCGGAATTTGTTATGTACTCGATGAGCCAACAATAGGGCTTCATCCGAGAGATAATGAACATCTTCTGCAAACCTTATATGCATTACGGGATAAGGGAAATACCGTTATCCTTGTGGAACATGACGAAGAGACCATTCGCCACTCAGATTACATTATCGACCTCGGTCCTGGCGCAGGTGAAAAAGGCGGCAGTATTGTTGCCCAGGGTAACCTGAAAGAAATCACTCATAATCATACATCATTAACCGGGCAATATCTCAACCAAACATTCAAAATTGAACTTCCCGACAAAAGAAGAAACATCCAGTTAGAAAACTCTATCGGAATAAAAGGAGCCCGCGCTCATAATCTAAAATCCATCCATGTAAAAATTCCCTTAAAAGCCTTTTGCTGTGTCACGGGTGTATCCGGCTCCGGGAAAAGTACACTCGTTAACGATATTCTCCTTCGTTCCCTTAAGAAATTGTTATACAATAGTCATGATCGGCCAGGAGAACATGACGAGATTCTTGGTATTGAGCGCATTGACAAAGTTATAGAAATTGACCAATCTCCAATAGGACATACTCCACGCTCGAATCCCGCAACCTATACAAGGGCATTTGATTTGATTCGTTCTCTCTTTGCGCAAATTCCAGAAGCGAAGATCCGTGGTTACACAGCAGGAAGGTATAGCTTTAATATCAGTGGCGGACGATGTGAAGTCTGCAAAGGACAGGGAATTAAAAAAGTAGAGATGCATTTTCTCCCTGATATGTACGTTACGTGCGAAGAATGTGGAGGAAAAAGATACAACAAAGCGACACTGGAGGTTACTTACAAAGATAAAAGCATTTCAGATGTTCTCGATATGCGTATCGAAGACGCCTATCTTTTTTTCAAAAATATTCCCAAGATTGAACGCATTGTAAGAACACTTAAAAACGTTGGGCTGGGATATATTAAACTGGGGCAGTCCAGCACATCTCTCTCCGGAGGAGAGTCGCAGAGAATTAAACTTGCCACTGAACTCTCTAAACAAGCGACGGGAAAAACACTGTATATTCTCGATGAGCCGACAACAGGACTACACTTTGCTGACATACAACAGCTTCTTAAGATATTACACCAACTTGTCGATTTGGGCAATACGGTTCTCGTGATAGAGCATAACCTGGATGTTATTAAAACAGCAGATTACCTTATTGATTTAGGCCCGGAGGGCGGCGCAAACGGAGGTGAGATAATTGCAGCAGGCACACCGGAACAGATTGCAAAGATTGAAAGATCCTATACAGGAAGATTTTTAAGAAAAGCCCTTTCCTAGCCTTTTTTATGTATCGGATGACACCCGTAGCAATTCATCCAGCGTCGTTTCACCTTTTCGTACAGCTTCAAGACCATCCTCCCATAATATCTTTGTTCCTCTTTTTACCGCTTCCTTCATGATCTCATTAGAATCCTTATGGGATATAATAAGCCGCCGGATGGCATCATCGACATATAAAAATTCGGCAATACACTTTCTTCCCTTAAACCCCAAATTGTTACATGCATCGCAACCTCTGGATTTGTATAAAGGCTCTCCCTCTTTCAACCCTGCTGTTTTACGTAAATCTTCTCCTGGTATATAGGACTCACGGCATTGCGTGCATATCTTCCGCACTAATCGCTGCGCAAGGACACCAATAATACACGAAGAGATCAAATAGTCTTCCATTCCCATATCAATTAAGCGAGTAAAGGCTGAAGCTGAATCGTTTGTATGCAATGTCGAAAAACAAGATGCCCGGTTAAGGCAGCCTGAATGGCAATAGAAGCTGTCTCCCGGTCCCGGATTTCACCAATGAGAATAATATCAGGATCGTGCCTCAAAATAGATCGCAGTCCGGAAGCAAAAGTCAAATCAATCTGTGGGTTTACCTGTATCTGATTTACATCTTCCATACTATATTCGACGGGATCTTCTACCGTTACAATCTTTATCTCGGGAGAAACTAGTTCTTTAAGAACCGCATATAAAGTCGTTGTCTTTCCGCTTCCTGTTGGTCCGGTTACCAGCAACATGCCCTCGGGTTTATTCACCATACGCCGAAATTTACCCAAAAATTCCTGACTAAATCCCAGCGCTTCCAGATCAAGCGTTACTGCTGTTCTGTCCAGGATTCTCATGACAACTCCCTCGCCATGACTCATCGGGATAATAGAGACCCTCAAATCTATCTCCTTCCCGGCTACCTTCATCTTGATTCGGCCATCTTGCGGGAGCCGCTTCTCAGCAATATTTAACTTAGCCATAATCTTAATACGCGAAATTATAGCGTTATAAATTTCCCGGGGAGGCGGCGTAAGCTCTCGTAAGACACCATCTACACGATATCGCAGTCGCGCATTCTTCTCAAAAACTTCTAAATGGACATCGCTTGCCCCTATTTCGATAGCTTTTGTTAAGGTATTATTCACCAGGCGTATAACCGGCGCCTCAGATGCCATATCCCTTAATTGCTCTACATCTTCCATCACCTCAATATTGGAGGTGACTGCATCCTCTTCTTTAATCTCACCCTCATAAAGGGCCTCAAGAGAAGCCAGGATATCCTTCTCACAACCAACAAACACGTTAACCTGCTTGTTAGTAGATAATGCAATTGTCTCTATAAGGAGTGAATCCTGCGGATCTGCAAGAGCAACATCCAGTATTCCATTGTGCAGATTGAGCGGAAGCACACGGTTTGATACCAAAAATACCTTTGGCACATTTTCCACCAATGGGTAACGATCCTCTTTTTTCTTTTCCCAAATTGGCAACAGGAGCAATTTACTGTGGGCAAGCCGAAGATCTTCTTCTGAAATAGTCCCTAAATCGATCAGGATACGCCCCAACTTCTGTCCTGTCTGTTTTTGGACTTCAATGGCACGGTCCAGATCAGATCTTGTTACCTTGCCGATTTCAAGTAATACATCACCAATAGTATATGTTGCTGTTAGATCCATAGGTTACATAACACATGCTTTATAAAGGTAAAAAATGTATAGTATGTACAGAGACGCTTACCAAAAGCGCCATTAATCTATCTGAAGAATGCCTACTATTCCCAGCTTGCTACGTCCTTATCTTCACCTTCTCCTCCAGGGTTACCATCTGCGCCATGTGAAACGATATCGTAATCTCCATGCTCACCTGGATAGAGATAGGTATAATTGTTTCCCCAGGGGTCTTTCGGGACAAATTTCTTTTTTAAATACGGACCTTTCCAATTAACGATACCTTGTGGTTGGGTAACCAGGGCATCTAAACCCTGTTCCTGCGCCGGGTATTTTGTGGTATCAAGTTTATACATCTCTAAAGCGCTTGAAAAACCCTCGATCTGTTGCTTAGCAACCGTTTGGCGTGATTCACCAACACGACCGATCATTTTAGGTCCAATCAATGCGGCAAGCAGCCCAATAATAATCATTACAATCAACAACTCAAGCAAAGTAAAACCTTCTTTTTTTAATACCCGCAGTACAAGTTTCTTTCCCATTTTTACATCACTCCATATAATTTGAAGAATCTAGAAATTTTGTTGTTTCTCTGATAGGAGAAACAATGAAACACATAAGATCTCATACCTGGACAAATCGAATATGTTCATATTTATTCACTTCCTCTCTCCTCATAAGAAAATTCTTTTTCTTCATATAACGTGTCATCCTCATAAAAATCGTTATCTAAGGTTTCTTCATCAGATACAATTTCCACTAACGTATCAAAATCCTCTTTTTTATCAACAGGTATACGTTGTAGTATTTCCTCTTCGTTCAATACATCGCTGTTTCTTGCATAGCGCACAATCTGATCCATTTCTTCATTCATTCTGAAATAGACCAACCCGCCTAATGGTTCTACGTGTAATATGGCTGTTGTTTTGTCACAAACAAAACCTACTATTTCCTCCTGCGCAGTCCCATTCGGATAAAATTCAAATGTCTTTGTTTTTTCATTCCGGGCCTCAATTTCGTTAGTAAAAATCTGTATCTCGGGAGGTAGCTGAAGCACTTTTTTATCCTCGTTCCAAAAGTATCCATTATGGAGGTCAAGGGCAACACAGGTTGTTCCGGCAGTTGATATCGCCTTAATACGCGCCTCTCTAAAAAAGAATACGATATCCGACATTTTTTTCTTAAAATTAAGGGATTCGATAGAGCCTGCATATCTGGGCAAGGCTACACCAGCAATGATTCCTATAACAACTAAAACAACGATTAATTCAATTATCGTAAAGCCCCGGTTATTTTTCACGGCATCTATCTCTCTTTACCATGTATTTTAAGCATGTTTATGGGTAAATCTCATGCGGCTATCTCCAATAAAATATCCGGTAGATTGCCGTATGTATATGAAATGTTACAGGACAGAAATTATAAGTTATACGCGCTTATTCGTGTAAATTCCCGTGGCTTAACTGTTGCTATGCGGAACACTACTTTCCAGAATGGCGTTTACTAACCCGGGGATGGTGTATTCCCTGGCTTTGATAGTAATACGGAATCCCAATTCTTCTGCGGTTTGAGTAGTAATAGGGCCGATGCTGGCATACTGAACTTTTCCATTCAACGAAGCGATGTTTTTCTCGCCAATGATTTGAACAAAGTTCCTTACCGTAGAAGAGCTTGTGAAGGTAATGAAGTTGATTTCGCCATTTTTGATTTTGTCAACAAGATTTATGTCCTTGGGTTGTGCCATAACGGTTTTATAAGCCACCACATCGGCAACCATTCCCCCTAATTTTTCAAGCTCTTCGGGTAGAAAACTTCTGGCAATATCTGCCCTTGGCAACAAGAATTTCTTGCCTTTTATAACCGTTACCTTCTTTAATTCCTCTACAACAGATTCTGCAACAAATTTAGGCGGTCTGCAATCTACCTTTATATGATATCTTCTGATTCCTTCCTCTGTTGCAGGGCCGATAGCACAAAACTTAATGCCTTTAAGGTCACGAATATCTTTCCCCAGTTCAAACAGACGCTGAAAAAAGCTATCAACGCCATTGATACTCGTAAACACAAGCCAATCGTAAGCATGAATATTGTTGATAGCGTCATCCAGGAGTTGAATGATATCCGGCTTTGCAATCTCAATGGTTGGGAATTCAATGACACGGGCGCCGTATTCGTATAATTGATCAGCAAATTCACTTGCCTGTTCCCTTGAACGTGTTACGACAACGGTTTTCCCAAACAATGGTTTCGTCTCAAACCAGTTCAGTTGATTGCGGAGTTTTACAACTTCGCCAACGATGGTAATTGCCGGCGGACGGATGTCCCTGGCTTTTTGCACAATTGTCTCCAGTGTTCCTACAACTGTCTTTTGCTGGGCAGTAGTCCCCCATCGAATTACTGCAACTGGGGTATCTTTTGAACGGCCATGTTTCATGAGTTGTTCCGTGATATAAGGGAGATTCTTAATTCCCATGTAAAAGGCCAGTGTGCCAATTCCCGTACTGATTTTGCTCCAATCGATTGAGCTTTCGTCTTTCGTAGGATCTTCATGTCCGGTAATAAGCCCAAAGGTGGAGGTAAAATCGCGATGGGTAACTGGTATTCCTGCATAATTAGGAGTAGCAATGGCGGCAGTAATCCCGGGAACTACTTCAAATGGTATACGGTTCTCATAGAGTACTATCGCTTCTTCCCCGCCTCGCCCAAATACATATGGATCACCACCCTTTAACCGGGTTACTATTTTATCTTCTTGCGCCTTTTTTACGAGAAGGCTATTAATCTCATCCTGCTCAAGGGTATGCGCTCCTCCCTGCTTACCCACGTAGATAAATTCTGCATTCGGCTTAGCAACCTTGAGGAGATCGACATTTACCAGGTAATCGTAAATAAGCACATCGGCTTTTTTTATACATTCCAGACCTTTTACGGTGATCAAACGTGGGTCACCGGGGCCTGCGCCTACAAGATATACCATACTGCGCTTCATCAAAATCGTACCTTTCATGAATGGAATTGAAAATTTAAATATGTATGATATTGAAAATTTATGTATTAATCAACTATGTTTTACGGTTTTTGCATAGACTTTTTGTAATAAACCATATTTTCTTTCTTTGCCAGTATTCTTTCAACAGCCTCATTCGCATTTTCCCGTATATCACTGTTTTTATGATTTATAAGGGATTGTAAGGCTGAAAGCGCTTTGGGGTCGCCAATCTTACCCAGGGCCCATACAGCGGAGCATACAACGGAGGGTTCTGTATCCTTCAATGCCCATATGAGTGCAGTAACAGTGCTTTTGTTCTCAATCCAACCCAGGGCTTGTGCCCCACGCTCTCTTGCAAATTTGTCAGGTTCATGCAAGGCATGAATCAAAGACCTTACTGCTGGCAGGCCGATCTTTACCAGCGCCCATTCTGCCCTGCGTCTTGTTACCTCTTCGTTATCACTCAGGGCACGGATTAATTGAGGGATAGATTCTTTGCCCATGGCGGCTAGCGCCCATGCAGCCTTTGTGCGTGTCCATGCAGCATCTTCCCCCGCATCAGTAACAAGAATATCGGCAAGGACATGCACAGCTTTATCGGTGTAAATATGGCTTAACGCCTCAACTGCGGCGCTTTTGACATACCAGTCTTTTTCATTCGTGAGAATAGTAAGCAATGGAAAAGCTGAGCCGGGGTCTTTCAATATCCCTAATGTTCTTGCTATATCATATTTAACCCCACGGTTGGTTTCTGTCTTTAATGTTTCAATAAGCACAGGAACTGATTGTGTACTGCCCAATCTCCCCAACGCAAGCACAGCTTCCCTGCGCACCTCTGGATTTTTATTGCTGAGGAGGGACTGAATATATACGGCTATATCCTCATTGCCGCAGAATCCAATCGCCCAGGAGGCATCCTGTTTTATCTGGGGATGTTTGTTTTTAAGGAGTTTTACGAGAGGTGGTATGGTATATCTTTGTGGCAACACCATCAATGCCATAGCGGCGGTTCTTGCCTTATCCGGATCTGTGTCTTTTATTGTTTTCACAAGTGTTTTTACCTTTTCCCGGACGTACGTTTCGTTATCAATTTCTTCCTGCTGAGGATGATTCGTTTTTCTGCTTTTAAACGGTCTTTGCCTTGCAGGTATTTGACCTTGAATACCCAGGATATCCTGAGCAACGCAGGGATAATCCATCAGGATGACATCCACTCCCATGTTAATCTGATCTTTTATCGTTTTTCTATCATCACTGTTGAGTATGATTGAGAATGCATATTTTTTTTCCTCGTGTATGCGAACAATTTTCTCTTCTGTTATTTCTTCAGGGGATATGAGTACGAGTTCCTTTACAAATTGTTCTGCTTCCTCCGTATTGAGATTTCTCAGCGTTCCCCATAAGTATACCTGAGAATACATATCGTACGACTGGACGAGATCCAATACCTGTTTTTCTATACAAACTTGTCTGGCATTCAGAATGAGCTTGAGATTATTGATTTTACAAAATTCCAGCACATCAGAAAGCAGGGGTATTGGTTCGTTCTTAAACTCAGGGCCACGCCACGAACCGGCATCATACTGCTGGATTTCAGCATACAACAACTGATCAACGCGCCCCTTCCCATTGGTCGTTCTATCGATCGTTTCATCGCACATCAAGATAAGCTGATAATCCTTTGTTTGCCGAATATCAATTTCGATCCCATCTATACCCAATTCAACGACTCTTCTTAATGCGGCAAATGTATTTTCCGGAACGTCCTCCAATACACCGTGATGTGCTATAATCTCTGCCTTATGAACGTTTTCTGCAAAAGCAAGCAATGATGAGGCATGTATCAAAAATAATGCAAAGAGTTGAATAGAGAATAGCTTTTGCCCATATTTTTTAAGATATTCCAGCAATATAGGCATGCGAACACAAAGTCCATAGAGAAAACCCCTTGATCTCTTCTTTTTTATTATAAAACACATAATCAAATTGGTCCTAAGGATAAAGAAAATTCATATAAGTACCCGATCACAAGTTTTT
>SULG01000099.1 GCA_005524015.1 Candidatus Jettenia ecosi
GAAAAGCCTTGCCCCACGTCGGTCACTCCGTTTTTGGTGTTGACTACTATAATTTTTAATACTTAACTAAACTTTGATGAAAGGGGTATTGTGTGACAACGATTAACTGGTCATTAAATCTTCAGGTTATAGGGGGGATGCAGATTCCGGTTTCCGGATCGAAGCCTGTAGAAGCTTACGATAAGATTGAAGTTGTTATAAACCCGGATAGTACTGAGAAATCAGTTGAGATCCAGCCAGGCAGCGCTAATCAAGTTAATCTTCTTTTGATAAAATCAAACCTGTATGGACCAAATATTACTTACAAGGCCAGCGATGGAACAAATGACTCTGTATCGATTACGCTGGATGATCCTCAAATTTTTTTAGGCTCCGGGGCGGTCAGTTTACTTACCGTTGCTCCGAAAATATTAAAATTTAAGAATACTCATACTGAGCAAGATAAAAAGGCTTTCATTGAAATACTTGTAGGACGTGATGCAACGCCTTAGAATGAATGCAGGCGCTTAAAATACTGGTAGGTCATGGGATGGGAGAACCTTATGTTCGCATCGCTTTTGGAAAAGTGCAAAGGTTTTATGATTTGCATAAAGGGTGCGCGAACACAAGATTCTCTCCTACCTCGATGTAGAGAAATTTCAATTCTATAGGGCAGTCCTTTCGGGTTGTTATCCTTTGTGCATGTTCACGCGGGGGAGCAAGGCTAAACAGGTTGTCCGAGAATGCAGTTAAAAATTTTAAATATACCATTTGTTGTGCATATCATACCTTGCAAGTGCAATATATTGTATGCTAATTTTAAGAATTTTAATTCTCGGACAGCCTGTAAAGCCTTGCCCTACGCTACGCGTTGCAATTTCTCATGAGTTACTGCCAAAAGGTAGCCCGGCTTAATTTCGCGCCTTATTTTGAGTAGTCACGAATGAATTTTAACGAGAGGAGATAATTACTATGCCTATTAGTCCTACCTATCCGGGTGTTTATATTGAGGAAATACCCAGTGGTGTACGAACCATAGTTGGAGTCGCAACATCAATTACAGCCTTTATTGGAAGAGCCCTCATGGGACCAGCAAATGAGCCAGTGAGGATTCAGGGCTTTCCTGATTTTGAGCGAAGATTTGGCGGACTCTGGATTAAGAGTACTCTGAGTTATGCTGTATACCAGTATTTCCTTAATGGCGGTGCAGATGCTATCATTGTGCGTGTTCATAACGGAGCAACAAAGGCAAGTTTGAGTCTTCAAGCCGGTAGTAATACGTTAGTGTTAGAGGCTACGAATGAGGGAGAATGGGGTAATAACCTTCAGGCTATAATTGATTATAACACGAAAGATAAAGACAGTCCTTCCCCTGATAGTAATCTCTTTAACCTGACTATCCAGAGAGTGAACCCAACAACAAAAGAAGTCCGGCAAGCCGAAGTATTTCGGAATATTTCAGTAAATGGAAGCGATGCACGGTTCGTAACGAAAGTACTTGAGCAGGAGTCAACACTTATTCGTGTGAAAGGAACAATACCCTCAACCCGGCCAGATGCTAGTTTAATCGATGCTGTTACCAATAAACCCATAGCTCAAACCTCGAACAATGATGGTGGAGACGGTTCGGATCTGACAGATATTCACATATCAAGTCCGAGTTTAGAGGTAAAAAAAGAGGGTATATGGGCTCTTAAAAAAGCTGACCTTTTTAATTTGCTCTGTATTCCACCGCTTACCCGTGAAAACGATGTTGGTACCAGCACGTTAAGTGCAGCACTAAAATATTGCAAAGATCAACGTGCTATGCTCATTGTTGATCCTCCATCTGGATGGAACGATGTTTCAAAAGTTTTCGATAGTACTATAGGTGTAGACAAACTAAACCTTCGTGATGAAAATGCTGCCATTTTTTTCCCCCGTTTGAAGATGCCCGATCCTTTACAGGAAAACCGTTTGGAAGAATTTGTTCCCTGTGGCGCTGTTGCAGGGATTTTTGCGCGTACCGATGCCCAGCGCGGCGTATGGAAAGCTCCGGCAGGTATTGACACAACATTGACAGGTGTTGCCGAGTTAACCATGAAATTAACTGATGGTGAAAATGGTCTGCTGAATCCGCTAGGGGTTAATTGCTTACGCGACTTTCCGGGAATTGGTCGTGTTGTATGGGGTGCGCGCACGCTTGAGGGCGCTGACCATCTTGCATCAGAATGGAAATACGTTCCGGTTCGCCGTACCGCACTGTTTCTTGAAGAAAGCCTCTATCGCGGGATAAAATGGGTTGTCTTTGAACCTAATGATGAGCCGCTTTGGGCACAGATTCGCCTCAATGTCGGCGCATTTATGAATAACCTCTTTCGACAAGGGGCATTCCAGGGTAAGACACCCAGAGAAGCATACTTTGTCAAATGTGATAGCGAAACCACAACCCAAACAGATATTAATTTAGGCATAGTGAATATCCTTGTTGGTTTTGCTCCTCTTAAACCTGCTGAGTTCGTAATTATCAAGATTCAGCAAATGGCTGGTCAAATTCAAACGTAGAAGGAGATAAATCTCTATGGCGCCGTTTCCAAAAAATGCACACCGTTTTGATCCGTATAAAAATTTTAAGTTCCGTGTTAAATGGGATGGTCGTTATGTTGCGGGTGTAAGTAAAGTTAGTGCATTAAAACGCACGACTGAAGTAGTCGAACACCGCGAAGGCGGCGATCCGAGCACAACCAGAAGGTCACCAGGTCGTACCAAATATGAAGCTATTACTCTTGAACGGGGTATTACCCATGATACAGAATTTGAAAGATGGGCTAATAAGGTCTGGAATTACGATTCAGGATTGGGGGCTGAGGTATCACTTAAGGATTTTCGAAAAAATATTATTATTGAGGTGTATAACGAAGCCGGGCAATTGGCTATTGCTTACAAGATCTTTCGTTGTTGGGTCTCTGAATTTCAGGCATTACCGGATTTGGATGCAAATGCCAATGCAGTAGCTATACAGCAGATAAAATTAGAAAATGAGGGCTGGGAGCGTGATTACGAGGTAGGTGAACCAACTGAGGCAACTTTTGAAGAACCTGTTCCTTAAAGATGATTGTAAGATAACAAAAAATGTATATTCCCGAAAAATGTGGTCTGATACCATTTCCACCAATCTCCGGTAGGACCAAAACAAAAAGTTTAAATAATAGTCTATTCCTTCGGCCTTTCGGTCTGTGTGAAAAGGATCTTGATGTTGATTTTGCTCAAAAAGTTCGTCCCCAATTAATAACGCAGATACTGGAATGCTGTACTATAGATAAAGATGGAAAATCGCTGGATCAGGGCTTCTTCCTGGATCTGACAATGAGTAAAAGGATCGAATGTTTGTTAAACATTGCCAACTCAGGGAATTCATCAAATATGCCCCTATATCTCCGGTGCCTCAATAAGGCATGTCAGCAGATGATGGAGACCGGGGTTTCCATGGAGGAATTTACCCATGTACAACAGAAAGAAGATAAGGATTATTGTGACATCAGACTTGGCAGTGAAACACTTTCCATCCGAAGGCCAACCGGAGGCGATCAGCTTGAATGGCTCAGGTATGATTTTACCGATAAAGATAGAGCAGTAAAGACAATGATCAGGACATTGATACGAAGTGAAGAAAAAACCCTGGTTAATCAGGAAAGAAATATACCGGATGAATGGGTTAAAATTATTGACGAGGCAATGAAGGAATTTGATCCTTTGGTTAATTTTATACTTTCAGTTCAATGCCCATACTGTGGGAAAGAAGATCAACACGAGGTTGATTTAGAAGAAATCTTGCTCCGTAGATTGCATAAGGTACAGCTACAACTTTTAGAGACCGTCCATCGTCTGGCTAAGCATTACCACTGGAGCGAGTATCAAATTTTCTCTGTTCCTCCCTGGCGGCGTTCTTATTATCTCAGCTTACTAGAAAAAGAGGAGGATCGATGAACGGATATTTTTCTCAGGTTATAAAACAGACAGGTATATCATTCCCATCTCCTGGCAATGCAGGATACTGTAATTCGGAGCAACCTCTCACAAGGCATGAAGGATATAAGGACGAGACCTCAATTCATCTCAATAAAGAAAAGCCAATCGAACCTCAACAAGGCCAGGCCGATGAAAGCATCCCTGTGTATGCTGCAAAAGATTCTGAAAATCTATCTCATATTTCAAAAAATAATGTTATACAACATACGATTAAAGATATTCCTGAGTACAGTCTGACGCAGAAGCCGGAAAGGAACGAATTATTAGAGCAAGAATCTGTAGTTCTCAAGAGTAACGTTCCTGCTTCATCAGGAAGGGTTCAGTCTCATCAGGAGGTTCGTAAAGGAGAATTGCCGGAAAGCAGGGAGGCTGCGGGAACTTCCATGAGTATCCGGCCAGGTTTAGAAGATGTTAAAAATTGGATTGCCGGAACACCTGTGAGAAGCAGCGTTGGCGATGAAATACAGGATGCGGAGAACCAAATACCTGTATCTTCAGGTAAAAAAGAGATACTTACAGCCGCCTTTTCTCCAAAACAGGTTGAACCGTATCAGAGAGAAAAGTCTGAAATTCATGATTTTCATCTTTCTATTGGAAATATTAGTGTGACGATTGAAGCGCCTCAGAAAGAAATTCAAAACAAAGAAGTACCTCAGGTGAAAGGTAGGATGAGGTCAGGGCAGGAAAGTACCTCTTCAAGATTAAGCCGTCATTACATAAGGATATAGTAAAATAAAACGCTAAATTTAAAAAGAAGACTACTATGGCACTCGTTGACACAGGAAATGCAATAGGGGCGGTATCGAGATTGTTATACACCCGATTGCAGGAAAAATTGAATACTTTG
This sequence comes from Candidatus Jettenia ecosi, assembly GCA_005524015.1. Taxonomy (GTDB): domain Bacteria; phylum Planctomycetota; class Brocadiia; order Brocadiales; family Brocadiaceae; genus Jettenia; species Jettenia ecosi. Next base: position 4,835 of record SULG01000099.1, read on the forward strand.
TCTCTTACCCCAGTTATTGTAGAAATAGGAAAACCTGAAAAACAGATCAATAGTACAGGCGTAAAACTCAATCTTTTTCTTTACGAGGCGCAATTTGACGCAAGCCTTAAAAACACAGCAATCGATGAAGGTCGGCAACCACCTTTATGGTTGGTACTGAAATATATTATGACCGCTTTTCATAATGGAGAGAGTGACAGTGACATTGCTCATGAATACTTAGGGAAAGGAATGCAGGCGCTGAAAGAGTTAAGCTTTCTTCCTTTGAGTAGTTCAAATTTTGACGCCCTTAAGGACAATCCGGAAGTTTTGAAGATTACGTTTGATGAAATCAATGCCGATCTTCTCTCGAAATTAATGCAAGGACCTGATGAGAAATACCGCTTTTCAATTGCATTTCAAGTCAGACCGGTAATGATAGCCTCCAGACAGCCGTCTTCGTACCCCCTTCTCGTAGGTGTTGATTATACCGGCAGTCCTCCCGATATGATCGGTGAAGACGGGATTATTATTTCAGCGCTTCCTTCGCTTGGGCCAGCAATAACTCATATCTCGCCCGGACGCTTTGAGGTCAACTCCACCATAACGATTCTCGGAAATGATTTAAACGTGTCTGGTTTATCTGTTATGCTAGGTTCAACTGAATTAGCCGTTATATCTCAGCAACCAAATAGGCTTCAGTGCATGGTTAATGGAAATATTGCTGCGGGTAATGTAATTTCTGCCGGTAATCATCCCATATCGGTTGTTCAAATCCTGCCAACGGGGCGGAGAAGGTCGAGTAATATTTTGGTTGGCAATCTCTTACCATCCTTAGAAAGCGCGGATATAGTGCCCGGCACTGTTCTTAATTCTTCGTTGCCTGAATCTCCCGGAGTTTATGGTGAAATAGATCTAACGGGTTACCTTTTAGCAACCGAACATGATGATATTCTCGTGGCGCTTTACCGTGAGGGAAAAACAGCGAAGGTATTGGATTCTGCATTTGATTTTACCGTACCACAACCACCACCTCCATCACTACATACCAGAATAAGGTTAAAAATGAAAGAGCTTGACGCTGTTCCGCAGGGAACCTATCGGGTTGTTTTTCGTGTAAACGGTCAGCAAGCAAGGAATAGTCCGGAGGTAAATCTCTCATGACCCCTTTAGTTATCGAAAAACCCCCTGTTACCTTTACCCCTCATCTCCATGCAGATGATGCGTATGCAAATTATTGGATGCGACAGGTTACTATCAGGCTACGACGAGAGATTTGCTGGCGCTGGTATGAGCGCGGTGTACTTCCCGATGCAAGTCCTGCAACCCTGCCGCCATTTAGTGATAAGGTCTCTGCGATTCTCGATATGAGCCGCTTTTGGGAAGAAAAAAATACATTTTTTCAAACTGACCCGACAGCGAGATATCTGACTGAGCAGCTTACCGCGAATCCACCTTCTGAAAATCGGGACGCTATCCAGGGTTCATTCAGATGGGTTGTTGACAGGTTGAAACTAGATGACATTTCGTCATTCGCCCTGGCGCTTGGATTATCGGCTATTTTTGACAATGCAGTGGGAAGTATCATTTCTGCCTGCCTTAATAGTCCGGCATGTGTTCATCCAAATTTAGCCCTTGTTCAAAAGCTTTGGGATTATCCTGAATGTGTCTTCATACTGGCTGATCCGGCACATCCACTATTTCGTTATGGGTTACTTCAGTACGGTAATCAAACCCCTCAAAGCCATGGAGGAATGGATTGGGATACTCCAATTACTGTGCCTTCCGTGGTGGCGCATCAATTGCTTTTCCCTGGATCTGCGCTTCCCCAGGCTTTAATGCCTGTTACTGTTGAGGAGAACAACAAACCTGTCCTTACCGATACTGCTTATCTGGTTGCACACAGATTGTGTTCTAAAATAAATGATAAACCCCGTATAGTTCCGATTTGTGGGCCAAAAGGTTCTACTCCTGTTGAAATAGTCCATGCAATAACGAAAATAACAAAAAGAGATGTTGTAGAATTTAAAGGAGATCCCGGACTTCTGAAAAATATCCATTATATGAACTCACTTGCATCCCTTTGCTGGTTAAAGAATATGGATTTATTTCTGAACCAACACGTAATCTCAGCTTTAAGCGAAAATAAACAAGGATTTGATACCCACGTGCTTTCCTGCTTATCGATGCCTATAACCGTCTTTCTGTGTATTACCGGGAGAGACCAGCTAACTCATATACCGGGCGACCTTTTATTACCCATAGTTGAAATTCCCCAATTTCCCTATTATGAGCGTATTGATTACTGGAAAAAAATGCTGGGAGCGAAAGCAGAGGGTTTAGGTGGTATTATTGTGGAATGCTCCAGACGTTTCCGTTACGAAAAAGGGACTATTAACGCTATCTGTGATGGACTCAAAGGATTTCTCAGGCCAGTTTCAGAAAAGGATTTTATTGGGGCGTGCAGAGCGGAGTTGGAGTGGGATGTTGGTGAACTTGCTCAAAAGGTTATTCCCCGTTTTGAAGACGAGGAATTGATCCTGCCGTATAACCAGCGCTTGCAATTTCAGGAGATTATCAGGGCGATGAAGTCTCTTACTCAGGTGCATTATGACTGGAGAATGAGTAAGGTGTGGAACGAGAGTGGTATTTCTCTGCTCTTTGCAGGTCCTCCTGGTACTGGTAAAACGATGGCGGCAGAGATTTTAGCAAACAAACTTGACCTGCCAATGTACCGTATCGATTTGTCTCAAGTGGTTAACAAATATATAGGAGAGACGGAAAAGAACCTGAAAAGATTGTTCGATGCTGCGGATGTTTCTGACACGATTCTTTTCTTTGATGAAGCTGATGCCCTCTTTGGACGCAGGACAGAGGTCAAAGATGCACACGACCGCTATGCCAACCTTGAAATCAGCTATTTGCTGGAACGGATGGAGCGGTTTAAGGGATTAGCAATCCTGGCTACCAACCGTAAAAAAGACATTGATGAGGCATTTTTAAGGAGGTTGCGCTATATCCTTGATTTTCCCCTTCCGGATGTTGAACACAGGGAAAAGATCTGGCTCCAGGTTATTCCCAAAACAATCGATAGCTCGAAGATCGATTTCCGCTTTCTGGCAAAGCAATTTCAGCTTGCTGGCGGGCACATCCGCTCAATTGTTTTCAACGCTTGTTTGCAAAGCACGAACGGTTTGGATGTTTACAAAGATGGCTTTAAAGGCCGCTTGACGATGGAAAAGATTATAATCGCTGTAAAGAGGGAGTACGAAAAGTTGAATCGTGCTATAAGCCTTGAGCAGTTTGGTCAATACGCAAAAATTATAGAAAGGATGGAACATGAATAGGACAAACATTCACATTGATCGATTCCACATCCGGCTGAAAGGCATTCCTCCTCAGACTGCTCATTCCTTAGTAAATGGTATGGGGGATGGATTGCTTGGTCAGCTTGCAAAACAGCCTCATCTTTTGAGGGAAAAGCAATCGATTCATATCGATACCATGAATGTGGGTACTCTCAAAGGAGGACAGGATGGAAATTCAGCAAACTTAGGAAGCTTAATCGTTGACAAAACTGCCAATTGTATCAAAAATCACCTGGGATAAACAGGAAAGAAGAATGGAGAGGATAAAGGATACAGAAGGGCCTGGAAATTTATGGAGAAGAATTCTGTGTACGCTCACGTGGGGCGAAGGCTTTAGCCTTGCAAATAAACCCAGATACCCAACTCCCTTACCATAGGGATAATGGCCCTTAATACCCTATTGGCAAACCGAAAGGTTTGCCCTGCGTACATGGTAATTACTCAAAGATATATTGAATAGACCGAATTGGAGGAACCTCTGCAACAAGCTCTATCTCTACCTCCTCCAGGGTAACTTATCCTTACCCATATCTTTGTTCTTTGGGTTAGCACGGACACACCTTGTTCCCTGCAAGCTTAAGCAGGGATGGTTTGTCCATGCTGAATAGAGTTTATGGGAAAAGAAACGATGTCCTGACTGTACTGTAGTGAACAACGATTGAAACCAGAGAGCATATGGCAGAAACGAAGTTTTGTAAACCACATGTTCTTCGGTATCGTGATCAATATTTACTATGGAAACACTTACAGAGACACACGATTTTGCATTTGTACAGACGCAAGATGTTGCGATTGTAGAGACGCAAGATTTTGCGTCTCTACCCAATCCCGTAGGGATGTCATGATTATAGAAAAAGCAGAAAAAAGCCCTTCAACCCCGAAGGGGTGACATGGGATATCTGCATTGAGATGTCATCCCTTCGGGGTTGAATGCGACATGTTCGGTTTCATACAGAGGGTACTTTACTTATAAGTACCTGACCACAAATTTTCGTACATGCTCTTTGTCAACAGAATAGAGAATTCAGAAGACAGAATCCAAAGAAACGGCGTGACAGAGTATCAAGGTGTTTTTGTCTCATAATCCCGAAGGGATGGTATGATTATAGCAAAAGAGCAGAAGAAAGGATTTGAACCCCGAAGGGGTGGCATGGAAAACCCGTGTATACCGGTCATTGCCTGGGAATTTGCCGTTGTTTTCTGATAAGTATTTCACCCCTTCAGGGTTATTGATTTTGCGGTAATTCATTATCTATAATCATGACAGCCCTTGGGGCTTGAAATAGAGATCATCTTCATGGTAAGTACCTGACCACAAATTTTTGTACCTGTATCTTTGTATACAGGGGTTTTCAGTATGCAAATATTTATGTTCAGGTAGCATCTAACAGATGAAACCGAACAGAATGTGGGGAAAGTTGAGTCTTTGGCTCATAGGTAAGTATATGAAATGGAGAGGATTCTTAACATGTCATTGCGAGGGTAGTGTCCGAAGCAATCCCTTGAATATTTTAGAAGAGATTGCTTCGGAAAAGACCCTCGCAATGACAGACAGGGTAATCCTTCTTCAGTTGATGATATGTTCGGTTTCATCATTTGGATACTATAGTATTGCATCAAAGCGTGTTTCCTGAGGTATGAATAAGCACCATGCACGGACAAACGAGTTTGTCCGTGCCACCCTCTCTGATAGAAATAAGGAATATGAGTAAGAATAAGCCTGGGTAGGGATTTTAGGAATGGTCTTCAACATGGTCTTTTGATATTCACAAGAGGAGATAGTATGCCATATTTAGTAAGAGGGGCGCTCGTAGAATATGGAAGCGACTTTCTGGGACCTCTTTTAAATGCCGTAACTTTTCAATTTAATCCTGAAAGTCTTTCCCGGGCTATCCAAATACCTACCCGTCCAACGGGGGTTGCAAGTCGGGAGATAGGCCAGACAGGTGAAGTTCCTGTTGAAAAAATTACCTTTACCGCACATTTTAGCGCTGCAGATCAGTTGGATAAAGGTGACAAGACGGCAAGGGCCTACGGTATTGGTCATCAGTTGGCTGCTTTAGAAAAAATGGTCCATCCAAAAGAGACCGTAAACGGTTCCGTGACAAAGGCCGTTGATGAAATTGGAAAACTATTAAGTAATGTTGCGGGTGTTACCGTAACTCTTCCTATTCCCAGAGAGAATTATCCCCGCACTCTTTTTATGTGGGGACAGATGCGGGTATTGCCGGTAATTATTGAGTCTATGAATATTACCGAGCAGCAGTATGATCAATCTCTCAATCCAATTCAGGCCGAGGTTTCACTCGGTTTGAATGTAATAACGATTAATTCTTATATAGATGATACAGTCGCCCGAGGCGCTCTTACATGGTCGAACCTTGCAAAAGATAAAGCGATAGAGAATCTTGTTAACACGGCAAAACAAGGAGTTGATATTATTCCATTCTAGGAGATGTACGATGTTTTTAGAATCATCGAGATATAATAAAATAAAAACGGTAGACGTTACCATGAAAGATGGAAGGGTTGTAAAGGCTGTAACGTTAAGAAAACTACCATTCATACAGGGTAAACATACCATGATAAAAGGAAATGACCGTCTCGACATCATTGCCCGGCGCACGTATAACAACCCGACGATGTTTTGGCATATTGCAGATGCAAATACAGAGTTACAGGCCAATGATCTTGTTAAAGAGACAGGACGCATGATAAAGATACCGGAGCACTAATGCCAGATATCAGATTCAGAATATTTTTTGATAATAATCCCGCTACCCGCGAGCAGCTAGAAAGAGTAGAAGAGATCACGGTGGAGCAGGAAGTGGATATGGCATGGGAGGCACGTATTCAAATTCCTGTCTATCTTGATAATAACGGGAATTGGGTGGGAGAGGATGAGCGTTTCATGAAGTCTTTTTCTCGCCTGAGGGTGGAGATCCAGGTTGATACATTGCCTTTTACGCCTCTTATTGACGGACCGGTTGTTAAATATGACAATCAAAAGAGTTCAAAACCGGGTGAGAGTATGATCATCATGATTGTTCAGGATGACAGCGTATATTTGAACCGGAGAGAGAGCGTAGTGCGTTTTGAGAATATGTCGGATCATGAAATTGCAATGCAAATATTTCGCAGTATTGAACAGATAGCATCGTTTGATATTGAAGCTGCGTCCAGGCCGCCAGGAACTCTTTCACCTAACGTAGTTCAGCGCAGCACAGAGATGCAGCTACTCAGGTTTCTGGCGAGGCGACAGGGGAAACATGCCTATGTTTTGCCAGGGAGTGAGCCTGGACTGAGTATCGGTTGTTTTAAGGACTTTCCTGCTCAAACAGATGGATTACCTCCTCTTATCTTATTGGGGAAGGATCGTAATATCGAAACGTTTCATATAAAAAATAATGTCCAAAGGCCGGCTACCGTAAGGGCTGCCACAATTAGCATCTGTGATAAGGCGGTAATGAAGGCAACCACGCATTTTAACAAGATCGATCTCCTTGGTGAAGCGGCGCCGTGGCTGGAGAATGAAGCAGATAAGGCCGTTCAGATACTTCCTCCTTATCAGGGAGAATCGGTAGACCTTGATCATACCGTAACTGCCGAAGCTGCAAATTTGAGCTATGCCTTCGAGGCGACAGGGAGCATATTAGATCATTTTTATCCGGGTGTATTGCAGCCCTACAGGGTAGTTAGTGTTTTGGGGGGGAATAGCAGGCTGAGCGGAAATTATCTGATGAGTAAGGTTACCCATACGTTAACAAGGTCTGTGTATTCTCAGTCCTTTACCGTGAGGAGAAACGCACAGTCTGAGCGTTTTGACAGCAGTTTCCATAAGCTTGCCGAAGGTATGGCTACCAATCTTGTTAGGAGTATTTTCTGATGATAGATCCTGATATAGAAAAACTTGTTGTTGAGCTGACGGAATTTACACGATCCCGCTATTTTGGAAAATACCGTGGTCTTGTCAAAGATGTAAACGACTCGGAAAATCTGGGTCGCATTATCGCCCGGGTTCCCGAGGTGTATGGAGATGAAAACTCTCCATGGGCATTGCCTGTCGTTCCTTTTGCAGGTAAAAATCATGGCCTGGTTGTGCTTCCGGAAGTGGGTGATGGAGTTTGGATAGAGTTTGAGGCAGGGGATCCATCCCGCCCTGTTTGGACTGGTTGTTGGTGGGGATCTGAAGAAATGCCTGAGCCGGGTGGGACAAAAACAAGGGTTTTGGCAACATCGGGAGGACATAAGGTCATACTGGATGATGATAAAAAGGAGTTAAGGCTTCTCCATTCCGGCGGTTCAGAGATAACCATGACAGAGAATGAAATTATGCTAAAGATTGGCGCCACCCAGATTATCCTTTCTGCGCATGGAGTAAATATCAATAATGGGGCGTTTGAGGTGAGATAAGAGTAATTTTATTTTCATGGAGAGGTATTTTCATGCTGCAGGGCAACCCTTTAGGGTTGCTAGTCCCGTACACATTCACACGGGGGCGGGCAAGACGAAAGCCTTATCCTACGTTAGGCAGCCTGGTTTTATGTGTAAAAAATTCAAAGTTTTTCATGATGCTGTTAACACATCCCTAGCCCTAATTGTAGAGACGCAAAATCTTGCGTCTCTACAGGGGAATGAACCCACCCCCAACCCCTCCCAAGAGGGGAATAAAAAAATCTCCTCCCGGGAGTGGATTTAGGGGTGGGTAAATCGGTATATGCATCAAGCTAAGAATAGTGTTCCATGAAAAAGGAGGTATCCCCCTGGAGAAAGAGCAATGTATGTCTCTGTTCCCCTCTAATCCCCCCTACTCCCCTTTAAAAAAGGGGGAAAAGAAGGATAAGTTTAGAAAAGGTGGGAAAGAAGTATAAGTTTAAAAAAGGGAGGAAAGGATGATTAGTT
>SULG01000100.1 GCA_005524015.1 Candidatus Jettenia ecosi
ATAGTATTTAATGGTGAAGGTTAAGATCAGTGGAAGAAGCAAGAGTTTTTTTAATTTTTTCAACTCGTGGGCTGGGCGTTTGTGGGTAAGTTCATGGGTAAGAATTTTTTGATAATACAAAGGAGTTGCATGGGTTGAGGTAGACAGTCTTAATTCCTCCAAATGTATTACGTATATTTAATAATGATTTAATTTTATACTATTATATACATCTTAAGTGAATTTTATGAGGAATCATTTCTATAGAATGATGTCATACTTTACAAATATGATTTACCCCTGTCAAGAAACAAAAATATGGCATTTTACTTTATTTTAAATGTTTCTTTTTTCAATTATTTCTGATATTTTGTATAAAATTCTTTACAAAGAATTTCTTTTATTATAAATATCATAAGCCCTATAATTGAATTAGGCTTTTGATGACTTTTATGCCACAAAGTCACAAAGAGAAACTTCGTGCCTTAGTGACTTTGTGGCTATTTTAAACTTCTTAAATGTTAAAATAGCTAAACTTATGAAGGTACTTGGACTAGAAACATCGGGAAGCATTGGAGGTGTTGCTGTTTGTGAGAATAAGCATGTTATTGCTGCCAGAGATTTAGAGGCTGGTATGCAGTATGGTAGAGAATTGGTACCAACTATTAAGGATATCTTTCAACAGATTGGTTGGAAGTTTAGCGATATCGATCTCATTGCAGTTGATGTGGGACCTGGATCATACACGGGATTACGTATAGGGGTGACGTGCGCAAAAACCCTGGCCTATGCATTACAAAAACCGGTTATTGATGTACCCATATTCGATAGTATCGTTGAAAACTACATCATGGATTCCATACCTGTATGCCCTATCCTCGATGCAAGACGGAATCATGTCTATGCCTGCATCTATCAACCAGTCCCTATTCGTCTTGATCACGGGGTGGAAGTTATTCAGAAGAAAAGAGTATCCGGGTTTCTGGTAATGCAGCCTGAAGAACTTTTATCCATCCTTCCACGACCTGTAGTTGTTTTTGGAGATGGCGTCTCGGCATATAAAGATATATTTCAACAGAATGATATTTTTATAGATGAAGAAGAGAAAGCAATACCAAAGGCAAAGTATGTAGCTTTTCTGGGTGAGATAGCATATGAATCGGGACGGCGATGTGAAATAGATCAATTATTACCCCTGTACTTACGACGAGCAGAGGCTGCAGAGAAACTGGAGAGTAAGAGGCTTTGATTTTCCTCTACTGTCAATAATCAGTGAAAAGCCAATTCAAAGAAACTTTTAGCCACAGAGGATACAGGAAAAATTCTCTGGGAGCCCGATGACCTCTGTGGTTATTGCGAATTTCCTTCTATCGCATACACAAGCAATCACAGCTTTCTTTTTACGTTTAAAACCGCAAATCGTTTACGCTTAATATTGCCGTAAGCATAGAGATTACAATTACGCCAACAATAGTACCCATGAGTAATATAAGCACAGGCTCTACCGCCGTTACAAGTCTCTTCATACGTTGTTCTACGTCAGCGTCAAAATTATCAGCAACTTTCAGAAGCATCTTGTCTAAATTTCCTGTCTCTTCACCAACTTTCAATAAATGCACGGCAATCTCTGGCAGAAAACCCCTTTTAGCAAGTGATACGGTAAGACCAGACCCCTCTTTCACATTGCCTTTTACACTTCCAAGAATATCGGCAAGATAGTGATTCGATAACACGTCTTTAACAATATCCATAGATTTAAGTAATGATACACCGTTTTCCAATAATGTACCTAATGTCCTGGCAAATCGCGATATTTGTACTTTCCAGAGAAGATTACCAATAATAGGCAATTTTAACTTTTTTTGATCTATTTTTATTGATGTCTTCTTATCCCTCATAGCCCTCTTATACAAGAAGAATACGGCAATCACTACAATAATTAATGCCCAACCGTATCGAATGGAATAATGACTCAGACCGATAAGCACCTGGGTCGAAAAGGGAAGAGAAATTCCCATACCCTCGAATATCTGAGAGAATTTAGGTATAACATAAATAACAAGAGCGCTTATTGATACGAGACCAGTAACACTCAGTAATAAAGGGTATACCATTGCTGAAATGATTTCACCCCTCACTTTTTGTATTTTTTCCTGATATGATCCTAATCTCTTGAGTACCTGCGGCAATACCCCGCCTTCCTCCCCTGCACGTATCATATTTACATAAACACTCGAAAACATCTTAATATGATTCGTGAGGGATTCAGCAAAAGACTTTCCGGACTTAATTCCGTTGAGCACATCTTCAATAACACCTTTCATGCTATTGTTATTTTGAGATGATATTAAGATAGATAAGCTTTTATCGATAGGAATGCCTCCCTCAAGAAGTGTTGCAAGTTCCTGAGTAAAGGGTAAAACGGCTTTCTTATTTGCACGATTTAAGAGTAAGCCAAATTTTTTATTCTTATCTACCTGATAAACATGTAAAATGATATGTCCTGACTTGCGGAAATCATTAATTAAGTCTACCTTACTGGCAGCCTCTTTCTCTCCTTCAATAATACTACTGGAGGAAGTCAATAATCTGTATTTAAATGTACTCATAAATAATTGCTGATGTTATGGAATTATTCTTTTATGCCTGGTCTCATTACAACGGTTTGTTCTTCACCATACCAATCAAGTTTAATAAGATTTGACTCTATATTTTTTACTTTATATTCCGCTATTTCATCACCTTCTTCAACAAAAATAAAAGGTTTTTTATTAGCCACCTTATTTGGATTTTCGATTAATGCTTTTTTTGTATTTCCCAGAATCAATATCCCTTGCAATACTATTTTCACGGGAGTCCCTCTTGGCTTTTGCTGGCTCACCACGGTTTGTTCAATTCCTTCTTCTTCATCGTCGTCTTCCCCTTCTTCACGTACCTCTTGTGTGGAACCTTTTTGTATCTCAGAAGAAACCCAGGCGCCACGGTTCGGCGAGAACGGGTTACTTGATAGCATATGCTCATAATAATTTATCTCTTTCGCATTTGTAACCAGAGAAGGCAACAGATTTTTATTAACCGGCGGTCCCTCTTTGTATTTTTCTGATCTCACGACATCCTCAGTTGGACGATAAACTAACCATACGCAAAGAATGGCAAGGATGGCAACACTTACAAAAAGACCGAGATTTATTATGGGTAAATAATATTTCCACTGTTTTATCTTTTTCTTAAAGATTTCTATAACAACCCACACTGATTTCGTATTCATATGAATAAGTTTCATGGAATCACAACTTCTTTTCTATAGAGGCAACTGCCGTTAAAGTAGATGAAATATTTGCACCTTTTATAACATCAAAACCTAAGGTTTTGATCCTTAAATTATCTATAAAAAGGAATTTATCATCATTATATTCTATATCATATAAAAAATTTTGTAACTTTTGAGAGCTATCCAATTCGGTTATTTCAAAATTAATTGATACCGTAACGAGATACGGTTTTTTATTAATTACCTCTTTCTTTAAGGCTGTACTTCTCGAAACGCTTAACCCATTCTTGACAGCAAGGTTATTTACTATTTCCTGTAATTTTGCAAAAGCAAGCTCTTCGGTTTCCTCAGACAAAAATTTTTCCTGGAGTTTTGTATAATATTCTTCCAGATCATTTAACCTGCCCTCATAGTAATTTTTATTGGAAACAAATGAATAGTATTTCTTCAGCAGGTTCTTTTGCGTCTCTAATCGTTCTTTCGTTTCGTGAATTGACTCAAAAAAGGGGGTAATAAGAACTTTATCAATGGCTATATAAAAAAGAACGCTGAGAGCTACAATCAGCAATATCCTTTCTCTTAACTTGAATTTTCTAAAGATCTCTAAGAGTTTTTCCATAATTTATCTACATCTTAATATTTACTTTTATGCGGAACTTTTCCCGTCCGCTTTGTGTCTTCGTAACGGGCGATATTAAACCTACTCCAAAAAAAAGTGGTGAATTTTCCAGAATCGGTATCAGGTTTGTGGAAGATACCGCATCGCCTTCTATTTCAAAAGTATTTTTCTCAATATTCATGGCTTTCACCCATGCATCGTTTGGCAATACCTTTGCTAATTCTAAGATTACATCGATTCTTGATACATATTCCCCCTTTATTTCATCTATCTTAGTAACGGATTCCTCTAGCATTGTTATACGCTCTTGTAATTTCTCAACAACAAGCACATCTTTTTTAATTGATTTAGCCTGGGCGTTTATGGTTTTTAGTGTTGCCATATTGTTCATCTTTTGAATATAAGGAACAAGAAATGCAAAAAATATTAAAAAACCCATAATGAAACACATCAATACAATCTGAGGATTTAATCGTTTCTTGCGTGTCTTAATAAGACTCATATTACATGAGTAGTCAGATAGACCATAAAGTGCACATCCATAGGATTCAGAATAATCGTCCAGCAATCGATAAGGAATTTTGTATTTATCGAGTGAGAAAACCCCATTATTAGCACTCGTTAACAATATCTCTTCGGGAGGATTCGCTTTCAGCCAATTGGCTAATTCAGCCTCTGTTTTTATCATAGCTGATAAAATCAAACGATCTTTTTCATAGAGATTATAACTGTAACTTTCCGTATTCTTACCAATCAATACGATAAGACCTTCCTTTTCCTCTTCCTCCAGTATAGGCAGAAAAGCAAAAGGTGAAATAATAACCCGTGAAGGGTGAATCTTTAAGATGTGTAACTTAGAGAGAATAGTATCCAATTCCATTTTTTTTACTGCAATAACAAGAACTTTGGTATCTTGCCTGGTTTGAGATACTGAATAAGAATCGAAATGAATATCAAAATAAACATTCTCATTGCTAAAAGGTATAAAACTGTCTAATTGATATTCAAGCGCTTCTCTTAACTCTTTGAGATTTGCATGAGGATAATTCATCTCTCTCACAATCGTATATTCTCTCGGCCAGGAGAAGATAATTTCTCCTTCAAATTTTTCCAATGGCAGCGATATAGATTCCAATTGCTGGGTATCCCTGAGCATAAAATCTTTGATGGTATAAGTCTCATGCGAATAATGAATGAGTTTTTTATGGACAACCGTTATGATAAGATCGTCCCCTCTGAGCGATAATCCCATCGCTCTTTGAAAAAACATATTTACAAATGGTATTCTATTCATACTTGAAATCTCTACTACTATTAAGGATACGCTGCAATAACTTTACAATTATCTAAACTTTTTTGAATAACGATTTTATAAGAATTCTTTATCTTATCTGAAGAAGCAATTGCATGAATTGTCATATAATTTGAATCAGAGATTGTTAAATAATTTAAAATCTTCTGATAATCCTTACCTACAATACCAAACTGCGATAAGAGATCTTTCAAAGAATCTATTCTTTTAACACTCCCCCATTTTTTCCTAAATTGAATTATCGCTTCAGCAATTTCGGAAGTAAACATAGGAACAGAGGAAAAAACTTCTCTCGATGCAAAGTTCACATTTATTTTCCCTGCACCGTAAATAGTTAAGTGCTCTCTTATCATCTCAAAGATGTGTGGAGTAACACCTTTCACCAATGCCATTTCCTCGATAGATTCAAATGATCCATTTTTTGGTTCATAGGGATCCGGCAAAGAACTATAATAATCTTTTTCGGCACCGTTAATATGATGTAAATCATCTTTATCAAGCCAATCCAGGAGAGAATCTGTTATCGTTTCTGCAGTAAGTATGTCTAATTTGCAAAAAGTAAGAAATTTAACAAAATTATCTTTCGTATCATCTGTTATTTTGTTTATATTTATCTTTCCACTCTCATCACTAATAAGTACATCACAATTTCTATCTCCTATCTGCACAGAATAAGGTCTACTCCTTGGTTTCCAGGGGCGTCTGCCAGCTATAGTTTTATTTTTTTTATTATCATATAACAATCGATTCCCTTTTATCTTTTTGACATCTTTATCCCCTGTATCTTTTTCTTCGATTCCTGTCCCCACCAGCATCCGAGTAGCATAAATACATGCTCCTCGTGCTGCATAAATATTTTTTATACGTTCTGTAGACGTAATTTCTGTTTTTATGGCAACACTCGTATTTCGTGTAAAACTTAATGCAACGAAACCCAGAATTACTATTGTCCAAAGGCTAAAAATTAGTACGTAACCATGATCGGCGATATAATCTCTTGTTCCTCCCCATATCTTGATACCTTGAGTTTTATTGCCCTGGGAATTTTTCCACTTATTTTCTCTTTCCATTTTAAATCTGTGCCTTTTATACTAACAGAGTCCCGATCTATCGCTTTAAAGTCTTTTTCGTTATTGCTATCCTCTTTATCAAGATATTCAAACGATATCGTATCACAATCCTTAAAAAAAATTGTAGTGTCTCTATCCATAATTAACTTGTTTTCAATTTCCTCAAATAGTTTGATAAGCGCCGGATTTCCCTTCGACTCAGTATACATAAGATCGTATTTACCATTCTCACGAAGTACAATTTTATACGTAGCGATTATCATTCCTTGTCCATAATGTTTCTTTAAAGACAGTGGTGACACAAAAACAAGCACATCTTTCTCTCCTGAAAAATAAAAACTTTCTTTTTTTTTGCTTTCCATGAAAGATGGCGCAGGGGTATTCTTCTTATCATTGGTGTTATCACTTGTGGCTTTTAAAATATACAATGAAGATACTTGTTGCCAGAAGAAATCGAAGGAAGCTTTTTCTTTTGTTGAATTATTAAACCAAATTTCCTCCCTTTCCATCGAAAATAGGCCCAATCTTATAGCGTAAGCGCTGGACATAATTAAAATTGTACCAATAAAAACCGCTATAAGTAATTCGAATAATGTGAATCCTCCGTTACGTTCCATGTATAATTCTATTCCAGAACAAATATCTCTTGTGAATGACTGGTTTATTCAGATAGAGATTTTTCTTTTTTATCTTTAGTCATCTTTTTATTATCCTCAGATTCAGTATCCTTAGATTCAGGAGAAGAAAAAACGGTATCGATAGTTATCCCTCCAACTTCTGTATTCAATAATATAATCCCTTTCGGAAGAAATACTTTGTTATCTTCTTCTCTGCTCAATATATTTGAACGTAATTTTTCCTTCTCCTCTTTATAGGTATCAACTTCAACTACTTTCCATTGGATCCCATTTTTTGTTTTACCCTCAAAAATTTTTTTTTCATCGAGATTAATAGGGGCCTTCTCCAGAATGCCCAGGAATGCTTCTTCTGTTTTAGTTCTGGCAAGCAGTACCAGCTTTATGTGATCATCAATTCTTCCCCGTAATTTTGAGGAATTTCCCACTAAACTAAAAAAAATACTTAGAGAAACAGCCATAATTGCCAGAGCTACCATAACTTCAAGAATAGTAAACCCTGTTAAAAGCTCTTGGCGAGATTCTATATCCTGCTCAAACTTTCTATCACCTTCATCCTGCCGTGCAGAATATAGTTCTTTTTCTCCTATGATATAGCCGTGTTGATTATTCATCTGTGCGTAGGGTAAATACCGATTTGATACTCCTATCTTTCAACATCGTCTGCCTTTCCCCTTAGTAATGGCTCTATCTCCCTGAGTTTCTTTTCAAAGGCGTCCGTTAATGAATCCGCTTCTTCTGCAGTAGCTGCAATATAAGGGGTTAATAACATTAATAACTCTGTCCTTCTATTCCGAATAGATGTAGTTTTAAACAAGTTCCCTAAAAAAGGGATATCTCCTAAGATTGGGATCTTCTCCACTGTTTTTTCATTTCTTTGCTCAATTATACCACCCAAACTAATGGTATGCCCGCTTTTTATAACAAGCGATGTCTCTGCCTGTCGGGTAGAGAATGTTGGTGAATTAGTAACCCCTGTTGTTGTCGTCTGGGCATCGCTTACTTCTTGTTTTATATCCAGGGTAATAAAATCGTTTTCTGCAATATGGGGAGTTACGGTAAGGATAATACCGGTTGGACGATACTGAACTTGCTCAAATGTTACCGTGGTTCCTGTTTGCTGACCTGAACTTGTAAGAATGGGCACTTCACTACCAACTTGTATATTTGCAGGTTGCTCATCTCGTACAAGGATATGGGGAGCGGATAATATCCTTGCCCTTGAATTTATTGCAAGGATTTGCAATAAAAGATCAAAATCCCCTCTATCAATCTTTACAAACGGCCGGCCTGCTGTAGGGAGAAGATCGCCCAATCCCCGTAACTCTACACTACTCCCAACATCAACTGTCCATTCTGCCCCGTAATCCAAATCGTCCCTCAAATTGACTTCCAGGATTAAGGCTTCAATAAAAACTTGTTCCGGGGTAGCATCTACGGCTTCTATGATTGCTTTGATACCCCGGTAATCGCTCGGTAACGCCTTAACCACAATTGAATTTGTTTTCGGATCGGCTACAATCTTCATAGCCTCAAGCTGTTCTTTCCCCACTACTTTCGGTTGTGCTGCCATTTTTTCAGCGTAAATCTGTGTCAAGACCGGTACAATTGTCTCTGCTTTTTGATGCTGCATTTTATAAACATATATCCTCGTTTCCTCTTCTAATGACGTGGGCGCCACATCAACATTTTTTATCCAGAGATCAATTTTCGGCAAGAGCTCTGGTAGCCTGGTAATAACTAACATCTTATTTGTATCCGAAAATGGTATGAAATTAAATCCACCTTCAGCGCCTACCTTTCCACCCAGTGATTGCGCAAAGGTCGTAAGATCCTTCGCCATATTTCTTGCATCTACATATTTAAAATCGTAGAATTTTACCGCCTTGCCAGCAAAAAAGGGAACATCAAAGGTTTTTATCAGAGTAAGGAGTTTCTCCATATTTGACGCAGATTCGATAAGGATGATAAATTGAGAATCACTATGAGTAACGATATTCCCTATATTGGAAATGAATGGCCGTAATGTCGCCTGCAAATTTTTTGGACTTTCATACTCCAGGGGGACTATTTGAATTATTATATCCTTACTCCAGGGAGGAATTTTATCCCCTAAAATAACAACGTTTGATTCTTGTCGGGCATCTGCTTTGGGAAGTATCCTGTAAATTTCTCCTTCTTTTATCATGGCAAAATTATATACATTGAGGAATGTCTTAAGCATCGAAAGGAGCTCTTCTTTGTAAATCTGTCCGGTGATATGGAGATTAATTCTACCGCCTACCCTGTTATCTAAAATATAGTTTAGATTAAGGATCTCACCTAAAATAACATTCAAAATATCTTTTATTTCCGCATTCTCAAAATTAAATGCAACATCAATTTTATCACCTTCATACTGTGGTCTATGAAAAACAGGTTCAGGTTTTTTATGCTCTGCCGGATATACGAATTCATTGGGTATATCTTTTTTTTCCTCTCCCGCTTTCGTCTCTTTTTTGGTAGAGATCTCATATTCCCAAGCCTTCTTTTCTATCTCTTCTTTTGTAGTAGAAAGGGTTATAGGCTTTTTAAACGGCGCAAATTCCAGCTTTTTAACTTGCTTTCCATTACAGCCAAAAAGGATCAAGATAGGCACTGCTACACATAACAAGCGTTTAATCATCTGTAACTCTCCCGGAGGGGTAACTTATTCATAATACGACCTTATACTGATTTTGTGTTTCTGCGAAGGAAATACGATCTAAATCACTTTTTCAATTATACGTTATATGTTTAATCTTAATTACTTATGATATTACTTCCGGTGGGTAAATTCAGAGTGGTGCGGAAGGGGGGATTTGAACCCCCACCCCGGTATCAGCGGGACTAGCCCCTCAAACTAGCGCGTCTGCCGATTCCGCCACTTCCGCATTTCATAGAATTGTATATATCTAATTAAATCAAAAATATCAAGTAATTCTAACATTCTGTTGTAAAAAGTCAATTATTTTTAGGCATCTTATAAATTATTTTATCAGCCTTCTTTCTATGATTCATTACAATTATGTACCTTAAGAATACATTTCTGTCGCCTTACATTTATTTTTTCATGGAATATGACACTGCCTTTTGCCTATAAAAATGCCACAAATATTTTGTATGTTTTGTGTTAAAATTTTTATTATTATACCATAAATATTGGCACATAATATGTTATTAACTGTAAACACCTACCTTTTTGAATCTTTATATTGTAATTATAAAAATGATTACAAAAAATTATGGATTTACTATTATTGAGCTATTGATAGCTGTTACTGTTATTACCATCTTAATGAGTATCATTCTTCCCATGATCTCCATTATCAGACACAAAGCACAGCAAGTTGTGTGCAGCAACAACCTGCGTGAATTATTTCTTGCTTTTGAACAATACACCAATGATAATAACGGTCTACTTCCCCGCTCAAACAATGATAATCAAAGCCGGGATAATTCAAAAACCTGTAGCGCAGAAGTTTGGTTTAAAGCGGTTGATCATTATTTAACTTCGTCAATCATCCCAAATGAAAGGGACAAAATCTCATATGAGGAACGGCTTTTACTCATAAAACAAGATCCCATTTTTAAAACCGTACCTCTTTCTAAACAAGATACAACTCGCACAATTAAAATGAACCGATATCTGGTACCCAAATCCGAATGTCAACGATCTATTGAATCTATTCAAAATCCAACAAGAACGGTGTTGTTGTTCGATGGTCGAATCGATAGTAGTGGAGTTGCAAATGATTTTGAAGGATCGCACAATATCGTTGCACAAAGACATTCAAAGGCTGCAAACATTCTCTTTGTTGACGGCCATGTAGAATGCATACAGAATGGTGATTCAGATGGAACAACAGATGAAGGCTGGCCAAATTCGCATGCAGGGAGAGAGTTAGTCTGGGACCCGGACGGTGATCCTTAATTTACCCTAAACAACTTTTAGCGCTCTTCTCTTAAGTCATCAACCTTTGCCCATCGCTTACCTACAGGTTTTTCCCAGCGAACATCAATATATTCCATTTGTCTTAGATTTGTTCCTTCTGATCTTGCAACACTGAGAAGATTCTGAAGCTTCTCTTCATCAGAAAGTTCGTTCTGTTCATTACAGAAAGAAGAACATCCCCATCGTATTTGTGTATTATTCTCTGTCCATAATATAATATCGCTTTTACCTGTAGACCGCCTTTTACATACGTTTGATACATCTACGACTAAAATTTTAAAAATATTATGTATATTGTTTGCCTTGAGAAACTTTATGAGACTTACTCCCGCTTTAATCCCTTTATCATCCCATGTATTTCCGTATAAAGGTAACTTTGAAAACCGGTTACCCCGAATATACGGGCTATCATATTCCGCATTTGGCAACAGATAATATTCTTTTGGTAATAAAATACATTCATCATCAACAAGATAGGTATTCTTCCCACTTTTAATCACAGCCGCAGGCTTACGCAGTACCAGGGTAATACTTAATGTATTGGGAAATATTTTTTTGATCGAATCTACTTTTTTAATTAAAGCAACCTCCCCATAAACTTCTGCAATTTTTTGCGTTAGATCGTTTTCGTACATGTTATAACGTTCATTCAAGGTCTTTATATTTTTTATATATTCAGAAAAACGATCAGTTACCCAAGGTGGGGTTTGAAATGAGAACGTGGAAGGACTAACTTTAAAAACCGTTAAATCTGTTAAAGAATACCATACCTTCTTTAATCCCCATATTATCAAAATTGTTACGCATACAAACACAAGATATCGTAAACAAAAAAAGTACAACACCCTTTTTATTTCAGCCTTCTTCGTGGAAAAGAAGTGAACAAGATACTTGAGATGTAATGTATTATGAATAATATCTTTAACTTTGTATTGATTCATCTACATTTACAAGGGTATTCTGAAAAGCCAGATTAACAATTTCCTTGCAGAGTGCTGGAAAGGATATACCCGCTGCCCTTGCCGCCTTTGGCAGCAGGCTTTTTTCAGTAAAACCGGGGATTGTATTTACTTCTAACAAATAAAAGTTCGCCTCAGTATCCATTAATATATCTACTCGTGAGAATCCTTTACAACCAAGTACCCTATGTGCATTTAAAGCTAGTTCTTGCGCCCTGTTATAGAGGAAAGAAGGAAGATACCCAAGGTTGTATGGAGCATCTCCTGCTATATTCTTGCCTTGCGAGGTTATTTCTACAATCAAATATTGCGTTCTGCCATCTTTATATTTAGCATCGTAATTAAAAAATTCCATTGCTGGCTTGATTTCAATAATAGGTAATGCCTTATCATCTAATATCCCAACCGTAAATTCCCTGCCTTCTATATACCTTTCTATAAGTAATTCACATCCAAACTCAAATGCTTTTTCTAAATTTATGCGAAGATTATTACCATCCCTCACAATTGATATTCCGATACTAGAACCGTTTTTCGTCGGCTTTAAAATCACAGGTAAACCGAACTTTTTTATCTCATGTTCTATTTCAGTCATTTCCTGAAATTCTGTTATTGCAATATAATCTGGCGTTTTCAGACCCATTTCGATAAAACACTTTTTTGTTGCCAGCTTATCCATTGCAAGTTTACTGGCATTTATGCCAGAACCTGTGTAGGGAATGCCCTTTGATTCTAAAAGTTGTTGCACACCCCCATCCTCGCCAAAACATCCATGTAAGGCAATAAAAGCAACGTCTATTTCCATAGTATCAAGTTCTTGAATCTTTTCGTCTTTCACATCAATACAAAAAACGTTACATCCTGCATCCATTAATGCCTTTGCCACTGCATTGCCTGAACGTAAAGATATTTCACGCTCATGAGATGTCCCTCCCATTAATACCGCAATATTTTTCGGCTTCATGCAATATATTCCTCTATCCTAAATTTGATACTAAATCATAAGCGACTTTCCATACATCGCCTGCGCCCATTGTTATTACTACATCGCCCGGTTTTACCTGGAAAGAAAGCTCTTTGGTGATATCACATAAGTGTGGAATATAACGTACGTCGGCACCCATAGCACGGGTCTCCTCACATAATTTCATCGAGTTCATCGCCGTCCTCTCATATTCACTATCACGGGCTGCATAAATATCCGCAAAAATTACCTTGTCTGCATTCTGAAAGGAGCTTGAGAA
>SULG01000101.1 GCA_005524015.1 Candidatus Jettenia ecosi
GGAAGAGACGCACAATCTTGCTTCTGTACCATTGCACAATCGTGCGTCTCTGCGAGTGTTCCCATGATAAATATTGATCACTATACCGTAGGACAAATCTAAACAGGCTGTCCGATAATTTAATCGATCCACAAATGCCATACTAAATATTGTTGCCGTGCTAATATTTTGTCAACATATAGTAATAGGATTTGTCGTGTGAAAGCATTCTCGGACAGCCTGTTTAGATTTGCATCTTTGCAAGGCTAAAACCTTGCCCTACATCACCTCCTGTTTTTTATGAGAAGAGACCGTAAATGAAAGAACAATAACCAAGGGTATTTCTCTTTAATAGGTCCAACGTTATTTTGAATAATTACCCTCTTCTTTACCTCTCTCAACACTTTTCCGAATTAAACTTCTTAAAATAAAACTGCGGTTGGTGCCGCCCAGGAGATTTTTTAAGTTATCGTACACGGCAGGGTCTCCTATCAGAGCGCCAAGGGTGCCTTCTCCTTTCTCAACCCCTGCCATAATTTCTTTAAGAGATTCAGAAGTTGAGATTAAATTTTCCATAACCTGCTTTCCTTTGGGGTCGTGGATAAGGGAATGAAGCAATCCTTCACCTTTTTGAAGGGCCTTCGCACTCTCATGAAGAGACTCAGAAGTTGCAACAAAATTCTCCAGGAGCTGTTTCCCCTTAGGATCATACATAAGTGAATAAAGCAGGCCATTTCCCGTTTGAAAAGCCCTCAAACTCTCATTCAACGATATTAAAGTACTATTTAATAATTCTGCAAAATTACCTTCTTCCAGTTTTTTGGAGATATTTGAAAAGGATTTAATGACACTCGTACTATTTTCAATAACTGCGGTATAGTCTACCGGTTCTGTACTTTTTATAAAGTCTCCATCTTTTACTACAGGTTCGTGACAGGGACCGGACGATATCTCTACATAAGAATCCCCCGTTACATAACTCAGCCATTTAATAGTGGCAGTAGAGTCGGTAGTTATATTCTTTTTGACTGAAGTATCGATCCGGAGCGACACCACAATTCCTGTACAAGGCAATTCATCAGGCAAGAGAATATCATTCACATAACCTATTCCTACACCCATAAACCTTACCGGAGCTCCGACTTGTAATCCATACACATTTGAGAATTTTGCCTTTATCGTGATCTGAGACTTAAAATATCCCTTCTGACTGCCAAGGATAAACACCATAGCAATAAAGCCCATTAACGTTAGCAGGGTAAAAAGCCCTGCCCGTAATTCAGCAAATCGTTCTCTTGCCATACACGCCCCTTTTACTCACAAATATTACCACTAATAAAATCTCTTACTACCTGAATATCTGATGTTATAAGCTCATTCCAGGTGCCAACAGCAACAATCTTCCCCTCGTAAAGCATTGCAATCCGGTTAGAAACGGTTTTAACGCAGTGCAGGTCGTGGGTTACTACAACGGAGGTTACCCCTAACTTCTTTTGTAAATCGATAATCAGTTCGTTAATCCGTTGAGCAGTTATGGGATCTAATCCCGTTGTGGGTTCATCATACAGGATAATATCGGGATCCGTTGCAATTGCCCTGGCCAGTCCAACGCGCTTCCTCATGCCACCGCTTAATTCATTTGACATCTTGTTTTCAATACCTCCTAATCCTACAAGATGCAATTTTTCGGCTACCCGTTCACGGATCTCCTTCTCCGTCAATTTCAGATGTTCCCGGAGCGGATAGGCAATATTCTCAAATACCGTAAGCGAATCAAAAAGCGCAGCTCCCTGAAACAGCATCCCTACGTGCTCCCGTAGCTCAATCAGTGACTCTTCATTCATTTGAGTTACTGTATTACCCAACACGATAATATCCCCGCTGTCGGGCATTACAAGACCAATAAGCTCCTTCAGAAGCACACTTTTCCCCGATCCACTACTTCCAAGAAGGGACATAATCTCACCTTCCACGATAGACAGGTTGATGCCTTTGTGGACTAAAATTCCATTAAATGATTTATACACATCTTTAAATTCAATAATTACTTTTGACATGAGATTAGGACACAGATTTTCATCGATAAACACAGGGAATTATTTTCTAAAACCCATAAAGGGGTAATCATACCGAATATTTACTGCTTATTCTCAAACTCTTCTATATTTTCGGGAAAATATGATTTAAGAACACCATTGACAAGAAACTCTGTTTTATGAACAGATGTTTTTTATCTGCGCCATCTGTGTTCAAACTATAAAATTAAAAAAGAATCAGAAATAATTTTGTCAGAAAAAAGTCTGAAATCAAGATTAAGATTGATATGGTTACGACTGTAATTGTTGTAGAACGTCCCACACCAGTGGTACCTCCTGTAGTTTTTAATCCAAAATAACAACCAACTACAGCGATAATTATTCCAAAAAATACTGTCTTCCCAACACCGCTTAATAAATCTGAAACCGTAATGGTATTTAAGACGGAATTGATATAGAAAGTACTGTCTATATCAAGCTCGAACAAGGCAATAATCATACCGCCAAAAATACCAACAATATTAGCAGTAACCGTGAGGAGAGGAAGGGTAATCATAGCTGCGATTATCTTTGGGGTCACCAGTTTTTTGACAGGACTTGCCCCTAATGCCCGCATGGCATCGATCTGCTCCGTTACCTGCATGGAGCCGATCTCTGCCGCAATACCAGACCCCACTCTTGCGCCAACCATAATAGATGCCATAACAGGCCCCAACTCTCTGACAAGAGAAAGGGAAACTACGCCGCCAACATAAATCTCTGCGCCGTACATACTCAACCCGTAGATTGTTTGAAGGGCCATCACCATCCCTGTAAACAGCGCAATAAGATCAACCAACAACAGCGAACCGGCTCCAAAATTATCAATCTCCCGAAGCACAAGCTTCAGGTTAAATGGAGGTAAAAAGATACCGGTAAATCCCTTAATCGCCAGTAAAGTTGCCTGCCCTACAGAAAGGACAAATTTCTTAACAGCAACATCGATAGATAAGAGAATATTCATTTGAAATAGTATTTACTAATTATAGGGTTTCAGGTCAAAAACAAGGATTTTGGTTGTAAACAGATATAAACAATAAATTATCTTATAACACTTTTAAGATTTCAAGGGTTTTATGTAAGGGGGCGAGTATACAATGTAAGAACCAACGCCATCGCCCTCATATATTTCTTCCCTCTATTGCTGCAGGCAAGGATAAGAATTTCGTGCGGATAATCTGCCGTGAAAATTCGGAATATACATATCAATACATGGCTTCTTGGAATAACGCCAGTAATAAGTTCACGTTTTTAAAGACGGTTATATTTAAAGGTTTCTACCATATTTTCAAAATCCCTCTGTGCATAATTAAACAAATCAAGGGGAGCCCAGTACACCAAGTCATAAATTTTATTATCTTTCTCAATAACGTAAGAATCAATTTTTAAGGTATAATCATCTATTTTCGATGCCAAAATAGTGTGTATTGCCTTTTGATTACCTACTACTACAGGCTCCTTCACGAGTATTTCCTTGTCCCTCATTCCAATAAAAAGCTGTTTATTCAGCATTTCCAGAGAAAATTCCTTGCTTTTTCTATCGCTGGAAATGAGGGCAATCATAGCGTTATATTGCTTATTCCACAAGACCATATCTGCATCGCTTGTCTTAACTGGTTCCCATCCTTTTTCAGGAATGTGTACCGTATATTCTTCTCCCGGAGAGGAAAAGATATTATCTCTGATTTGTAATGAAGCACAGCCAGGAAGAGAGAAATTTAAAATAATATAAAGAAGGCACGAGACACTCAGCCATTGGGTCACATTTTTCTTTCGAAATAAACTCAACAATTTTACTCCTTATCGTTTACTCTGTCCTTTGCGATTACCAATATGGTCAATCTTAAGAGGTAAATTGCCTTGCTAGCTCAATCATCTTCCGAGTGAACCAACCGAAGGCTTCAGTTATAGTAACCCTCTGTATGAAACCGAACCGCATTCAACCCCGAAGGGGTGACATCTCAACGCAGATATCCTATGTCACCCCTTCGGGGTGAAGGGTTTTTTTCTGCTTTTTCTATAATCATGACATCCCTACGGGATTAGGCAGGGAAATGAAAGGAGAGACGCAAAATCTTGCATCTCTACCATTGTGTACATGGTAAAGATCGATCACGATACTGGAGAGCATGTGGTTTACAAAACTTCGTCTCCGCCATATGCTGTTTGGTTTTCAATCGTTGATCACTATATCTGCCCTTATACCATTAGATTTCATCCTGTCAAGTCTTTTCTCCAAAAGAAATACCATCAATTTTATGTAACATACTTGACATATGATTACTATTCATTTACCATAATTAAATTATGATCTCAGTCGATACAGCTATAAAGATCGTTACCGATAAAACAGAACTGTTGCCGTCGAGGGCAGTACCCTTTGAAAATACCTTAGGGCTTTGTCTTGCCCAGGATGTGCAATCAGACATTGATATGCCGCCTTTTGACCGCTCAGCAATGGACGGCTACGCAATTATTGCGGAAGATACCGTTCATGTACCTGTTGAATTAACAGTTATTGAAAGCATCGCCGCAGGGTACATGCCCACAAAAAAGGTATCGCACGGACAAGCATCCAAGATTATGACAGGAGCCGCCGTACCGGAAGGGGCTAACGCTGTGGTTAAGTTTGAGGAAACAGAGGACATTCAGACAGATAATCGCGTAAAGATTCTTAGATCTATTGATAAAGGGAGTAACATTTCAAAACAAGGTGAGGATATTCAGGTCGGGCAGACAGTACTTCACAAAGGCATGCTTATCAGACCTCAGGAAATTGGTATTCTCGCTTCTGTAGGAAAATCATACGTTGAAGTGTTTCCCGCGCCAACGATAGGTATTATTTCTACCGGCAGTGAGCTCGTGGACGTTGAATCGAAGCCTTCTGTTGCACAGATCAGAAACAGCAATGGTTATTCCCTTGCTGCACAAGCCAGGCGTTTAAAGGCAGATGTCGAAATACTTGGTATTGTTAAAGATACGAAAGAGGAAATTTCCAGCATGCTACAAAGAGGCCTAAAGAAAGATATTTTAATCCTTTCCGGGGGTGTCTCTATGGGAGAGTATGACCTGGTGGGAGAGGGAATGAAGGATTTACATACTCAAATCTATTTTGAGAAGGTAGCGTTGAGGCCTGGAAAACCTGTTATTTTTGGCAGAAAGGATAAGACCCTGATCTTTGCATTGCCAGGAAATCCGGTTGCTTCTTTCGTCACCTTTGAATTGTTTATTTATACTGCTATCCGGAAAATGATGGGATTCTCAAATCCACAGAGAATAACGATACAGGCAACATTGGAGACAGATATCTTCGTTAAAAGGAAACGCCGCGAATACCGGCCTGCGCTCCTCTGCGCACGAAATAATACATGGAAGGTTTCACCGGTAGAATGGCATGGCTCGGCCGACCTGTTAGCCACTACCAGGGCCAATTGTCTCCTTATCGTCCGTGAGGATGCACAAAAACTTACTGCCGGGCAATTAGTTGATGTTATTCTTCTTGATTAAGGGATTATAGATATCCAACAAAATTACAAAACCTTGCATACAACAAATTTTTTAAAAGTCTTTATCCTTTCCTTTCTCATTATCATCCTCTTATGCCTTTCCTTTCCACCGGCAGACTTGGGTTATTTAGCATGGATTGCCTTTGTGCCATGGTTCATTCTTATCCGAACTGAGGAAAAATACGTTTATCTTAGCGCCTTGTTTACCGGTGCAGTATTCTTCTTTATTCAGCTTTCATGGCTACGTCATGTCACCCTTATTGCCTGGGTCTTACTCAGTTTATACTGTTCTGCATATTTTGTCCTTTTTACACTCTGTACCCGGTTCATTATCTTTAAGCTGAGATTGCCGCTTGTTATTGTCGCACCCTGCTTATGGGCTGCATTGGAATTTATACGATCATTTTTTCTCTCGGGGTTTCCGTGGTTCTTTATCGGGCATACCCAATATACTTATCTACCACTCATACAAATCTCTGATATTGCGGGTGTCTATGGAGTTTCTTTCATCATCATTACGGTGAATGCATGTATTGCGGATTTCATAATCTTTCGCTTTATTAAGCGCAATGAAATAATCCTTTTTCCAGACCGGAAATTTCTCTTTTTTGGTCTGATCGGTATCTTCCCTTTAGTATTATTAACAGCCACCGTGTTGTATGGTCTTTATTGGCTTAAGAATTATAAACCACAGGAAGGTCCTGTTGTATGTATGGTGCAGGGAAATATACCTCAGGATTTAAAATTTGAACCTACAGAGGAAGATCAGATTGATATTTTAAAAAAGTATTCCGGTTTATCAATGAGTATGAAAAGTAAGGTGATCGATCTCCTGGTATGGCCAGAAACTATGGCGCCAGGCTTACTCAATATTGACCCCAAACTCACAGGAAGAAAGATTGACATGTTATCACAGATTACTGCTATGCAACTAGCGCAGGATTTAAATACCCATTTACTTTTAGGAGCTATTGCATTAGTCCTTGATGGAAAAGAGCAACGGTATTTTAATAGCGCCTATTACTATAGTAAGGAAGGAAAATTCATAGACCGCTATGATAAAATACATCTCGTACCGTTTGGAGAATTTACTCCATTGAAAGAGTATTTCCCGTTCCTTGCCGGCATGGTACCTTACGAGATTGGGTTAACCCATGGACAAAGGAGGGTATTATTTCGTTTAGATACAGGAAAGAACGGGAGTTTTACCTTTGGCTCATCCATCTGCTATGAGGATACGGTGCCCTCTTTAATACGCAAGTTCAAAAAGGATGGCGCCGATTTTATGCTGAACATAACAAATGACGGTTGGTTTCGAAACAGTGCAGAGCTTGATCAACATCTCGCCATTATGGTATTTCGGGCAGTCGAAAACCGTATTTGCATGGCGCGCGCAGCCAATACCGGAATATCTTCTTTTGTAGCGCCTGACGGTACTATTTATGCCAGATTAACAGATCAAAACGGAAGGTATAGAGAAATAAGTGGCACACTTACAGATTCTATAAAATTAATAGAAAAACAGAATACTATCTATACGAATTGTGGTGATTGGTTTTCAATCCTTTGTGCAACAGCATCAGGCATCATGCTTTTACTCTCTCCTTTCAAAAAGACACTTTCCCCTTGACATTTTATAAATACTAAACGTATAATCTGACCTCTAGAAGGTAACTATAAAAAACAAGAATACTTGTGAAAAATTGTTAAGAAATAAATACTACAATCCCCAAAAATATTCGGCCTGTAAAAAGGCGTAAAAAATAAATCTTTGTAAAAACCGATACTATTTTCTCACTAATAACCGATAATGCACCCTTTAGACTTCTTATTAGGTTTCGTTTCAACAGACATGGGAATCGATCTTGGCACGGCAAACACCCTTGTTTGCATTCCCGGACATGGAATCGTGTTATCAGAACCATCAGTTGTAGCAGTAAAACCAGGGACAAATAAAGTTCTTTTGAATGGCAATGCAGTAGGAAATGTTGCAAAAGCCATGTTGGAAAAGGCG
The DNA here is from genome assembly GCA_005524015.1 of Candidatus Jettenia ecosi. Classification (GTDB taxonomy): domain Bacteria; phylum Planctomycetota; class Brocadiia; order Brocadiales; family Brocadiaceae; genus Jettenia; species Jettenia ecosi. The sequence goes on from SULG01000101.1 coordinate 7,575, forward strand.
CCGAGCAGTATTGCAGTTGTGCGGCCACTAAAAAATGGTGTTATTGCAGATTTTGATATTACCGAAGCCATGCTCAAATACTTCATTACAAAGGTTCATAAGCGTAAGTGGGGAGTTCGGCCAAGGATATTAATTGCCATTCCCTCTGGCATTACGGCTGTAGAAAAGCGGGCAGTAGTTAATTCAGCGGAGCGTGCAGGCGCCAGAGAGGTTTATCTTATTTCCGAACCGAAGGCAGCAGCGATTGGTGTAGGTCTTCCCGTTGGCGAACCTGTAGCCAGTATGATAGTGGATATTGGGGGTGGAACTACAGAAGTGGCTGTCATTTCACTCGGAGATATATTTACGCACGAAAGCCTCAGAATTGCAGGAGATGAATTTGACGAATCGATTGTTCAATATGTACGGAAAACATATAATTTAGAGATTGGGCATCGCACAGCAGAACAAATAAAGATACATATTGGTTCTGCTTATCCTCTGGAAGAGGAGCTGACTTTGGAAATACGAGGGCGCGATACTATTGCAGGTTTGCCCAGGGCAACAACCATCACCTCAGAAGAAATCCGTGAAGCATTAAAAGAGCCTATTGATAAGATTGTAATCGCCGTAAAATCAACCTTAGAAAAAACCGCGCCTGAATTGGCATCGGATCTCATAACAAATGGGTTAGTGCTGGTAGGCGGGGGTTCTTTGATCAGGGGATTGGATAGACTATTAGCGGAAGATACCGGACTGCCTGTTCAGGTAGGCAATGATCCTTTAACAGCCGTTGCACGAGGAACGGGATATCTCCTCGAACATCTGGATTTATATAAAGCTGTTTTACAGGATGAGGATCTCCACTCCTAATTTTCATAATCTTATAAAAAACCCCCTTGCAATCATAATTCCCCTTCTGGCAATATCCTTATTGCTATTATTTTTACCATTAAAGCTTTCAAATCAGATAAAAGCTGCTTGCGTTACACCGATAAGGCCTCTCCAATGGGCAACCTGTTTCTGCAGTAATTCAGCCAGCAACTTTTTTGATAAAATCATTTCTCCATGGCGGGATGCGCAGGCAAAAAAACAATTGGAAGAACAAATTGCCCAACTAACAAATAAGATCATAGAACAACAGGATACTATCTATAAACTCCAGAATAAATTAAGCATGCTCTCAAAGTTCCAAATTGAGAATAAAAATGTTAAAACAAGCGTGATACCAGCAGATATTATCGGATTTGATACATCAAACTTTAGAAAAAGCATAACGATTAATGCAGGTTCAAAACAGGGAGTAAAAGTCAATAATATTGTGGTATCAAATAATACCCTGATTGGAAGGATCATTACGGTCGGAAGTGGAAGCAGTGTGGTTCAATTAATTACCGATCCAGCCTCCCGCATACCGGGACGAATTCTCCAAACACGGGAGCAAGTAATTGTGGAGGGAAATGCTACCGCTTTTTGTCAATTAAAATATATACCACGATGGGCAAAATTAAAAGAAGGAGACGATATCGTCTCTTCTGACATAGGCGGGCTTTATCCGCCCTCTTTGCCTATCGGCGCTGTTATGCAAAATGAAATAAAAGGTGGCGCACTCTTCCGGTCGGTAAAAGTATTGCCAACGGTAAATATTTCAAAAATTGAGAGTGTATTAGTCCTTACAAATTAGTACAATAATAAGAGAAGTTTCAAGAAGATAATCATGCGATGGTTTACATTCTTTTGCATTCTGATATGCATTTCTGCCTTTCAATCGACCATGATAAAATGGATTACTATCGGGTCTGCAGTACCAGATCTGTATTTTTCATTGGTAGTATTTTATTCTTTTCTCACAGATATAAAACGAAATACCATTACCAATTGGTTCACAGGCTTATCAAAAGATTTGCTTTCAGAAGGTAGTCTTGGAGTAAACTCCATATTTTTTGTTGCTATAGGTTTGCTTATCTGGTCAATCAGGGGAATACTGTATAAAGGACATTTAATTACCCAGGTCTTGATTACCTTTATTTTTTCGGTTATTTATAATATATTCTATGCAGCATATGTTGCCGTCTCTTTTCGTTCACTAAATCTTTTACCGACACTATGGGCGATCTTTGTCTGTTCATTATATACAGCCGTCATTATTCCCGTCTTATTCCGGATACTGGGCAAGTTCCAACCAAATCAAAGGCTTTTTTCAGTTGGGGATAGGTGACCAATGTATCCCTACCGGTTTAAAATTATATTCATTATTTTTGCCCTGCTTTTTATTGGCATTACCGTCCGCCTTTTCCAACTTCAAATTATCGAAGGTGATAAATATAAAGGCATCTCCAACAGTCGCCGCATAGATACGTCCCTCCTGGAAACCACACGAGGTTCCATTTTTGACAGAAACGGAAGGGTATTGGCTATGGACCAGCACACCTTTGATGTCGCGGTACAGTATAAATACCTACTCTATTGCTCCAGTACCCATAGTAATAAAACAATCTCCCGCATTACCGGTTTAAAGGTACACAACCAGACAAAAAAATCATGTATAGAGTGCCACGAAAATCAGGATGTATGGTTAAAAAGATTATCCGGATTGTTAGAAATTCCACAGACTAAGCTATTGAGCAACGTAAAACAGGTCGTTGAAAAGGTGGAAAGACTTAAGCAAAATGTTGAACAAAGGTCGGGCAGAGAAATAAGAATTAAGGAAGAAAACGGGTATCATACGGTTGTTTCTGATGTTGCATGGGAGAAGGTTATCCAGATAGAGGTTAAACAAGATCACTTTCCCGGCATACGTATCACTCCGAAACCCAAAAGGGTTTATCCAGAACAGGAATCAGCCTCACATATCTTAGGATATATGGGTAAACTGAACAAAGATGAATGGAAAGAATACAGTAATAACTGGAATAACTTTCTTTTGGCATCGAGCAGTACTGGCACAGAAACTTCCACATTGTTGTATGAGGGTTATGCCGAAAACGATATGATAGGAAGAACGGGCGTTGAGGCACACTATGAAAATGAATTACGCGGAATGCGCGGTAAAAGATTTGAAGAAATTACCTGTAAAAACAATCAGACTGAAAAGGTGATACTCGAAAGACCCTCAGTTGCCGGAAATGACCTTTATCTGACCGTTGACAGTCAAATTCAGGCTTACGCAGAAAAATCACTCGGCGCAAATATGGGGACAATTATCGTTATGGATCCCTGGACGGGCGAGATACTGGCTATGGCTAATAACCCGCGTTTTAATCCCAATATCCTTAACGAGAATTTTGGCGAACTTATCAAACAGCCTTCCAAACCCTTTCTCAATAGAGCTATACAAGGCACATTACCTCCCGGATCTATTTTTAAAATTATTACTGCAATTGCTGCCTTAAGCGCAGACCATATCAATGACGATACCGTTTTTGAATGTCACGGTTATACCAAGTACAAAAATATCATTTTAAAATGCTGGTCGAATACCGGGCACGGTTTGGTTACTATAAGGGATGCTATTGCTTATTCCTGCAATGTTTTCTTTTTCGAAACTGCAAAGATTCTCGGTGGGGAACCTTTACATGCGCTTGCAAAAGAATTCGGGATTGGTGAAAAAACAGGTATCGACCTTCCTTATGAAAAAGCTGGAAATTTGCCTAAGAAAGTCACTACACCAGCAACCATGAATATTGCTATTGGACAAGGAAATCTGCTCACGACACCACTTCAAATGGTCCGTGTTTATGCTACCATAGCAAATGGCGGCACATTAGTCCAGCCTCATGTGTTATTAAAAATAACGAATAGCCAGGAAGAAGTTATCAGAACCTTTACCTCTGAAAATAAACAAAAAATATCCATACAACCTGCTATTCTCGAAATTATACGCACCTCCCTTCAGAATGTAATCGCCTATGGAACGGGAAAAGACAGAGGATTGGATGTATATAGGGTCGCCGGTAAAACAGGCACAGCGGAAACGAGGCGTCAAAATGACAACCACGCCTGGTTTGCCGGCTATGCTCCTTATGATAATCCCCGATATTGCTTCGTAATCCTCGTGGAGCATACACCAAAACACGGCGCAGATATTGCATGTCCTATTGCCAGAGAACTTTTATCTTATTTATTTCCGGAAATAAACCAGGCATCCTAGAAGAAGGTATATCCTTGAACATTTTTCATAAAGCTGCCTTTGGCAGCAACGGAGTCGATGTAGGGCAAGGCTAAACAGGCTGTCCGAGAATGTAGCGTTTTTCAATTTTTGCTAGCGGAAAGAGTAAAGGGAAAGTAAAGGGGTCACACCTTGATTAGTGATTAAATTATTGACAAGAGAAGGCAATTTTGCTATCTTATCTGCCATGACAAGACAATGGCGCATAGAATTTGAAGGGGCTTACTATCACATCTTATCACGGGGAAATGAGCGAAGGAACATTTTTACTGATAATGATGATCGTATTTCATTTCTGGACATTTTGGGAAACATGTCTGAAAGGTTTGAGATTGAGGTTTATGCCTATGTACTCATGAATAACCATTATCACTTACTCCTCAAAACCAATAAGCCCAATATTTCTCAAGGCATGCAGTGGTTTGGAACCACGTACACACGTCGGTATAATATAAAACACAAGCGAAATGGACACCTTTTCCAGGGACGGTTTAAAAACTTTCTTGTTGAAAATGATGAATATTTGATGCTTCTTTCCTGCTATATCCATAGGAATCCGCTACGAGCCGGAATAGTCAGTCGGTTAGTAGATTATCCCTGGAGCAGTTATCCCGTATATGCCTATGGCAAAAAATCACCAGAGTGGTTACGTACAGCGCCTATTCTTTCTCATTTTGATTCAAAAGATAAGAACAAGGCATAGAGAGAAATGGTTCAAAGATATTCCCAGGAAGAGAAAAGAATATGGGAAGATTTTCGGCACGGTTTATTTTTGGGATCCCAGAAGTTTATTGATCGTATCAGGTCTAAATATTTATCAGAAAAACCTGATGTTGAAATTCCCCAAAAACGGCAAATTTTAAGAGATACCAACCCTAGAATCATTCTTGAGAAAGCTGCAAAGGTCTTGCAATGCAATACGAATGATTTCTTACAATCCGCCAGGATATGCGATTCAGATAAACACAATCGTGATGTATTGATCTTTCTTTTATGGAGTACGGGTTGGTATAATAATCAGGAAATCGGTAATTTGTTTGGCCTTGGTTATTCTTCCATAAGTCGGCGGGTATCTATTATGAAATCAAAGATATTAGAAGATGATAAAATTTATAAACGATTAGAAGAAGAAATTAAATCACTAATCAAC
>SULG01000102.1 GCA_005524015.1 Candidatus Jettenia ecosi
CTTGAATAGATTACATGGTAATATTCAGGGGTCTCTAACAGAAAACTGTCAATACATCTCTTAAATTCTTCTGGATACCTGATAGTAGTAAATGTAGGGTAAGGCTTTAGTCTTGCCTCCCCGCCTGAATACCTGCACGAGGATAGCAACCCTAAAGGGTTGCCCTACAGAATGAAGATTCCTATACATCAAGAGAGCGATACTGCAGATTAATACTTGTAAGTATACAATTGTTTACTTAATTTGTCAACATCAAATAAACGATTGTTTATATATCACGATACTACGAAATATCACAACCCTTTTATTTTTTGACTTGACTTAAAATACTAAAACATGTTATGTAAATATGAGTAATATCAACAAGTAAAAATAGCATGAAAAAGGCAAACTCTGGGTAATCAGAGGACGCAAAGGAAAGGGTCTTGTAATAGTGGACAGTGTTTGTGAATAGTGTCAGTATACATACCAGACACTTACACTCATAACTTACACGAAGAAATAAGATAGCCTTACTGCCGAAGATTGTTATGGTAAATATCTTTGCAGCAAGGTTTTTTGTTTTTAAGGAGGTTGCTCTATGGCACAACAATTTCAGGAAAAAAAGTATCCGCCTCAACACCAGGAACAGCAACCGGGAAAAGAACATCAAATGCAGCCCAGGCCGAAAAGTCAAATGAAGGAGTACCGTGGCTGCGACAAGTTACAGGACAAGGTAGCTCTTATCACGGGCGGGGATAGTGGTATAGGGAGGGCTGCAGCTATCGCCTTTGCCAAGGAAGGGGCGCAGGTATCTGTTGTATATCATAATGAGCATAAAGATGCAGAGGAAACCCGCAGATTAATAGAAAAGGAAGGACGTCGTTGTTTATTGATTGCTGGTGATGTGGGTGACGGGGTATTCTGCTCACAAGCAGTCAAGAAGACCGTTAATGAATTAGGTAAACTCGATATCCTAGTCAACAATGCTGCCGTACAGTTTGTTCAGGAAAGCATAGAAAACATTACAGAGGAACAATTGGCAACTACATTCCGTACTAACATTTTCTCGTATTTTTTTATGACTCGAGCGGCTTTAAAACATTTAGGGAAAGGTTCTGCTATCATTAATACCACTTCCGTCACTGCATATCGGGGCAGCACGCATCTTTTGGATTACTCCTCTACGAAGGGCGCAATTGTTTCCTTTACTCGTTCGCTGGCCTTATCCCTGATCAAAGAAGGCATCCGTGTAAATGCTGTAGCGCCTGGACCGGTTTGGACGCCGCTCATTCCTGCCAGTTTTCCTGAAGAAAAGGTAGAGAGTTTCGGCGCCCAGGTTCCTATGGAGAGGGCAGCAGAACCAGATGAAATTGCCCCTTGTTATGTATTTTTAGCCTCTGAAGACTCCTCATACATAACAGGACAAGTTCTTCACCCTAACGGCGGAGATATGGTCGGCGGGTAATTCATTATGGCTCTCTTCGAATATCAATGTCAAAGACTCTTTTATCTGTGAATGTTTAGCGTTGTAATTTCACCGATCTTTCTGCAAAAGAGAGATTGAGGAATAAGATGATAAAGCTTGCAAGGAGATTTAACTGCGAAAAACCTGAATAACTGAGGATATTTCTACAGAAAAAGGATGGAATTTACGATGAATGTGTTAGGAAAAGCAAAAGAGCCTTTTATATTTTCTACACAAGTCTCTCTCACTGAGCTTACCGGGCTAAAGGCAACAAATTTGCAGCAGTTACTAGACCTCATCAAGACTGTTCCAGGATCAATTATCTATCATCATACTCATCATTTTCTCCAGGAACATCAATATTTATTACCCGAGCCGCCAAATGACTTTGCCTACTGGGTTACTGAATTTTTAGGTGAAGCGAGACTCGGAGAATATCTGCTGAGCATTGATACCATTCAGTATACAACAATTCGTGAACTCCGGGATAAAATAGCTCGTACCATTGAAGATTACGTTAAAGACTACCCAACATCATTAAATAAATTTGCAACCACAGGCGAAGAGTTCCGTTTTTTAAAATCTGTTAGCTTTGTTTTACAAACACCACATAAAGCTTCAGACCTTAAGGAATTCAAAACTGCATTACAAAAAGTAACACCTGGTTCTCTCTATTTTCACATGTTTGAGGCAAGGCTTCGTATAAGACAAGGCATTAATGATTTTTCCAAATGGCTCGAAGATTGTTTATCAGAAAATAAACTGGCAAATAAAATAGCTGCCCTGGATCCCTATACTTATACTTTAGAAAATTTACGATTTACCATCATAAAGTTAGTCGAAAAAAGAATTGCCGAATCTTTAAAGGAACATCCGGTTATTCCAGAAGCTCTCCCAAAGTAAAAAATTATGGCAAAAATTTCAGAATATAGTTCTGTTGTTGGTTCCAGTACCATTGAAGAGTTACAACTATTAGCAGGCAAACTTCAGGGGAAAGTTGTCCAAAATATCAATTCTACTGCAACAGGTGGTGGTGTTGCAGAACTTCTCAGTCGAATTGTGCCTTTGTTGCAGGAATTAGGGGTGAATACCAGGTGGGATGTAATTAAAGGCGGGGAGAGTTTCTTCAATGTTACAAAGAAATTCCACAATGCCTTGCACGGAAGGCCTGAAGAGATTAGTCCACAAATGTTTGAAGCATTTACGGAGACAAGTCAGCAAAACATTGACGAACTTAAGGCATATGGAGATATCATGATTATCCATGATCCACAACCTATTGCGCTTATTAAAAAAAAATTGTCTATGCCCGGCAGCAAGTGGGCCTGGCGATGTCATATCGATATCTCCTCCCCGGATACTCACGTATGGAATTTTCTAAAACCATTTATTCATCAGTATGATAGCGCAATTTTTTCTTCTCCAAATTTCTCACCAGCCTTACCTATCCGGCAATTTCTTATCCTGCCGTCTATCGATCCTTTAAGCGATAAGAATAAAGATCTGCCTCAAGAAACAATCGATGCGGTGCTGGAAAAATATCAAATCAGGAAAGATAAACCTATTATTACCCAGATTTCACGGTTTGACTATCTGAAAGATCCTATTGGCGTTATTGAAGCCTACCGTTTAGTAAAGAAGCGTATCGACTGTCAACTCATTCTCGCCGGAGGAACAGCTACAGATGATCCGGAATCAAGCAAGGTTTTTGCAGACACAAAAGAAATAGCAGGAAACGACACAGATATACATATTCTCCCTGTTCCATCCGGGAGTGACACAGAAATCAATGCGCTACAAAGGGCGTCCACCGTTATTATACAAAAATCACTGCGTGAAGGATTTGGACTTACCGTAACCGAGGCATTATGGAAGGCAAAACCGGTTGTCGCTTCCAGCACCGGTGGTATCCCATTACAAATCAGACATAAATATAATGGACTTTTATGCCATAGTGTTTTTGGCGCCGCTCTCTCTATAAAACAGTTATTACATAATCCAGAATATGCTAAAAGACTCGGTGAAAACGGACATGAACTCGTTAAGCAGAACTTTATCCTTACTCGTCATCTCAAGGATTGCTTGCTTTTATTCTTATGCATGTATCATCCTGATGATATCATTCATTTATAATTGATCACCAGGATACAAAGGCGCGAAAAGAAGTTTTTTGAGATTTAACCTTCTCTGTCCTAAACAACGGTTTAAATCACTATGAATTATTACAAAAAAACTTTATTTTACCTGCTCGTAATTATCATTACCGTTTGGAGTATATTTCCTTTCCTTTGGATTTTATTAACCTCTATCAAACCCCCCTTTCAAATTATGCAATTACCACCGGTATTTCCCACTACCATTACCCTTGGTGCATATAAGAATGTCCTTCTGAAAAGTTATTTTCCTCATTATTTATTCAATAGTTTTATGGTATCGTTATCAACGGTATTCATTACAATACCAATCGCACTTCTTGCGGCTTACAGTATATCACGCTTCTCATTCCGGGGGAAAACGTCCATTCTCTTTATGATTATTATTTTATTTACCCTCCCTTCCATAAGCCTTGTAGCTGCCCTTTATAAACTATTTTATACCTTAGGCTGGATTAACCTCCCTATTTCCCTTATCGTTACGTACAGTGCCAACAATTTCCCTTTGGCCTTTTTTCTTCTGGTAAAATATCTTGATAAGATCCCAACTGATATGGACTGTTCTGCCCTTATTGATGGATGCACTTATTTTCAAGCCTTTCGGTACATTATTACTCCTTTATCATTACCGGGCGTTATTTCTGCAGCAGTTCTTATTTTTATTTTTTGCTGGAATGAATTTCTTTTTGCACTTACTTTTACCCTTGATGAATCATCAAGATTAGCATCAGTAGGAATTGCATTATTTCAGGGTACCTTTGAGGTTCCCTGGGGTGATATTGCAGCAGCATCAGTTATAGTAACACTTCCTCTTCTTCTGTTTTTGCTGTTTTTTCAAAAATATATTGTACAGGGACTAACAGCAGGTGCGCTTAAAGGATGAAAATAAAATTACAGGATGTTATAAAACTCTACAACAACCATTACGTTGCTGTGAATAAGCTGAATTTAGATATATCCAGCGGTGAATTTCTTGTTGTGCTCGGCCCTAGCGGAAGCGGAAAATCCACAACCTTGAATATGCTTGCCGGTTTAGAAATACCTACCTCCGGACATATATTCTTTAATGAACGTATCGTGAATAATGTCCCGCCCGGAAAAAGAGATATCGCTCTGGTCTTCCAGAATTATGCCCTATACCCCCACATGAAGAGTTATGATAATATTGCCTTCCCTCTGAGAATAAGAAAAGAAAAGGATTTACACCAGCGGGTTATAAAAACCGCTGAAATGCTGGGATTAAGTGCCTTACTGCATAAGTACCCAAAAGAACTCTCTGGTGGAGAAAGGCAACGGATAGCATTGGCGCGGGCGCTTGTAAGAAATCCACAAGTCTTTCTCATGGATGAGCCACTCAGTAATTTAGACGCACGGCTTCGGCTCTCAGCACGGGGAGAGTTAAAGAAATTACAAAGACAGCGCAACATCACTACAATATATGTCACTCATGACCAAACAGAAGCGCTTACTCTGGGAGACCGTATCGTAATCATGGATAAAGGCAACTTACAACAGACAGGCACACCGGATGAAATATATCAGAAACCTCACAATACCTTTGTTGCCAGTTTCATTGGAGCTCCTCCCATGAACATGGTACAGGTGCAGAAATATACCACCCATTCTTTTATCCTTGAAAATACTACGATTGAATTTCCCACCCCGTTACCTGATCAAACAAATCTTATTCTCGGCATAAGGCCTGAAAATCTGACGATAGTACCAGCAGATGCACAATTCATTATGCCATGCACCGTGGAACATATAGAATATCTCGGTAATGAATCAATAGGACATATTAAAATCAATCCCACGACAATATGGTACGCAAAAAATATGGGAGAAGGGATAAAGACAGGTGGTGAAGCTGGTCTAAAATTCTCACCAGATGATGCTCACTGGTTTGATTCTGTAACCAGAAAAAGGATAGCATAATCGAAATTGTTTCTCCATGAAGACACAAAGAAAGAATCGAAGCATGAACCAGGGAGAAGCCGCCTCCTGGCGGTGATGGATACTTCACAAGTAATTACTCAAAATACAGTACAAAACCGGGGTAGGGGCGAACCTTGTGTTCGCCCTGGTTATGGGAAAACGTACAGGTTCTGGATTTGCACAAAGGGTGGGCGAACACAAGGTTCTCCCCTACTATGATCCAACCGTATTTTGAGTAACTACCTTCACAAGTTTAATGATTTATACAGATGACCAATTTGTTGTGAAAGGCAAAGCATGAACTGGTATCAGATTCCTATAAAAGAAACGCTGCAAAAGCTTCAAGCATCAGAAGAAGGATTGACCGATGAGGAAGTCAAAGAACGCCTTCAGCAATATGGTCCAAATAGACTTGCAGAAGAGGAAAAGATAAGCAAAATAAAGATCCTCCTTCACCAGTTTACCAGCCCCCTCATTTATATCCTTTTCGTAGCAGCATTCGTTACCTTTCTCCTGAAAGAATTTATTGATACCAGTGTAATTATGGCAGTAGTATTCCTTAATACAATTATTGGTTATATCCAGGAATTCAAGGCAGAACAGAGTGTCAGGGCACTCAAAAAGATGCTGATACCGAAGGCAAAGATTTTACGGGATGGACAAGAAAAAGAAATAAACAGCGAAGAACTTGTACCAGGTGACATCGTTCTTCTTGCATCAGGAGGCAAGGTACCGGCAGATCTAAGACTTTTTAAGACTCTTGAGTTAAAAATTGATGAATCCATGCTTACTGGTGAATCAATCCCTGGAGAAAAAACTACAACACCAATACAAAAGGATAATGTAACGGCCGGAGACCAGAAGAATATGGCCTTCACAGGAACAATTGTTGTAAGTGGAAGAGGGAGAGGCATTGTTACCGAAACGGGAAATAAAACGGTTCTTGGTCAGATTGCAAAGGACGTTAGAGAAACGGTTAAAATAAAAACACCTCTTCAGAATAAACTGGAGCGGTTTGCAAAAATCATAGGAGCTGTTATTGTTGGACTTTCTGGCATTCTCTTTGGTATAGGCTTCTTAGTGCATGGATCAGATATTTCTGAAATGTTTATGGTTGCTGTTGCTACTGCCGTATCAGCAATACCTGAGGGTCTTCCTGTTGCGGTAACCATTACTATGGCAATCGGTGTATCAAGAATGACAAGGAGAAATGCTATTGTAAGAAAGCTACCCGCAGTGGAAACCCTGGGAAGTACTACCGTCATATGCTCTGACAAGACAGGAACACTAACAAAGAATGTAATGACCGTGAAACTCATTTATAATGAAAATCATATCTATGAAGTAACCGGAACAGGATATGATCCAAAGGGTGAGATTCTTCGTGATGAGATGCCTGTTCCCCACAAAGACAAGGAAGATATCCTGCTTGTTTTACGAATAGGATTACTTTGTAATGAATCTCATATTTATCTTGAAGATAGCCAATACAAAATTGATGGAGACCCTACAGAAGGAGCGCTTATTGTATCAGCAATAAAGGGAGATCTTAACCCTGAAGAAGAAAGGAAAAATTATCCACAAATTGCGATTATACCTTTTGAATCGGAACGCGGTTGTATGGCTACCCTTAACAAGCACCGAAACAAAAAATGTATTTTTGTAAAGGGCGCTCCGGAAAAGATAGTAGACATGTGTACCAAATTTAAAACAAATAGCAGTTCTCCCAAAAAAGAGATCCTTCTGGCTGCAAATACTTTTGCTAAAAAAGGTTTACGAGTACTCGCATTTGCTTATAAAGAAACGCCGAATGACAAGGAAGAACTTATTCACCGGGATATAGAATCAGGATTAACCTTTGCAGGTCTTCAGGGTATGATCGATCCGCCAAGACAAGAAGTAATAGAAGCAATAGAGGGGTGTAAACAAGCAGGAATCAGAACCATAATGATAACCGGTGACCATGCAATCACTGCTGTATCTATCGCAAAAGAGCTTGGATTAGGTGGACAGGATGAGAAGGTTTGCACAGGAAAAGAGCTTGAAACGATGAGTGATGAAGAACTTTTTCATACGGTAAAAAACGTATCGGTATTTGCAAGGGTAGCGCCTCAACATAAGTTAAGAATAACAAATCAATTAATAAAACAGGGTGAGGTTGTAGCGATGACAGGCGACGGAGTTAATGATGCACCTGCCCTCAAGGCTGCTCATATTGGTATTGCCATGGGCAGGACGGGAACCGATGTTGCGAAAGAGGCCTCCGATGCTGTCCTTACTGATGATAATTTTGCAAGCATTTTTGCAGCGGTTGAAGAGGGAAGGGTGGTGTATGATAATATCAAGAAGGTCACCCTCTTTCTGATATCATGCGGTTTTGGAGAACTGATTGCCATTATCACCACCGTTGCAATGGGTCTCCCTATACCCTATATAGCGGTACAGATACTCTGGTTGAACCTCGTAACAAATGGGCTTCAAGATATTGCTCTTGCCTTTGAACCAGGAGAAAAAGGAGTCTTACTGAGACCTCCAAGGCATCCGAAAGAACGTATTCTTACAAGCATTATGATACAAAAGACTGTTCTTATGGGGCTTGTTATGGCTGCCGGAACAGTCATTCTCTACCTATACCATCTCAATAAAGGAGCATCATTAGAACAAGCTCGTACCGTAGCCCTCACAACCATGGTCTTTTTCCAATTCTACCAGGCGCTTAACTGCCGTTCTGAATTCCAATCCATTTTCAGGAAGAACCCCCTGAGTAATCCGTTTTTATTCTTCAGCATGATTGCTGCCCTCTTTGCCCATCTTGCAGTGTTATATGTACCGGTTCTTCAATGGGTTTTTAGAACAGTTCCTCTTACCAGAGAAGAATGGATTGATATTGGAGTAATAACCGTAGCAATAGTTATTGCAGTTGAGATTGAGAAATTGATAAGAAGAAGAAAAAGGAAAACAAGAGCAACGATTGCAGGATTTAAAACGGGAAAAATATTTACGCCAACCAAAATACTTCTGATATCTGTTTGTATTCTCCTTGGATTATGGATTGCCTATACATTCTTCAGACCCAAAAGAGAAGATGAAGTTGTTTTTAGTATCGGGTGTGGCGCCGAAGAAATCGGAATAATAAGGAGACTCATAGATACATTTGAAAAGGAAAATCCTGCGATACATGTTAAATTAAACGTCCTTCCTGCGCCTACAGATCAACAGCACCATTACTATCTTACTACCTTTGGGGTAAAGTCTGAAGATATTGACGTGATGAGAATTGATACCATCTGGATTGCAGAATTTGCGTCAGCACGATGGCTGGAGCCATTAGAAACATATATCAATCCTGGATATAAAGCATCATTTATTCCCATAATTGATGCGATAAACATATACCAGGATCGTTTATACGCCATTCCCTGGAATGCTGATATTGGACTTTTCTATTATCGAGACGATTTATTAAAAAAATACCAGGCATCTCCGCCGCAAACATGGGAAGAGCTTATTGAAACAGGCACAAAAATTTCCTCCATGGAACCGGTATATGGATACCTCTGGCAAGGAAAACAATATGAAGGATTGGTCTGTAATTTTATCGAATTCATTGGCAGCAACAATGGAGAAATACTCGATGCGCAGGGAAGAGTAGTTGTTAATTCGATACAAAATCACACAGCACTCAATCTCATGCATGATTTGCTATGGAAGTATCAGATATCACCGCCAAATACCTACAGCGAACTTATGGAAGAGCCCACTCGTCATCTATTTCAACAGGGGAGAGGTCTTTTTTTAAGAAATTGGACTTATGTGTGGAGTCTTTTTCAGACAGACCAGTTTATGAGGAATAAGGTAGGAGTATCTCACTTGCCTAAATTCTCCGGTGGACGCCCGGCTCCTGTATACGGAGGATGGCATCTCGCTATAAATGCTAACTCAAAAAGGAAGAAGCAGGCATGGCAACTCGTTAAATTCCTAAGCTCACACAGGGTGCAAAGAGAACTATCCAGGAGACTATCCTGGGCGCCGACACGTACCTCATTATATAAAGACCCGAGATTGCTCCGAAGACTGCCGTTTCTTTCAATCGTGCATGCATCCTTTCCAAACATTCAAATACGGCCCAACCTTCCTTATTATCAGTGGGTGAGCGACATCATACAAAAACATGTTAACAAGGTATTATCGAATCAGGAGAGCAGCAAACAAGCGTTACAATCTATTCAAACAGAACTCGAACGGATAAGAAATGAATTTACCAAAGACTAAGCTTGCTTACCTATTTTTATTGCCTGGAATACTCCTGATACTGGCATTTAGCTTTATTCCCTTTATAGATACTATTATAACCTCCTTCCAAAGTGCGAAACTTATTTTGCCAAAAGAGCGATTTGCGGGATTTGATAATTATCAGGATATTGTAATCGATACCCGCTTCTGGTACTCACTCTTTATTACGCTTTTCTATACTTTTGTCTCAATATGCCTGGAAGCTATCCTGGGATTATGTTTTGCTCTTATCATGAATCGTCTATCACCCAGAAGCAGCTTTTTAAGAGTCCTAATCCTTATCCCATGGACAATCCCAACAGTAGTAACAGCGAGAATATGGCAATGGATGTTTGATTATAATTTAGGAATTATAAATTATCTTTTTGAAATTCTCGGTTTATATCGGGTTAATTGGTTAGGAAAGCCTTTTTTAGCGTTCTTTTCTATCGTTATTGCAGATGTCTGGAAGACTGCCCCCTTTGTCGCCATAATTGTTTTAGCAGGTCTCTCTGCCATCCCGCAGGAGATATATAAAGCATCTGCTATTGACGGTGCAAATAGCTGGCAGCGATTCCGTTATATAACATTACCCTTGATATTGCCAATAGTAGGTGTAGCCATTCTGTTCAGAGCTATAGATGCCCTGCGAATATTTGATCTCGTTTATGTACTTACCGGCGGCGGTCCAGGAGGTTCAACGGAAACCTTATCTGTCTATGCTTATAAACTGTTCTTTTATAAGGGGGATTTTGGACAAGGAGCAGCTACATCAGTAATAATCTTACTCTTAGTTGCCGGCTTTGGATACTTCTATACAAAAAAATCCTTTGAAAAGTAAGAGAACCGTATGCTGGCTGAAATAGAAACAACCATTCAATTTACTCTATTTATAATTGCATTGTGGTAGGAGCCAACTCCCTGTTGGCGACCGTGGAACTTGCAAATAAGTTATACATTGCCAAGCTCGATCAGGGGACGGATCTTACCAAAATATGATTAACAGTATTTATTTGTGTATCTTTATTTACATCCCCTGGCAAGCCTGCTTCCTTGTATTCACACAATCTTCGTATGATACTTGCATTCCCTTACGGTATGTGCTAAACTCCTCTTCTTTTGATACTCCTTTCTTATGGACTGGCTACCGAAATAACTTCAGTACCATCCTAATACCAATTTGCTTTCAAACATTAAAAGATAATCCAATTGAATCCTGCCATATATAGCATATATATTTCATAATATATTTATTGTTTGAAAGCGAATTGGTTTAAGAGAGGAGTTGTTTTTTTTAAATACTTCAGCTTAGCTTTTTGCTATTCTTCCCGGTATAGGTTGAGGGTTTAGCATAGAGAATATCTCCAGAGAGTAATACGATATGCTAACACATCACGAAAGGTCTCTTAAAAATGGAAGTATCTGAATTTTTTTTAAAATTTTTAGTAATTTTGGTATCTGCAAAATTCTTTGCGGAAATATTTGCCTTTTTGCGTCTTCCTGCTGTATTAGGTGAAGTTGTTGCCGGTATTATCATAGGACCAAGTCTTCTTGGGGTTATACAGGTCGACGCAACTCTCTATCTACTGGCAGAAATAGGTATTTTACTTCTTCTCTTTGAGGTTGGACTTGAAACAGATGTTGGACAAGTTGTAAAGGTCGGTGTACAATCATTTTTAGTTGCCATCACCGGCGTTGTTGCCCCTGCAGTCGCAGGTTTTTGGATAAGTAAATATATCTTTCATTTACCCCTCCTGGTTTCTCTCTTTATTGGAGGAACAATTGTCGCAACAAGTATTGGGATAACCATACGGGTACTTGTTGATATTAAAAAACATCAGACAAAGACTGCAAAAATTGTTCTCGGGGCAGCGGTTCTCGATGATATTATTGGTGTAGTTATTTTAGCAATACTCTATGATTTTGCCGTAAAAGGAGAGGTCCGGGTGATGGATGTAAGCAAAGTATTGGGGTTTATTGCCGTCTTTTTATTGCTTGCCCCTGTAATCACGAAGCTCCTTGTACCTCTTATTTCCAAATTATCATCGGGCAGTAAAACGAATGGGATGATACCGACAATTATTATCTCCTTAATCTTAGTATTAGCTATTATCTCTCATAAAATCGGTGCACCGGGAATCCTTGGTTCTTTTGCTGCTGGTATTGCCCTTGCACGGAGATTCTTTCTCCCCCTTGGTTCAACGATAGACCATTACAGTCATGGTATGGCTGAAAAGATTGAGAAACACATGAAGCCCATCATTGATTTGTTTGTTCCTGTCTTTTTTGTGGTTGTAGGTGCATCCATGAATCTTAAGGTTATTGACTTTACATCCGTAACGTTCTGGCAAATGGCAGGGCTCTTAACGATCATAGCTATCGTTACAAAAATGATCAGTGGACTATGGGTCAAGGGTGGCCTCAAAACAAAACTTTCTACAGGTCTTGCAATGATCCCCAGGGGAGAAGTTGGTTTAATATTTGCTGAAGTAGGAAAGAAGAGTGGTATATTCGACGATTTGATTTATGCAATTATTGTCTTTATTGTTGCCTTAACAACACTATTCGCACCTATCTTACTGAGATTTTTTATGAAAGGTGAAGAATGAATTGGTATCAGCTTTCCATAAAATAAACACTGCAAAGACTTCAAACATCTGAAGATGGACTGACGAAGAAGCCAAAGAACGCCTTAAGCAGTATGGCCAAAATAAACTCGCTGAGGAAGAAAAGATAAGCAAAATTAAAATCTTTTTCCATCAGTTCACCAGCCCCCTTGTATATATCCTCCTTGTACATAC
>SULG01000103.1 GCA_005524015.1 Candidatus Jettenia ecosi
TAGAAATGCATTGGAAATGGTATACAAGTGTTTTATTATCGGCAATAGTATTATGCAGTGCGTACGTAATTGGCTTGCCGCAAGGTGTGTTTGCCCAGGAAACAGAACAGGCTGAGGGGATATCAGAGAGCGAGCGCGATTATTTACAACAGCAGTTGAAACAGATGGAAGAGATGATGCAAAAGCAGCAGGAGCAGATACAGGCCTTAAAAAATCGTATAGATACGATCAGCGCTGCGCCTGCGCCGATTACTAAAGAGGAGATTAAGCATGAGATTGAAGATTATCTGTCTACAGAAGATGCCCGGGAAAAAATGGCGCTTGGTTTACCCGGAGTCACTGCTCTCTATACTCCTGATGAAGATAAATATTCAGTGGTATTTAGATCGCCCGACGACAGATATTCATTAGGTATTGGTGGCAGATTGCAGTTTCGGTATACCTATAAGGATAATGATGAGGATGTTGGAGGAACAGACAAGATGGATATAGATGTCCGCCGTGCAAGACTTTGCCTGGGCGGAAACATCTATAGCAAACTTATACACTATTATGTAGAACTCGATGGAGATAGCTTCGATGTGGGTATAAGAGATTTTTATGTATATTTTACACCGCTCGATGAATTAAATGCCAAGGTGGGATACTTTAAGGTACCATTTAACCAGCAAAGGATGTCATCCTCTGCAAAGCTCCTGCTCATTGACAGAGCCATTGCCAGCGAGGCATTCGATCAGGACCGGGATTATGGAGTGGACATATATGGAAAACCTTTTGATGGGTATATGGAATACCATGCTGCTGTATTTCAAGGGGCTGGTGAGGACCCTTTAGAACGGCCGGATGGAAGAGATGAAAATCTTGATAATGAACTCATGTATGTGCTTAATCTGAGGTATAACCCATTTGGGAAGTATGATTACGCTGACGAAACCGATGTAAAGTATACTGAAAAATTCAAGGCAACGGTTGGGGCCTCTGTAGTCTTTAATGCAAAGAAGGGAGATGAAAAACTTGAGGATACTGATGCTATAGCGGGAGTTGTTGAATTAAGCATGAAGTATAGGGGCTTCTCATGGCACAATGAGTATTTTGTAATGACAGAGGATCCTGAAGGTGGTGGAGATTCATTAGACTCCGACGGATTCTTTACTCAAGCTGGTTATTTCGTGATACCTAAAAGATTGGAGGTTGCTGCCCGTTATTCCTTACTCGATCCGGACAACGATGCATCGGATGACTTTGGAAGGGAATATACAGCCGGTATAAACTATTACTTCCGTGCCCATCGATCAAAAATACAAGCAGATTTCAGCCACTATGTGACTGAACAAGGTAACGAACCAAATAATGACCAGAATAGATTCAGAGTACAGTATCAAATTGTATTTTAATTGTTAATAAATTTTTCCCTTTTGTACCCTGTATGAGACCGAACATACCGGTGTGTATCAGAAGAACATAATCCATACGGAGAGATGCAATATACCTTGCATCTCTGCAGTCATAGATGAGTACAACAAATGCTACGCCAAAAAATAAGTCGACTTCTTTTATTAATTTGAGTAATATAGTATCCGAAACTGCTAATAAATCAATGAAAGGTGGAAAAGGTTTATGGTAAAAAAGGCATGGTTGTTCATGGCAATTTTTAACTTTGGTTTGGCTAGCATGGCTATTGCCAGTGAAGTAGTTGTGGTTGATGCAAATATAAAAACTTATGCTAAAGTTAGCGGGGTTTCAGGAAGTCTGAATAGTATAGGTTCTGATACCATGAATAACCTTATGACTTACTGGGCTGAGGGATTTAACCAGGCATATCCGAATGTAAAGATCCAGATAGAAGGCAAGGGTTCTACCACTGCGCCGCCTGCTCTTATCTCAGGAACAGCTCAGATAGCGCCGATGAGCAGGGCAATGAAGCCTACAGAAATTGATGCCTTTGAGAAGAAATATGGCTATAAGCCTACCGTAATAAAGACAGCATTGGATGCCTTGTCAATATACGTAAATAAGGATAATCCTCTTAGGGGGTTAAGTCTGTCCCAGGTGGATGCTATTTTTTCAAAAACACGGAAAGGCAAGCATAAGGGAGATGTTAGAACGTGGGGACAGCTTGGTTTAACTGGTGAATGGTCAACCCGGCCGATAAGTCTCTATGGCCGTAGTTCTGCCTCGGGTACCTATGGTTATTTTAAGGAACGTGCCCTTTATAAAGGTGATTTTAAAGACTCTGTAAAAGAGCAACCGGGTTCTGCTTCTGTTGTACAGGGTGTGACTGAGGACCGATATGCCATTGGTTACAGTGGTATTGGCTACAAGACTTCCGGTATCCGCACGGTACCCCTTTCGTTTAAAGAAGGAGAACCCTATAAAGAAGCCGGAATAGAAAATATAATGAACGGTTCTTATCCACTGGCGAGATTCCTCTACGTGTATATTAATAAGAAGCCAGGTCAGCCTCTTGACCCGCTCGTTAAAGAATTTGTAACATTTATTCTGAGCAGGGAGGGGCAGGAGGTGGTTGTAAAAGATGGATATATCCCTATATCAGCTTCAATTGTTGAAGAAGAACTGAAAAAGTTAAAATAATGAAGGCAGGGGCATTTGAAGAAAAGAAGACTCATTGATAAGGCTGCCCGATGGCTGATTACGCTCGGTGGCGCGGCTACCATTTTCGCTGTACTTGCTTTATTTGTATTTCTCTTTATCGAGGTTTATCCGCTTCTGAGAGGCGCTAAAGTATTAAAAGAAAAGACCTTTTCTCTGAACGGCAAGATCATTTCACTCGGAGTAGATGAATATCAGGAAATTGCTTATACAGTTTCTCACGATGGTACTATAGAATTTATCTCTTTATCAGATGGTAGTATTGTAAATACCTACCTTATTGCAGGGCTTAAAAACTCTACGATAACGTCAGTTGATAAGGATGAGAATCGCCTTGTACTGGGAACGAATGATGGAAGAATCTTAAAAGTCCTTATTACCTTTTCTGAATCCTTTGATAACGAGAAAAAGGTCATTATTCCTGAAGTATCTGAAAAAGAACCGGTGCAAATTGACGATCAGAAGAGAACGCTCAGGAATATTACATCCAGGAGCGATGACAGCGCAACGGTTACCGTAGTTTCTACGGAAGATGGCAGATTATTGCTGAAATCCACAGAGGACGTAAGCACACTATTTGATGGGGAAAAAAAGGAAATTAAGCGAGATATCACGGACCTCGTAAAGCGTTATCAACCGAATGGACTACACGAGCCACATAACTCAATACTTTATTCTTCAGGCCTTGGAAACGGAACCGATATAACGTCTCTTGCCCTTGATCATTTTATGGAAAACCTCTATGTTGGGACATCCTCCGGTGAGATATTCCATATAAATATTAGTGATAAAGAAAATCCTTCTTTGCAGGAAAAGGTGAGGGTGTCTGATAAAGCAGTAACTACCCTGGGGTTTTTGTTTGGAGATATTTCACTGGTAGTTGGTGATTACAGAGGTGGTGTAAATATCTGGATGCAGGTAAGGGATGAAACATCACCATCAGGATGGATGCTTAAAAAAATACACACCCTTAAATCTCATAACGCTCCTGTTATCGCATTTGCACCCTCTCTGCGAGATAAGGGTTTTGTGACTTCGGCAGCGAATGGAACCATCTATCTCAACCATGCAACTTCCGAACAAAATGTATTGATCTTTAAGGTGCCAGCTACCCCTGCAGCCCTTACTTTTTCACCCAAGGCAGACGGTATTCTGGCAGCAAGTTCAAACAATAATCTGTTCCAATGGATTATTTCAAATCCACATCCGGAGATTACCCTGAAAACCCTATTTGGCAAGGTGTGGTATGAGGGGTATGAGAAACCGGAGTTTGTTTGGCAATCTACCGGGGGGACTGATGATTTTGAACCGAAACTCAGTCTTGTCCCCTTGATTTTTGGCACTATTAAAGGTACTGTATACTCCATGATCATCGCTGTGCCTATTGGAATCTTTGCTGCGCTCTATACCTCCCAATTTCTTCACAAATCCCTCAAGATAATAAAGCCCGTTATTGAACTGATGGCAGCGCTTCCCAGCGTTATTCTTGGATTTCTTGCCGGATTGTGGTTAGCGCCATTAATAGAGAGGGTATTTCCTGCAATAGTTATTATGCCGTTATTCATCATACTCTCCATTGCCCTGGCTTTGTATCTCTGGAGGTGTTTACCCTCATGGATAAAGGGTAAATACCGATATGGGGCAGAAGCCCTGTTCCTGATACCGTTTATTATCGGGGCTATCTATGTATCAATCCAGCTCAATGGCGTTTCTGAATCAGTCCTTTTCGGAGGAGATTACCGGCAATGGCTTTTACATATTTTAGGTCTGAACTATGACCAGAGAAATGCCCTTATTGTAGGCTTTGCAATGGGATTTGCTGTGATTCCTCTTATTTTCACCATATCTGAAGATGCCATGAGCAATGTTCCTAATAATCTTACATCGGCCTCGCTGGCGCTCGGAGCAACTACCTGGCATACAGCCGTTAGGGTTGTGCTTCCAACTGCGAGTCCGGGAATTTTTTCAGCAGTTATGATTGGTTTTGGAAGGGCAGTAGGCGAGACGATGATTGTGCTTATGGCAACAGGTAATACCCCTATTATGGGTTGGAATTTATTTAATGGGTTTAGGGCGCTTGCAGCAAATATTGCAGTTGAGATGCCGGAAGCGCCTGTCGGCGGAACACTTTACCGTGTGCTCTTTTTAGCAGCCCTGCTTCTTTTTGTAACAACCTTTATTGTAAATACATTTGCAGAAACGGTGAGGCAGAAGATGAAGCGAAGGTATAGTAAGTTATGAAGAAATTTTTAAGAACGGGTAATCCTTATATCTGGCTGACTGCATGCGCTCTGACTATCAGTATGTTGATGGTTGGCGGTTTGGTTGCGCTCATTACGATGAAGGGGCTTGGTATATTCTGGCCCCATACAATTGTTAAATTCACGCTTCAGGATGGTACGGTGGTTTTGGGTGAGATTGAAAAGGAAGAGCCCATCCCGCAAAAAAAAGGCATGTATCGGACGAAACTAAAGGTTGGTAACAGAGATGTTTACGGTATGGACTTCAGATGGATCGATAATACGGATATTATATCACGGGAATATCCCTTATATGCCTTAACTTTTGAGAGGCGTGAATGGGGTAATATGTACGGTTTTTTAAAAGGACTGAAACAGGATGGCGATATTCAGCCTCTGAATCTCAAAGAGTTGGCGCCGCTTCGGGAAGAAAGTAAGGCGCTTTTGAAAAGGATACGGTATATTGAAAGAAAAGTGATTGGCAAGATAAATTATCAGATGGAAAAATATCGCCTTGCATTGAAGCACCTGATGACGCAGCAGTATTCGGTAAAGGCGCAAGAGGATATCGAAGAGGTAAAGGCCAAGGTTGAAAATCTCGAAAAGACCTACAGGGAAAAAGAAGATATGCTTGCCGGGTTGTATGCTCAGGCAAAGGAAAAAGAAATTATCGTGCTTCTTGCTGATGGCAAAGAGAAGAACATACCTGTTTTTAATATTATCAGGGTCTATGCCCCGAATGAAATGGGAGTTTTTGCTAAAATCGGTTTTTACCTGATGAAGCTCTGGGAATTTGTGTCAACTGAACCACGGGAAGCAAATACCGAGGGGGGTATATTCCCTGCTATTTTTGGGACGGTTATGATGGTGTTTATCATGAGCATTGCAGTTGTCCCGTTTGGTGTATTGACAGCGGTATATCTCAGGGAATACGCCGATGATAATATTGTTGCACGGCTCATCAGGATATCAGTGAGTAACCTTGCAGGTGTTCCATCCATTGTATTCGGGGTTTTTGGTCTCGGTTTTTTCATCTACTTTGTGGGTGGAAATATCGATAAAGTATTTTTCTCGGAATCCTTGCCAGCCCCTACCTTTGGAACCGGTGGTATTTTATGGGCATCCCTTACTCTGGCGCTTCTGACGGTGCCGGTAGTTGTTGTGGCAACGGAAGAAGGGTTATCTGCTGTGCCAAAATCCGTGCGGGAAGGTTCTTATGCGCTGGGCGCTACAAAATTTGAAACCTTATGGAAGGTCGTAATTCCCCAGGCAACACCCGGGATACTTACCGGTACTATTCTCGCTATGGCAAGGGCTGCGGGTGAGGTTGCGCCCTTAATGCTCACGGGAGTTGTGAAGTTAGCGCCCTCTCTTCCGGTGGACCAGTATTTTCCCTATATCCATTTTGAAAGAAAGTTTATGCATTTAGGCTTCCATATATATGATGTTGGATTTCAGTCACCCAATGTAGAAGCGGCCATCCCCATGGTCTATACCACAACACTTGTTTTACTTTTCATCGTGCTTGTCTTGAATCTTACTGCTATAGTAATGAGGAACAAGCTGAGAAAGCGGTACAGAACAACGGCTTTATAAAAGTATGATAGATAAAAGCGATACATTGACCTGAGACGTATAGTATGGAGAACTATTACGGAAAAAAAGAAAAAAACATGATAGTCCCTGACCCGATAGTTAATATCATAGACCTGATTCTTTATTATGGCAAAATTAAGGCGCTGAAAGGGATACATCTTGATATTGCAAAAAAAAAGATAACTTCCTTTATTGGGCCATCCGGCTGTGGAAAATCTACCTTGATCAGATGTTTGAACCGTATGAACGATCTCGTAGAAGGTGTAAAAATAGAAGGAACCGTTAAAATAGATGGAGAGGATATTTACGCTCCTGCTGTGGATGTCACAGAATTGAGAAGGAGGGTTGGGATGGTGTTCCAAAAACCAAATCCATTCCCAAAAAGTATCTACGAGAATGTCGTATACGGACCACGGGTGCAGGGCATTCACAAAAAAAGCGCTCTGGATGAAATTTGTGAGAAGGCATTGAAAAAGGCTGCGCTTTGGGATGAGGTAAAAGACAGACTTCGTGTAAGTGCCCTTGATCTTTCCGGAGGTCAGCAGCAGCGGATTTGTATTGCCAGGGCAATAGCTGTAGAGCCTGAGATCATACTTCTTGATGAACCCTGTTCAGCCCTTGACCCTATTGCTACCGCAAAAATAGAGGATATGCTGGTCGAACTAAAAACAGATTATACTGTTATTATTGTTACCCACAACATGCAGCAAGCAGCCAGGATATCTGAATTTACTGGTTTCTTTATGCATGGAGAGCTTGTGGAGTTTGATGTTACAACGGAAATATTCACAAACCCACATGAAAAACAAACGGAGGATTATATTACGGGAAGATTTGGGTAAGTGTCAAAACAGTTATTAGGGAAGCACGCAGATATAATTTGAAATAAGGGGAAGGTATGACAAGAGATGTTTATCACAAGGCGTTACAGAGTCTACAGGATGAAGTGCTGGTAATGGGAAAGATGGTATCGATTGCTATAGAAAAATCTGTTGAGTCGCTTCAAAAGAGAGACAAACAAGCCGCTAAAGAAATTATAGCAAGCGACATTTATATAAATAAAAAACGATTTGAGATTGAAGAAAAGTGTATTTTCCTTATTGCTACACAGCAGCCTATGGCTGTCGATTTAAGAACGCTGACTTCTATATTAAGCATAGTAACAGACCTTGAGCGCATGGGAGATCATGCAGAGGGAATTGCGAAAATAAATTTATTAATAGGCGATGAACCTTTAGTAAAGCCCCTGATTGATATCCCAAGAATGGCTGAATTAGGATTATCCATGCTCGATAAATGTCTCAAGGCATTTGTCAGCAGGGATATTGAAGCTGCGAGGTTTATCTGTAATGAAGATGATAAGGTAGATGCCCTTCATGATCAGATTTACCGGGAACTCCTGCTTCTGATGATACAAAACCCGAGGATAATCCACGGAGCTACGTACTTAACCTGGGTTTCGCACAATTTGGAACGTATTGCAGACAGGGTAACCAATATTGCGGAGAGGATTGTATTTATGGTTACAGGAAAGATGGAAGAGCTCAATGTATCAAAGTATTAGTTTCATAACCTATCATCTCAAATTATTTGAACCGTTAATATTTTAAATTATTCGTTGACATAAAATGCCGTTCAGGAATAGAATGCCTTTACGATAAAGGCAAACCCTGAGCGATCAGGGGGCGCAAAGTAAAGGATCTTGTAACAGTGAAAAGTATTAGTGAACAGTGTCTGTATACATAACAGGCGCTTACACTTATAAGTGACACGATAGAAATAAGACAGCCTTACTGCCGAAGATATTTTCCATGAATATCTTTGCAGTAAGGCTTTTTTGTTTTTAACAAACAGGGAGAGAAAGCAACTTGCCGGTAATTTAAAGAGAAACGCTCCTACCCATTGTTCTCTCATTCAGTATTTCCATGAATCATACAAGAGACTACCTTTGGCAGGAGAAGCGTAAAATTTTACGGTTTCTCCCCAATAAAAAGGCAGAGCCGATGCAGGGCAAGGCTTTAGCCCATATGCATCAAGCTATGTAGTGGCAAGGCTAAACAGGCTGTCCGAGAATGCAATTACCACCTGCAACATATGCTATATGTTGCGTCTATTGCAATAGTTTATCAATATATAGTATGGATTTGATCCGTAAAAACAATTCTCGGACAGCCTGTAAAGCCTCGCCCTACGGTTTCATAAAAAACAAAAGTTGCCGAAGGCCTATTTTAATGCATAGGAATTTCAATGTTTTGTTGTAGGGGCGAACCTTGTGTTCGCCCAAATGGAAACACATATAAACGTTTTGAATCGTACAGGACAAGGGCGAACACAAGGTTCGCCCCTACGCCGGTGTTATAAAAAAGTTGCCGAAGGCCTATTTTATGAAAGGAGCGAAAACAGGATGAAGGAGATTAAGAATATGTGGACAGGGAAGCCATATCCACTGGGAGCGAGCTGGGATGGTTCCGGAGTTAACTTCGCACTTTTTTCAGAAAATGCTACAAGAGTAGAATTATGTTTATTTAATGGACCTGATAGAAATCAGGAGATTTCCAAGATTCAGTTAATTGAGCAAACAGATCAGATATGGCATATTTATCTTCCCGAGGTACGTCCAGGGCAACTGTATGGCTATCGGGTGCATGGCCCTTACGCGCCGGCAGAAGGTCACCGATTTAACCCTGCCAAGCTATTGTTGGACCCATATGCCAGGGCTATTGCCGGGAGTATTAAATGGAGCGATGCGCTTTTTGGTTATAAGATGGGGGATCCTGCTGCCGATCTCTCTCAGGATGATCGCGATAGCGCTGCCCATCTCCCCAAGTGTGTCGTTGTAGATGAAGCATTTAGCTGGGCAGATGATACGCACCCACGAATCCCATGGTATAAGACACTTATCTATGAATTGCATGTTAAAGGTTTTACTGCTTGCCATCCGGATGTATCTGAAGAGTTACGGGGTACCTATGCTGGCCTTGCTACACCGGCGGTTATCGATCATCTCCATTCTTTGAAGATTACGGCAGTAGAGTTAATGCCGGTACATTATTTTATAAACGATAAACACCTTGTGGATCGCGGGCTTTCTAACTATTGGGGTTACAATTCAATTGGTTTCTTTGCGCCGGAATCCCGATACTCAAGCAGCGGGTTTTTAGGGCAGCAGGTAACGGAGTTTAAAACTATGGTTAAGACACTCCATCGTGAGGGGATCGAGGTAATCCTGGATGTGGTTTACAATCATACTGCCGAAGGGAACCATCTGGGGCCTACCTTTTCCTTTCGGGGAATTGATAATGCCAACTATTATCGTTTGGTAACGGAAGATCACCGCTACTATATGGACTATACAGGAACCGGGAATACGTTAAATATGGTGCATCCTCACGTTCTTCAACTTGTTATGGATAGCTTGCGCTACTGGGTGCTTAAGATGCACGTCGATGGGTTCAGGT
Source organism: Candidatus Jettenia ecosi (assembly GCA_005524015.1). Classification (GTDB taxonomy): domain Bacteria; phylum Planctomycetota; class Brocadiia; order Brocadiales; family Brocadiaceae; genus Jettenia; species Jettenia ecosi. The sequence goes on from SULG01000103.1 coordinate 9,905, forward strand.
TTGATCTGGCATCAACACTGGCGCGAGAGCTCCATGAGGTAGATCGTTTAGGATCGTTTTTCGATATTATTCACCAGGATCCAGTGCTCTCACAGGTAAAGTTAATTGCCGAGCCATGGGACCTGGGTGAAGGAGGGTACCAGGTGGGAAACTTTCCTGTTCTTTGGGCTGAATGGAACGGAAAATATCGGGACACTGTGCGGCGTTACTGGAGAGGAGATGCCGGTCAGATTGGCGATTTAGCCTATCGGTTAACAGGAAGCAGTGACCTTTACGGGAAAAGCGGGCGAAGGCCATATGCGAGCATTAATTTTGTAACAGCCCACGATGGTTTTACCTTGCGTGATTTGGTTAGTTATAACATAAAGCACAATGAGGCTAATAAAGAGGATAACCGGGACGGAACGAATGAAAATCTAAGTTGGAACTGTGAAACAGAAGGTTCGAGCGAAGACCCGTTAGTCCTTGTATTAAGAGCGCGCCAGCAGCGTAATTTCCTGGCAACTCTATTCCTATCGCAGGGAGTCCCATTGCTCCTGGCTGGTGATGAAATCGGAAGGACTCAGAAGGGAAATAATAATACCTATTGTCAGGATAATGAAATTTCCTGGATAAACTGGCATCTGAACCAATCGCAACGTGAACTTTTAGAATTTACCCAATACGTGATAAAACTCTCTTATAAACATCCGGTTTTACGGCGGAGACACTTTTTCCAGGGAAGAAAGATTCGTGGTTCTAAGATCAAAGATTTGACCTGGTTCAGACCGGATGGAAAGGAGATGACTGAAGAGGACTGGAATAATCAAAACACCCGTTGTCTGGGACTCCGGCTGAGCGGCGATGCTATTGAAGAGACTGATGATCGTGGTAATCCAATGAAAGATAACACCCTTTTGTTCCTGCTCAATGCCCATTATGATCAGGTTTTCTTTGTCTTACCCTCTAAACCATCGAAAATGCTATGGGATTTACTCCTGGATACCAGATCAGAAACGGGAATACGGCAGTTTCAATCGAAGGGTGAGAATGAGCCATATGAATTAGTAGGGCGCTCTCTGGCATTACTCTACTTGCGTAACAACGAGACTGCATAAGAACAAGAGAAAACTTCCCGTCCAGAAAAAGTAAATCCTGTTGCATTTTTTCTCATCAAGAAAATAGTATTTCCCTTTATACCGTCCGATTTTTGGTATAAGTCTGAAATCAGAATATGCGGAGTTATAGTGATCAACGATTGAAACCGAACAATCAAAGATAGTATGATGAGGGTAGAATGTATTTTTTCTTTCTCAATCTCGAAGAGATGTCATGATTATAGCAAAAGCAGAAAAAAGATTTTCAACCCCGAAGGGGTGACATAACAAACCGGTGTTCCGGTGTCATCCCCTTCGGGATTTGATTTATGGGTAATTTCTTATCTATCATTATCTCATCCCTTCAGGGTGAATTTCATGATCAACGGTTAAAACCAAGACATAGCGTCATTAATCAGATACGAATATTTTATTCCCGCGGAAGCGGGAATCCAGAAAAATACTGGATTCCGGGTCAAGCCCTGAATGACAGACGCTTGTCCTCGAATGTAGTTATCGGGGAGTTGTAAACTTATGTCGCTATATATAATTCCCTTGGATTACCTTTTTCTCTTTTTCTGAAGGGAAATCACGATATTTTAGTATAAAATCAATGATATAATGGATAAAGAAGTTATAAAATTTGGAGATTGGGAACGGCTCTTTTTCGGTCACGCTCCGGTAGAATTTATGCTAGAGGTGTTCCTACGCACCATCTTTATTTATTTGATGTTATTATTAATTCTTCGTTTACTTGGGAAGCGAATGACTTCTCAAGCAAGTATTCTGGAGTTAGCTGTTATGGTTACCCTGGGCGCCATTATTGCCCTACCCCATGCAAGAGACTAAAACAGGTTTATTGCCAGGCTTAATTATCCTGTTTTGTATATTGAGTTTCCAGCGACTTTCCTATAAGTTGTCGTTTAATAGCAAAAAACACAATCCCTTGTAGAGGGAAATGTGGCCTTGCTCGTAAAGGATGGCTTACTTAATGTTGAGAAAATGCGAAAGAATGCCTTGTCACACGAACAAGTTTACTCTCAACTAAGGCAAAAAAGAATCTTTCATTTAGGACAGGTACAACGGGTTTATATAGAGGCTAATGGTGCATTCAGCATTTTCCTGTATAAAAACCGAAACCTGGTTTATCAATCATTCCTGCTAAAGACGAAAAACTGGCAAATTCATTTTCTGTGAGTGTTCAACATCTGGCGTTTAAAAACTGTGGAAATATTGTAAGTAAACAGAAAAGAGAAGAACAGTCTTGTAAAATATGCAAAGAAAATGATTGGGTACCAGCCATTAAAGAAAAGGAAGAATAAAGACTAATTGAACTACTATGGAATCAATGACATTAGATATTTGGAATCTAAAAAGAATCTTGGTTGGGAATGTACCCTGGTTGTTTTTGCTTGAAGTGGTAATCCGGATTTTCTTCATTTACTTCCTGCTAGTATAATGTTTCATTAAAATATAGACAGTAGAAAGTATATAAGCT
>SULG01000104.1 GCA_005524015.1 Candidatus Jettenia ecosi
GTTAACAGGAGTTTGATCTAAAGGTAGCATATAGCACAGCATAACTTATGGGTAATCCTTATAAGTATTTAAATCCCTGGATTCAAATTTTTATAAGAACCTTACAATTGCTCTCTGTTAAATATATCACCTCAAACATATATTTGTTCAAAGATAAGATTCAGAAGTTATCGCATGCGCAAGCTATAGGTACACAGGGAGAACACAAAGCGGTAAAATTTCTGAAGAAGAACGGATATAAGATACTGCAACGAAATTACCGGTGGAAAGGCGGAGAAATAGATATCATCTGTTACGATCGTGGTACGATTGTATTTGTAGAAGTCAAAACACGACACTCAGATACATACGGACCACCGGAACTCTCTGTTACTGAAGCAAAAAAGAGGCAAATCTTAAAGGTTGCCCGGCATTATATTACAGAAAAACGGATAGAAGGCATAGACTTGCGCTTTGATGTAGTTTCCGTTTTCCACACGCCTGTTCAAAAATATCCAGCAATAACACTTTTTAAGAATGCCTTCACCAAAAACGATTTGACTACCGCAAGGATATAAGCTCAAAAAAATATGATTATTGATACCCACGCACATCTTGATTTTCCCGAGTATAAATCAGACCTGGAATCCGTTTTGTCCCGCGCAAAAGAGGCTGGCGTTGGATGTATTATCAATGTAGGCACGAGTCTTACTTCGAGCGAGAAAAGCATTGTTTTAGCAAGCCGATTTAACACTATTTATGCCAGCATTGGAATCCACCCCCATGACGCTTCAAAGGTTTCTGAGCAAAACTGGCAAACATTAGAATCTCTTGTAGAAAAACCGAAGGTCATAGCCATTGGAGAAACAGGACTTGACTACTACCGTGATCATAGTCCCCGCGAGGACCAGCAGCGTATATTCCATAAACATCTGACTTTGGCAAAAGCCCATAGTCTGCCGGTAATTATTCATTGCCGCGATGCGAGCGATGATTGCTTAAAAATATTAGATGAGCATAAAAATGATATACTGAATGGAGTTGTGCATTGTTTCAGCGGGACAAAAGAAGCCGCAAAGAAGTTTATAGAATTAGGATTGTACATCTCTTTTGCAGGGTCGATTACCTTTTCGAATGCAAACACCTTGCGAGAGGTTGCTAAATCGGTCCCTGTTGAAAGACTTCTTCTAGAAACCGATTCCCCTTTTTTGGCTCCGCAACCGAAGAGGGGTGAACGCAATGAACCATCATATTTGTCCTTCATTATCCCCATATTGGCAAATATCTACGGTCTATCCATACATGATATTGAGCGGATTACCAGCTTTAATGCATATAAACTATTCGGAATAGGCGAGCCGGAGCGAGAAGGAAAGATTGCTTATGCTATACGAAATTCATTATACATAAACCTCACAAATCGATGTTCAAATGTATGCACTTTTTGCATGAGGGAAACTTACCCTATCGTCAAAAGCCATCATCTAAGATTACAGCAGGAACCAACCGCGGAGGAAGTATTACATGCAATTGGCGACCCCGGCAAATACGATGAGGTAGTGTTTTGTGGTTATGGCGAACCAACCGAGCGATTAGATGTATTGATACCTGTTGCAAAGTTTCTGAAATCAAAGAACAAACGTATCCGATTGGACACCAATGGCCATGGAGATTTAATCAACGGAAGGTCTGTTATTCAAGAATTAAAAGGGTTGATCGATACTATTTGTATTAGTTTAAACGCCGATACTGCAGAAAAGTATGAGGAAATCTGTAAGCCCGTTTTTGGGAAAAAGGCCTATCCTGCACTTATCCAATTTATTAAAGATGCGAAAGAGGCAATACCGAACGTACAGATTTCTATTGTAGAGATACCGGGCGTTAATGGAAAAAAGTGTAAACAGATAGCGAAAGAATTGGGCGTTGATTTCAGAGTAAGAGAATACAATGTGCTAGGTTAGTATTATAGTTCACCGCGGAGTACACAAAGAGCGCAAAGAAATAATTTTCCGATTTTGATATCTGATTTAAATTATCCATGTATTTTCTCAAAGTCTCTGCGGTAAGAAATTTTTATAGAATTTTTACCCATGTTACGAAAAGCGACCATAGAAGATATTGAAAAGATTTATAAACTCATAAACGAATTTGCATCAAAGAACGTCATGCTGCCACGGTCTCTCAGTGAGCTTTACGAAAATATCAGGGATTTTTTCGTGTTTATTCAGCATGATAAAGTGGTTGGCTGCGCAGCCTTGCACATTTTTTGGAAAGATCTTGCGGAGATAAAATCGATTGCCGTATTGGAATCCCATCAACACGGAGGAATTGGAAAAAAACTGGTAATGGCCTGTAAGCGTGAGGCGAGTAAATTACACATTGCAAAGATATTTGCCCTTACCTACGTGCCAGAATTCTTTGAAAAATGCGGATTTATCAGGGTAGAAAAGGAAAGCCTCCCTCACAAGATATGGTCTGAATGCGTCAAATGCCATAAATTCCCAGACTGTGGAGAAATTCCGGTGATTTATGAATTACAGAAAACTATCTAATCTGAGATATTATTACTTTCAGGCTTGATGTTTCCCTGATATTTTGGCAAAATGGTTTCTTAAATAGTTATCTGAATTTTTACCGTTTTACGGTCAAAAAAATATGTGGAAAGAAAAAGAAACAATAGGGTTTCACGGGGGTTTTAACTTCCTCGATACCTATCTGGTAAAATTTTGCAATATTATAGAGGAAGTTTCTTCTGGCAGCACGCCGGAGATATTTAAATACAGTATTCCTGACCGGGAAGTAAAATATGTTATTGTGAACCTCTGTCCTACAGAGTCGTGGGAATTACCAAACTGGGCAATCCTGGAAAACAAGACCCTGTCATTCCTCGATAAGCTGGGAGAAATAAGAGTACGTTACTTTCCAAAAGCACACTTTTTTATTGCTATCAATAAAAAAGAAGACAGAACTATTGCGGAGGCAATGAACTACGCAAGTAACGCCGAGTGGATGAAGATCTTTGCCTTAGACCAAAAATATCCACAGGACGATCCTGTTTTGTTAACAAAAGTTATTTTAGGTACAGATATTAATTTTGGTCAGGATACCATGGATCTGGGTATCCTAATCCTCGATGCCCAAACGGTATCGGCTATCTACGAAAGCTGCATTCTGGGGAATAAGGTTAATTCACGACTCATAGCTATTTCTGGCACAGGCCTGAAAGAAAACGAGATTATCAATGTACAACTGGGAACATCTGTAGACAAGGTACTCCATTACAGGACTGTTGAAGCGGGTGGCTATCGGGTTTTTGTAAACGGTCCTTTGCGTGGCAAAGAAATATCTGACTTATCACAGAAGATAGATTGGTCTACCAATAACATTGTAGTCTTAAAAGAACAGGATAGTAAGGTTATGTTTCCCATGCTCAAGTCTGGTGAATTAACATTTACTACTAATACACACGGAGAATTACGGCAGTGTATTTATTGTAATTTTTGTGATAGTATTTGCCCTGTAGATTTAGAACCTGCCCTCTACTACCATAGTTATATCCGGGGAGAAAAGCACAAGGCACGCCTCTATAATTTAGAAAAATGCATCGAATGCGGGTTGTGCAGCTTCATATGCCCCTCAAAGCTGGAACTCTTACGGATTAACAGGGAATGCAAGGCACTGGGTAAAAAATTATGAAAAAATCGCTTAAACCATTAGAAGATATTCTGAGTAAGAATCTTGACCGTGCAGAATCATTTATCCATGCCCATCCAAAAATCAACTTCCTGTTTGGGAGTCTTTTTGAAGCCTTTGACAGTCTTATCCGTAGCACAAGAGAAACGGCACAAACACAACCCTTTATCCGAAACAATTATGATGTAAAACGATTTATGGGGGCCGTACTCGTGGCATTAGCTTTCGGATGGGTTTTCCCGTCCATTTATTTTTATGGCTGGCAGTGTGTACTGCCCAAGCTTATGGTTTCGTTTATTGTAGGTGTATTCATCGTTGATGTAAGTTGGGCTATTATTGCGCGGGAAGGCCATATCAGCGAAGGCGGATTCGTATCATGCATGTTCATTCCTGCCATATTGCCTCCACAATCACCGCTTTGGCTAACCGGTTTAGGCGCAGCATTGGCTATTCTCTTCAGGAACATACTGGGTGGCGTCGGTAATAATCTTGTAAACCCCGCCCTTTTCAGCCGTTTGTTTTTGACTATATGCTTTCCGGCCCTTCTGGTCGCCGGTTATCAAATACCCTTTGTAGGTATCCCGGATCTCCATGCTCTCCGTTATGGATTAGATACTATTACCCATGCTACACCATTAACGGCATTCAAGGTTAACGGGGAAATACCCTCTTACTTTTCTCTATTTCTGGGAACTGCAAGTGGTTCTTTGGGTGAAACGTGTCGATTAGCGCTGATACTATCGGCTTTATGGTTAATCAAAATAAAAGTTGCAAATTGGAGAATACCCGTATCCTATCTTGGAAGCGTGTTTATCTTTTCCCTGTTTTTTTCATTGATTTTAGGTAAAGCTGTAGCCCCGCCCTTGTTTCAACTTCTCAGTGGTGGCTTAATTCTGGGGGCATTTTTTATGGCTACAGATCCGATAACAGCAACGTACAACCAAACAGCAAAATGGGTCTTTGGCGCAGGGTGTGGATTTATCACGGTACTGATAAGAGATTTTACCACATTACCTGAAGGGGTTATGTATGCAATCCTGCTTATGAATCTCCTGGCGACACCAATCCAGTCTTTAGCAGTAAAGATGAGGTATCGCATATGAGGAAAAACTTTCTTTCATTGGTAAAACTTATAGTTTTCCGAACAATATAATGGACGAATTTAAAAAAATTATATCTCGTATTATTTCAATTCTCCTGATTACTTTTTTACCCTGCGCAGGACTTCTTGTAGTGTACTTCTCCACAGCTCCAAGAATCGCTGAATACTACGAAATAAAGGAAAAGCGCGCTGTTTTGGACATTTTTCGTATTCCCTATCGTACGGTAGAAAAGAAATTTATGGGATTTCATTTTACGGTGTATGACAAAAAGGATATTCAGGAAGTTTTTCGTAAAAATATAACCGTGGAAACACCTCCCTTATCCTGGGAAATTCAACCCACAGGTCGAGAGTCTTCTGAAGAAAGACAAAAGGATGCGAGTGGAAAAAGGATATTCAAATACGTGAAAGAAGGAAGTCTTCAAGGTGTTGGATTTGTGGAATCAAAAATGGGATACGGTTACAATAAATCAAGCGCTATGTCTCTCTTTATTTGTCTGGAACCTGATGGGGAAACATTAAAGGGTATAGAAGTATTAGACCATAGTGAAACACCAGGTTTAGGCGGTAGAATTACTGAAGATCAATTTAAAAAACAATTTATCGGAAAAAAGTTAAAGCCGAAGATAATAATGGTCAAGGAAAGAAAAGCTGAAGGCGCAAATGAATTTGATGCGATTACCGGCGCTACCAACACCAGCAAAGGAATAGCAGCCTTTATCAACGATGCTGTAAAAGAGTTTTGGGAAGGGCAAAGGGAGATAACATGGTAGGGTTAAAGCGAAATATACGAAAGACCTCTAAATTCCTCATGAGGGATAATCTGATCCTGACTGCTGGTGCTGGACTCGGATTTTGCTCTTCATTGGCTGTAACAAACAAACTTGAAAATTCTCTAACCATGGGTCTCGGGGTAACGTTTGTAACCGCCGGGAGTTTTTGTCTGGTCTATCCCTTTAAAAGACTTATATCAACCGCAGGTACACACCATAAGATTTCTCTCTTGATGATTATCGTATCTGTCTTTGTAGCTATATTCGGATTCTTTGCACAATCATTTGTCCCTGAGATAGCAGCAAATATAAAGGCATATATTGACCTGATTACCACAAATTGTATCGTGCTTGCTGTAATCTCTGAGGGGTTAACCGTAAACTTTTGGGAAGCGCAAAGGAAGATATTTAAAGCGTGCTTAGGATATTCCCTAGCCTTAGTTCTGCTTGCATTTTTAAGAGAACCTCTGGGTTTTGGGACCGTTATGGGTTTTTCCGTGCTTCCAGATACCTTTCCACGGGTCGTCCTGATGATTACCCCTGTGGGCGGATTCTTTGCACTGGCAGGATTTAGGCTTTTATTACGTCCGATTCTTATTAAGGCAGGAATTGTATATCCGGAAGCTCCTAGTTCCGGCCTGGCAACAGCAACAGACGGTGGAGAACCTGTGCCGGTCATTCAACCAAAGCGAAGAGTATCTAAAACATCTTTCATTGCTATAGGATTAGGGGTTTGTCTGTTTCTTAGCATTATAATACATATAAAAACAATACCTGGTCTTCATCAGCAATTCAGCATTCTCATCCCTGTCCTTCTGAGCGCCCTTTTCTTTGATGGAATTGTATTAAGCAAACTTTTAGGGATATGCCCCTTACTAAATAAATCACGCCAAATTGACGCAGCGTGGAAGATGGGTGTGGCGGTAATTATTGTAACAACATTATCCACTGCATTAAACTGGTTGGTATATCACCATATCTTAGTTAAGTGTAGTGACTTCTTATCCCGATATTCGCCTTTGCCATTACGATTAGAAAACATCTTCTATCTAACGGTTTTTATTGTTACTATCGCTGTATTTGTACAGGTCTTAAGTGTATTATTAAGAAAATTTGCAAAGAATGTATATGAGCAAATGGGTCAGTTTCTGGAGCTTATTACCGTTAACTGTATTGTCCTTGCAAGCGCCACATTTACCATTCCTACAGGAGCAAAGTTTTTTGTTACAACGGTGACAGCGCTTGGATATGGTCTTCACTGGATGATGGTAGTTATATGGCTTGCCCTGTTAAGGCGTCAACGTCTGGTTGTTCCTACTACGGTATGGGATGAAGATACTATTGCTATCCTGCTCTTAGGTATCATGGCGGCTATATTTACCGGTATTGGAATGATACAAATTTTTTAAATTGTAGCGCATAAACGGTAAAACTTTGTCTGATAAAAATATGCAACATCTTACCTGGTTTTTTATCAAAAGAGAATTTAGAGGAATTGAGGAGTAAATAATGGTTACCCCCTTAGTAATAGGAGCTGGTATCCTTGCCTTACTGGTATTGTTACTGAGCTTATTCAGCGAAATCATCTATCAATTCTTCGGACGGGGTGAGAAACGAAAACTCACTATTTTCAGCGATGATGATTACCGGAAGGAACTAACTATTGAGGGAGGAGAAAAACTCCTGCCTTTGCTTCAGAGCAGAGGGTTTAACGTTCCTGCCGCTTGCGGGGGTATGGCCACCTGTGGTCAATGTAAGGTAAAGCTCTACACAAATGTAGGCCCATATACGGCTGCAGAAACTCCTCATTTTGATATGAAAACAAGGGAAACATCCCGGAAATTTTTAGAACAAGGCATCGGAGATGGTTATGTACGATTGGCATGCCAGGTCCGGGTAGAGAAGGATGTGGATCTGTATCTGCCCAAAGATACGCTATCGGTAAAAAAATATACGGCACGATTGGTTAAGAAAAAAGCGCTTACCAGCGATAAGACAGAGATCTGGTTACAACCATCAAAGCCCATTCAATATAGACCTGGTCAATATATCCAATTGGCTATTCCTGAAGATTTCGTAGAAGAACATTATAAAAAATATGACACATTTATCAAAGAAGCTTGTAAGAATTTAGGGAAAGAGTTTATTCCTTATACACCCGGAGCAACTCTATACAGAGGCTATTCCCTTGCCTCTACAGAACCAGACCTTTTGAAACTTATCATTCGTATGGCCCCTGTTGACCCAAGCAGGGTTGTAGAGAAGGGAGGGGCTCCTTGCATAGGACCGAGTTGGGCGCACCACTATATCCTTGAAAAAAATCTGTGGAATTTCTTCCGGGGTGAAAAAATACATTTCACCGGACCATACGGACATTTTACTTTAAGGGAACAACCACACACCGCAGTATTTGTAGCAGGCGGTGCAGGTTTAGCGCCTATCATTGCCCTCCTTGAGCAATGGTTCAAAGAAGGCCGAAAGGATAGGGCTATCTTCTTCCTCGGAGAACGAAGATTTCAGGATATTCCAACGTCTTATTTACCCAGGTGGTTAACCTGGCAACAAAAAAATCACAATTTTAAATTGGTGCCGGTACTTTCCGGGGCATTTCGCGGTGATAATCCTGCCGAATTAAACGATGTAGATAAAAGGTGTTACCATTGTCTTTCTGTTGATGGTAAACAGATTATCAAAGAACAAGGTCTGATAAATGATCAGGAAACTCACTGGAGGGGAGAAGTAGGATTCATCGGACCTCTTCTCGGGACGTATCTTTCACCTGATCAGAATGTTGTGTTTTACCTTTGCGGACCAGCTCCTATGACAGTTACTGTAATCGATGCGGCAGCAAACGTATTGAACCTGAAAAAAGAAAACGCATTATTTGATGACTTTACGGGTACTTTAACTCCATCGGTAGATCTGCTGTATCAAAAACTTGAAATCAAAGAAAAGATCTATGCTTTAAATATACCAAACGCAGATAAGCTTATCGAAAAGATAAGTCACATCCTCATTATCCAGTTGATATTAAAAGACAAAATTGATGAAAGTTACCGTTTTCTTGAACAAGTAAAAGAGGTGATTGGCAAATCCGGGCAAGAACTGGAACTCATGCTTCTTTCATATAAGCCTTAAAACATACCTCAAGTTCGCTTGGAATCTGCTCGTGAAGCAAGAGAAAGATAAGTCTGCCGTTAGACTAACAAGCCTTTGCATAATAATGGCCTTATTAGTTTCAATGTTTCAGGTACAGACAGAAAGACTTACTCCATTCTTTCCTTAAGGCAATAGGAAATAGTATTATTTTAAAGATGAATTGGACTGGGATTTACTCTGTTTGAGTATCAGAAAAAGTTCATCCTTTAGGGCAAGCCGCCTTTTCTTAAGAACTTCCATTGCCATGTCTGATCTGGGTTCAATATTGTTCTCTACCCGATACACCTCTCGGTCGAGTTTGTGGTATTCATCAAATAGATTTTTAAAGTGTTCATTCGTCATTTTCAAATTATGAATTTCTTGACTATATTCAGGAAATTCGTGAATGAGACTATGATGTTCATGGTGCATACTATTTTTCCTTTCTCAATATATATGATTTTTGGATATTCAATCGGCTATCAGAAGAAAAAAAAGATTTGGGAATATATCGTACGCTAAGAATTAGATGTTACAAGATCTCTATGTTAAACACATAACTATACAAGATCAAAAAAATATGTTGCTCTATAAGTTAGTTTCCTTATCTTGCAAATATATAACAAAGCAGGTAATTTTGTCAATGAGGATATAATAATATAATATGAAGGGTAAGTTTATTACAGGAAATTGCTCGATCAATTCTATAACGTAATTTGGAGAAACATCTTGTTTACCTGGACATCTCTGATTTTGCAAGCATTTTCCATGAGAAGGATTTCTTGCGAAACATATCTAATCAATGTATATTTTGTAGGAAATATACCTTTTATTTTTTTCACAGCTCAGAAGATTTTATAATCAGATTCCAGATTTGGAGCAATTATGATTTTAGAAACTTTTATCAGTACGGCAAAAAATAATTTCAAGAAAACAGTAATCAGGGACTCCTTAGGTACGACATTGAATTTTGGACAAACACTTACTGCTGGTATCCTTTTATCAAAACATATCCGTACTTTCGAGGGAGAAAACATCGCTATTTTATTTCCTGCTTCAGTGGGAGGAGCATTAGCATATATTGCAACAATTTTTGCCGGCAAAATCCCTGTTGGTTTGAATTTTCTGGCAAGTAAAGAAGACCAGGGTCATGCCCTCAGGATTTGTAACGTTAAAACAATTTTCACTTCCAAGATTTTTATAAAAAAAGCGGGAATACCAGAAGATCCGAGAATGGTTTTTATTGAGGACGTAAAAGAGAGGATATCGAGGCTCCAAAAGATAGTAACCTATGTATCTTGCAAATGGAGATCAAAACGTTCGCTTATTCAGAAATTTAAAAAGTACGACGCACCTGATAAGACAGCCATCATACTCTTTACCTCTGGTTCAGAATCAACTCCTAAAGGGGTTTCTTTAACGCATCACAATATATATGCAAGTATTCAAAATTTTGGCACAGCATTTAACCCCATCGGGGAAGATGTCATTTTAGGCACATTGCCATTCTTTCACGTTTTCGGTTTTACTGTTTGTTTATGGCTTCCTTTAACGATGGGAATAGGGGTTGTTTTTCATCCAAACCCGACAGAATACGAACGAATTGGCAGGGTTATTGAGGATTATCGTGTAACCATGCTTTTAGGAACCAGCACCCTTTACCGTGGTTTTATGAAAAGATGGAACCAGGAACAGACTAAGAGCGTACGCATAGCATTTGCTGGAGCTGAAAAATTACATGAGCATATAAGGAAAAAATTTCATGAGAAATTTGGGATACCTATATTTGAGGGATACGGCCTTACAGAAAGTAGTTCCTGTGTAAGCGTTAATCATCCAGACGATTTCAGACATGGAAGTGTAGGTAAGGTTTTCCCAAATATTACCTGCAAGATTGTAAATCCAGAAACATATGAAGAGGCCCCGCCAGGAGAAGAAGGACTGATACTTATACAAGGTCCAAATATTATGAAAGGATATTATAGGTCTCCAGATCTAAATAAACAGGCATTTTATAACGACTTCTATGTAACTGGTGATGTAGGAAAAATAGAAAATGGATTTCTCTTTATTACTGATCGCTTAAAAAGATTTGCAAAAATTGGCGGAGAAATGGTTCCTCTTACCTTAGTTGAGAACAAATTATCAGGCATATTAGATAAACATACAGATCAGGAAAAAAGGAATTGTGCTGTTATAAACATCCCCCATACGCACAAGGGAGAACAAATCATTGCATTCGTTGTTCACAACAATCCTGATAAATCCCTGTTAAATGCTGAGCTTGATGAGCTCTGCGTTACAAAACTCTCACAACCAGATCATTATATTCCTATAGGCACTATTCCCATACTTCCATCAGGAAAAGTAGACTATAAAATATTAAAGCATATTGCATTAGAGCAACTTGCAGAGGTCTAACAACGCCTGTATTTCCTTCGTAAAGTTGGCATGGTTGGTCATGAGATAATAAGTAATAAGTTTAACCTTTACTATTTTTGATTGTATCTCCATTGTATTATGTCAATTATGTCGTTGAATATTCCAAACCTGGAAAGAAATAAACCGCTTGCGCCTTTTACAACATATCAAATCGGTGGGCCGGCGGATTTATTTGTAGAGGTATATACCATTGATGAGCTGACACATGCTTTATTGGCGGCCCGACGAAAGGATATCCCTTTTTTTTTGCTTGGTTGTGGAGCTAATATTCTCGTTACTGATAAAGGATTTCGAGGGCTAATCATCCGGAATTTAGCAAACAAAGTTACCTTCTTAGATAATGGCAGGGTGTTAGCAGAAAGTGGCGCAACCGTCGCCCATCTTATAGAACAGTGCATGAACCGAGAGTTATCCGGCCTTGAGCACTTTATTGGTATTCCCAGTACTGTAGGTGGAGCCCTATGGCAAAATTTACATTTTCTATCGGCAGATAGACAACGTACGCTATTTATAGAAGAGATAGTTCTGTCTAGCCATATCTTAACAGAAGAGGGACAACACCGTACAGTTCAAGTTGATTACTTTCAATTTGGTTACGATCAGAGTATTTTACAGAAACATCAGGATGCTGTGCTCGATGTTACCTTTCAACTTAGTGCGAAAAGAAAAGACGAAATTCAGATAGTGATGGACGAAAATAAAGCCTGGCGTAACGCTAAACAGCCGCAATTATCAGAATACCCAAGCTGCGGCTCTGTATTTAAAAAAATTAAAGGTATTGGGGCTGGAAGGTTGATAGAACAGGCCGGACTCAAGGGCGCACGTATCGGTAATGCAGAAGTATCGAAGAAACATGCAAATTTTATTGTCAACACGGGCAATGCCCGAGCTGCTGATATTTTACAATTAATTAAGTATGTACAAGAGGCGGTGAAACGGAAGTTAGGATATACACTGGAAACAGAGATTACGATAATCGGAGAACAGGAATGAATATTCCAGAATAAACT
>SULG01000105.1 GCA_005524015.1 Candidatus Jettenia ecosi
TTAAATGAGGGTACTCTCTGCGTGCCAGCCTTTTTTGTGCGTCAATCGGTACGTCCGCCGTCCAGCGTCCTGTCGAGATTGAATGCGGCGCTGATGAGGGCCAGGTGGGTGAACGCTTGCGGAAAGTTTCCCAACGCCTCACCGCTAGGGCCTGTTTGTTCCGCATAGAGTCCCAGGTGATTAGCGTAGCTGAGCATCTCCTCGAACAAGAGCCGCGCCTCCTCCAGCCGTCTTGAGTCGGTGCGCCCGGCACGGGTCAGCGCCTCAACAAGCCAAAAGCTGCACATGTTAAATGTCCCTTCGGTTCCCGGCAGCCCATCTGGAGCCTCACGTGGGTCGTATCGGTAAACCAGTCCGCCGGCAGCCAGTCCGCCTTGCGCTATCGGTTTGCGGATTGCGTCCACGGTCGCAAGCATTCGCGGATCGTTGGGGGCGGTGAAGAATACCAGTGGCATCAGCAGATTCGAGGCATCAAGGGCGGATGAGCCGTACGCCTGAACGAAGGCCCGTTGCTGTGGGTCCCACCCTTTCTGCATCACCTCCTCGTAGATCTCGTCCCGTACACGCAGCCACCGCGCCCGGTTGGCAGGGAACGACCGTTTATCGGCCAGGCGCAGGCCGCGGTCCAGGGCTACCCAGCACATGAGTCGTGAGAAAACGAAGTGCCGCTGTCCGCCGCGCACTTCCCAGATCCCCTCATCCGCACGCGCCCAGTTGTTACAGACCCAGTCCATCAGCCGTCGCAGATTCTTCCATGTATCATAGCCAGCAGGCGTGCCATGTTTATTAAACAAGTAGGCAGAGTCCATCAGTTCACCGTAAATATCCAGCTGGAGTTGATCGTAAGCGCCGTTGCCGATCCGCACAGGCCGAGAACCTCGGTAGCCCTCCAGGTGTGGAAGTTCCTGTTCGATCAACTCGGCCTGGCCGTCGATGCCATACATGAGTTGGAGGGGGCCATCACAGGCGGATTTGTCTTCCTGTAAGCGCGCCATTAGCCAATCCATAAACCGGGCAGCTTCTTCGGTGAAACCAATCCGCATCAACGCATAGAGGGTGAAGGATGCGTCCCGAAGCCAGGTGTAGCGGTAGTCCCAATTCCTCACCCCGCCAATGCCTTCGGGGAGGCTCGTGGTTGGGGCAGCTATGAGGGCTCCTGTTGGCTCGTATGTCAGCAGCTTGAGCGCCAGCGCAGAGCGCTGCACCATTTCACGCCAGCGGCCCTGATAAGTGCAGTGTGACAGCCATCGTTGCCAGTATGCTACAGTTTCCCGGAATCGCTCCTCCGCCTCTCCGGTATCGGGGCAGTAGCCAGCATCGCGACCCGGGTTGAGCCGCCGTAGAACAAAGGTTGCGCTTTGCCCTTCGTCCAGGATAAAATCAGAAAGCACGCCGTCTCCGTCACGCCGCAGCGGGACTGAGGCTGCTAGCCCGAGGCTCAGCCCAGGTCCATCGAAGCGGGCACCTTGCCAGGCGACCAATGTCTCGTGCCGGGCACGGGCATAGTCAAAGGCCGGCCGGCACTCCAGATGGAACGGCATGCGGCCATGCACCACCCGGACTCGCCGGACGAGTTGGTCATCCGGGGTGCCACCGACCCCGCCTACGGGCATGTAGTCCTCGATTTCGCTAATCCCATCGGGGTGCAGAAACCGCGTAATGAGAATGTTGGTGTTCGGCCAGTAGTGCTGCTTGTGCCGTAGACCTTCTCCCTTCGGGGCGATGCGGAACCGGCCTCCCTTCTGGTCATCCAGGATGGCAGCGAAGACACTGGCCGAGTCGAAGCGGGGCAGGCATAGCCAGTCGATGGAGCCATCCATTCCTACCAGCGCTGCAGTTCTCAGGTTGCCGATTAACCCATAGTTTTCAATCGGTTGATATGCCATAATTGCGCTCCTCCTCTTTTTTAAATTCTTTAAGATCTCTGTTGCTATTATAAAGACTTCTCCATTTTTTTCACGGTAAATTTTCGGCAATAAAGAGAGCTTATAGCAAAACCTTTGCGTCAAATTTTTGCGTGGTATACTCATTACTACTAATCTAAATTTCAGAAGTACCATAAAATGCTTTTATTCTCAGGTGTTGTTTCATCCACTTGAAAAACAACTCGATCTGCCAGCGAGATTTGTAAATGAGAGCAATAGTAATAGCGGGCAGAGTAAAGTTATTTGACAAGAAAATTAGCTTTTTCTGGTTTTCAGTGTCGTAATAGCCCACTCGCCGCAGCTTTTACGGGTAATCTTTTGCTGAATCAGTATTTGAAAGAACTATGGTCTGATCGCATATCAGACCGAGAGACTTATCTACACGATCCATTATATAGAAGAAACCCGGTTCTGGAATAAGATCGTCAAGAATATTTATATCATGAACTTTACCGTCTGTAATTTTGATAAACAAAGGAATGCTGTCACGCAAGTCCATGAGAGTATGCAGTTTTATTGCTCCTTTATACTTTCTGAATTTTGCCCAGGGAAAAAGGGAAAGGCATAAATCAATTGTTGTGGAATCCAAAGCATAGACGGTCTGATCAAGGTCTATACAAAATGCACGCTCCTATAGAGTGCCCTTGCTCTATGAATCAATACTTGGGCAAAATCAGCGTATGTACACCAGTTTCTGTTCTCATTTGCGTCAGCCAGAGTACTGCGAGAAGCCTTACCACGAATTCCCATATGGTAAAGTTTCTCCCGCATCGAGCGCAGGCAGGCTTCAATATCTCGGAGGCTTTCTCTGTAGGTTAATTG
The DNA here is from genome assembly GCA_005524015.1 of Candidatus Jettenia ecosi. Classification (GTDB taxonomy): domain Bacteria; phylum Planctomycetota; class Brocadiia; order Brocadiales; family Brocadiaceae; genus Jettenia; species Jettenia ecosi. Next base: position 2,748 of record SULG01000105.1, read on the forward strand.
GGCAAATGCCATACAGAGAAATTGATCAAAGCATGAAAAACTTTTTACTTTGTGATTGCCCTCATAACGTTGAACACATTTGCGAAAGTCATGATGGGTAAAAAATCGATTACTTGTGAGAAAATTGTTTTTCCTGTATTCATGAGCCATTCCTTTCTGTATTTTATGAAAAAGAGAATGGCTATAGTATACTTTTAATTTCAAATCGATTACGACCTTTTTGGCTTGTATCACTCTTGAATTAAAATACTTACAATATATTTTGATTAAAACATCCGGACAGTAGTGGTGTACAATATGAGCAGGTACTTATAAGCCAGGTAGAGTAAGTACCGCCTAACAAAAATAGAGCAATAGCGTGATAAACATTTATCAGAGGCTTCTGTTTTCCTTGATAAAATATCTAACTTCTGCTACATTGTTGTAAATTCCGGATGCAAGAAAGCGATATGGAGATACTATCTTGATGCATAGGAATTTCAAACAAACTACGTAGTGGCAAGGCGCGCCTTGCCACTACACGTCGCTAAAGTCACCGAAGGCCTAATTTAAGAGGATAAAATTATGAAAAAGATCATTATTATTGTTCTGTGTTCGATTTTTATTCTTGTGATAGGTGCAGTAGTTACGCCATTTCTTATTGATATAAATACATATAAAGCAAAAATTATCGATATTGCGAAGCCGCACGTGGCGAGAGATTTGGATTTTGGCAGCATAAAACTCACCATTTTGAGAGGGCTGGGAGCGGAGATTCAGGGACTTCAAATCGCAGAAAAACTGGGATTTGGCACCAGCGATTTTCTGCATTTAGAACGCCTGCGGATAAAAGTAAAATTACTTCCCCTTTTGAAAAAGCACATTCAAGTAAAGGAATTAATCCTGGAAAAGCCGGTAATACGACTGATAAAGAACTCAAAAGGAGAGCTTAATATCGCAGACCTGATGGGCTCCGGGATAGAGGGGCATGAAGATACGGAAAGCCCGGAGAAAAAAGAGAATGAAAAGAATGGTAGTGAAAATGAGGTGAAAAGTGGAAGCGACCTTTTTGCAGGACTGCTGGTTTCTGCATTTAAGGTGAACTATGGCCACATCGATTTTGTTGACGAGTTCACCCAGCCGGGCACTACCACAACGACAACGATAGATTTATTAGACATGAAATTCATTGATGTATCCATGAATAAACCGATTCGAATGTTTATAACAGCCCGGCTGCCTGGGAGTGCGAAGCAAAACTTCGTGGCTAAGGGTACTGTGGGTCCCTTAGGCGATACCCTGGATATAAAACGGCTTTTTATGGATGTTACATTATCTCTCGATGAATTTGATCCGGATGCAGGTAATTCTTACTTTTCTATCAGGAACTCTTTACCGGACATGAGCTTTTCAGGTTTAGCAGGCATGCAAATGGTTTTGAAGGGAAATATTGATAATCTCAGGGCTGATTGTAATATGGATATGAGAGACCTTGAGATTATGTATGGCGAAACATTTCACAAGCCAAAATCTGTCCCTTGTCAAATTTCTGTGAAGGCGACCAAGACAGGAGATGATATTCATTTAGATCCGTGTGTTATCAATATGCATACCTTGTCTCTCAAGACATCAGGGAAAATTACCGGTCTAACGAATCCGCATTTTGATCTTTTGATGGGCACCGAAGAAACATCCCTGAAAGGTTGGGGATCACTGGTTCCTGCACTGAAAGAGTATGAACCGGAAGGGGACTTTGCCTTTCAGAGCTCTTTGAAAGGAACGATAGAGGATGTCTCTGTTAATCTGCAGTTCTCGTCTCCAGGACTTGTATGTAATCTATCCCAAACATCGGACGATAACCAGAAAGCAACAACTTCTCAAAGTTTCTTTGAATCTATAGATATGAAAGTTCAGGCCGGGAAAAAGCAGAACAACATCATAGGCAATGGCAGCCTCGATGTTAAGAAGGGGGAGGCGATGGCTGCTCCTTTTGAAAATATGCAGGCACAATTTGACTACCAGAACGATATGCTTGATATTCGTAAATTTCAAGTTCATGCCTTCCAGGGAGATATTTCGATGAACGGTAAAGTAAAACCCAGTGAATTTCAATGGAACGTGAAACCGGTTGTTGAAAATATGAATGTGGCAGAAGCTGTAGATACCCTCACACAATACAAGGGTTTATTCAAAGGGAGATTTTCCGGATCTTTTACAGCAAACAATGCCGGAGATGATAACCAGAAAGGCGCGATTCATGCTCATGGACCATTCCGTATCGATCAGGGGGAAATTATGAATGTAAATCTTGTAGATACAGTCCTGGATGCGCTTTTTGGTATAAAGGGTGTATCTAAGTTTCTGGGAAAAGAAGGTGGTGAACTGGATAAACAAAAGGCCACACGATTTGATTATCTGGATGGTGATTTTTCCATGACTGGTAATAAAATCAATGTAAAGAAGATTGCTTTGCATAATATTCATACTGCAAAAGCAACGGATTCTGATGCATTTATAGAAGGGTTGGTTGACTATGATACCAGCAGTCTCGACCTTAAGGGCAAGGTTGTTCTCTCTCATGAATATTCTGCTAAATTAGCCAAGAAGGCTGAACCTCTCAAAGCTCTTTTTAATCCGGAAAACCGCATGGTGCTTCCGGTTACGGTAACGGGAAGTATAAACAAGCCAAGACCTATTTTGGACATACCTTATATAACCAGCGCCATGGCGAAATATTATGGCAGGAAAGAACTGGAAAAATTAGGCGATAAGATAGGATTACCCAAAAAAGGTGACAAAGACCAACAGGGCGAGGAGTCACCCGTAGGCAATATTTTAAAAGATATTTTAAAATAATCAGGATTTTTTAACAGGAGCAATTTACTATCAACGCACTTTATATTTTGTTTCAACGGTTGATTTCTATACTGCAAGCCCGAAGGGCTGTCATGATTATAGAGAATGCGCAACCACGAGTAAATAACCCCGAAGGGGTGAAATGATTCGGGGATCTATTCGGAGTCTACCAGGTAGCCGGAAACTGCAACAGCAGCCACGCTCGAGAAATAAAAGGTCGCCTGAGGATGCAGCATCATTCTCAAGGGTGCGGAGAAAACAAAAACGTCTGTTGTCCCTGTAGCATTGGTCTTCGTTGCCACGAAATGGTGGAAAGAATTCCCATTAAGGCCAAGTTGAGGATCCGTAATTGCCATAGCAACTGATATCGTTTCACTAGCTGAGGGAGGTTGAAAAACATACCCTGACACATACTCGATTATTAATCGTTTTCCCGCTGGCACTGTGCATTGATTGTCGCTGGTCGTGCCGCACAACAGGCCGCCGACTATATTTGAGAAGACAGGTTGCTTTTCCGGATTTACCGCATTGCATGAGATTGAAAAAGTTATAAGAAGTAGTACAAAAAAAGTCCAAAACGCCCGTCTTAAAGGAGTATTATTTGTATCCATTTTATTTTCCTCCGTTGAAGTGATTTCAATAATCTGATGGAGAGCGATATTTACTATTTAGTTTCATGCATAGTAATCTCTTCATTTTAAATTACTATTGACAGAATCATCCATTTTATTATACATTCACACCCTCATTGCTGCCAGATAATGTCGCCTGGTAAATAAAAGTTTTCTCTTACCCAATAATGATTGGAACGGACTACGTATTGAAGTCTATTACGGAGGATATCTATGGCTAAACAGAAAACCGGTATGGATGGATTGACGCAACAAGACCCTATGAAAAAACCATTTACACCAGAAACTTTGGACTCAACGGTAATCGCAATACCGCTTCTCAAAATGCTCAAAGAGGAGATGCTTAAAGAGGAAATGCTCAAAGAGAAGCAGAAGAAACTTAAAGAAGGTCCGGCACATAAACCCAAAGTCTTCCCGGTGATTATTGATTTAAACCTGGAGTATCCTACAGGGCGTGATGGGGCGAGAGATTGGGTTATGAAAACAACGAAAGAAATAATCAGTGAAATAGGAAAAGATAAAGATCCCGGACATCAGGGAATCAACGAGTTGAAAAGTAAACGCAGCCAGCAATACCTGTTTGCAAGTCTTGAAGGTGATGTGATACGTGAGTTGGTGAAGCGGGATAGCAGGGCAAAAGCAAAGGAACGGGCGATTTATCATATCTGGCCTGATTTTCCCGTTAAATCTCTCATCAATAAATCAATCAGCACCGTGAAGGCCGATGCTGCACAAACTTCATTTTCTGCCTCTGGCGAAGGTATTGTGTGGGCAGTGCTTGATTCAGGGATAGATGCGACTCATCCGCATTTTACCTTGCATGATAATCTCAATCTTAAGGATCCGCTAATCCATACAGATTTCACCAATTTAGGTTCTGCAAACCCGGAAGATGCGAAGCAAGATACTTTCGGTCATGGCACACATGTGGCAGGTATTATTGCGGGTGAAATGAGAGTTAAGAATAAAGGTGGAGGGGAAGCGGAGGCAAAGAAAATCCGGGCGTATACCCGATTGCGCAATGAAGATGGAGAGATATCCTACAACGAGCTTACCCTCGATGCTATTTCGGGAATGTCGCCTAAATGTAAGCTTTTGAGCCTCAAGGTGCTTGACGAAAAAGGAGATGGCCTGGCAAGCAATCTTATAGCGGCAATTGAAATGATACAGGAGATTAACGGGTATGGTCGCCGCCTGCTGATTCATGGAGTAAATATGAGCGTTGGTTACGACTTTGAGCCTGAATGGTTTGCCTGTGGACAGAGCCCTCTCTGTGTGGAAGTAGACAGGCTCGTTCGTTCGGGCGTTGTCGTTGTTGTTGCAGCAGGCAATACCGGTTATGGAGTTGCACAAAGCCAGTTTCGGGGAGTTATCTCAGCCGGTATGGACTTGACTATCAATGATCCGGGTAATGCTGAACTTGCGATTACCGTTGGTTCGACGCATAAAGATATGCCTCATGTCTATGGTGTTTCTTATTTCTCATCGAAAGGCCCAACTGGTGACGGACGGATCAAGCCAGATCTTGTTGCTCCCGGTGAAAAAATTTTATCCTGTGCGGCGGGCAAGCGGCGTGCAGAAATGAGAGAAAAGATTGGTGATTGTGATTATCTGGAAGAGAGCGGCACGAGTATGGCTGCGCCGCATGTTTCGGGTGTGATTGCCGCATTCCTTTCAATAAGGCGCGAATTCATTGGGCGACCAGAAAAGGTTAAAGAGATATTTCTGTCCACCGCTACTGACCTGAAGCGTGAGCGATATTTTCAAGGGTACGGCCTTGTAGATTTAATGAGGGCTATTCAATCTGTATAATGAAGGGAGGATAGTATGCAAGACTTGAAAGGTTTTCCTTATTTTGAAGTGGAATTTAACAAGAGGGGTGAGGTGCATGATCAGAATCAGGTGAAAGAATTGATAGATTTTCTCGCACAAAGCGGTATCTCAGATCTGTTCGTCATCTCGCACGGATGGAATAATGATATGTGCGATGCTCGCAATCTTTATACGCGGTTCTTCGGCTGTATGCGCCATGTGATAAATTCTGGAGTAGTGGCCGGTATCAGCACACGTAAGTTTACCATTATGGCTGTACTCTGGCCCTCAAAGAAATTTGCCGAGAAAGACCTCATTCCAAGCGGTGCGGCAGGCGCTGAATCGCCGGTGACCAACGATCTCCTCAGGCAAGAGCTTGAAGAAATGAAGGGTGTATTTGATGATCCCCATGCGGATGCGGTTCTCGATAAGGCAAAGTTATTGGTGCCAAAACTTGAAGATAGCCCGAAAGTCCGGAGAGAGTTTACTGATTTGTTGCGTTCAATACTGCCGAAAGAAACCTCTGTAGATATTGACGCATCGAGTGATTTTTTGAAGCTTCCCGGCGATGAGGTCATCAACCGCCTGAGTAAGCCTGTACCGATCGTGGAATCAAAACCGATACCAAGCGGAGGGGCCGCAGCAATTGGGGGTGATCCATCCGCAAGCATGGGAGGCGCGGCTGGACTCATACAGTTCTTTAGCGGAATTAAATCGGGTGTGCTCAACTTGCTCAACTACTTGACGTACTATGAGATGAAGGAGCGATCGGGTATCGTTGGCAGTACGGGAGTAAATCAAGTGCTCAAAAAAATCCTTGCTCAGAATCCGGATATTAAGACTCACTTAATCGGTCATAGTTTTGGTGGCCGTCTGGTCACTGCTGCCGCTGCCGGGTCTGAAGGTCGATTACCTGTTAAGGTGAGTACGATGACACTCTTGCAGGCGGCATTTTCTCATTATGGTTTCTCGGAGCATTATGATGGAGTGAATGATGGATTCTTCCGCAGGGTGATAATAAACAAAACGGTAACAGGACCGATAGTGATCAGTTGTACCCGAAATGATAAGGCTGTTGGGAAGATGTATCCGCTTGCTTCATTAATTGCAGGACAGATTGCAGCTGCGCTTGGCGACAAGAACGATAAGTACGGTGGCATTGGTCGCAACGGCGCCCAGAAAACGCCTGAAGCCAGTGAAGGGATCCTCCTTAATCTTAACAGCCAGGATCCTTATCAGTTCCAACCGGGTAAACTTTATAATCTGAATTCCGATGCGGTCATCAAAGACCATTCGGATATATGCCATAACGAAATTGCATATGCGATATTTAACGCGGTTGCAAAGACGTAGCGTAGTTTAAAACAGAAGAGACTACAGGGAAATAGTTACGGACATATCATCTTTGTATGAGGGATCTTTGTGTTCTACATTTCATCAAGAGAATCAATCACATAGGGTTGTATCTCACAATTCCTTGTTTAGGGTCTTAAAGTTATGATGGTAGATGAATCGATCATAAAGCAGTGGGCAGCCGAAGGTAACCGTCAACTTCATCGGCTGTTGGGGCGGTGATATGTCATAGGTTACAAGAGATCCGCACTAACGGCGGTGGGATTCATTAAGGATGCCTCCCAGCACGCCGCGCAGGATTTTCCGGCCGATCTGGCTGCCAACAGTTCGCGCAGTTTGCTTTGCCATGGTCTCAATCATCCCCTGACGACGCTTGGTACCCTACAACCATTCTCTTAGCTTGATGCCGATGTCGCTACTTTTTTCAGTTTGCGGGGTGGAAGGGCCGGGTGGTGCGGCATCAGGCGCTGAAGTGGTCATGCCTTGTGTTTTACGAGCGAGGATTTCGTGCGCCGATTCCCGATTGATCGCATTGTCATACTTGGCTCCAACAGGACTACGAGAACGCACTACAGCACGCTCTTCCGGCGTAATTGCTCCCATGCGGCAGCGTGGAGGGCAGATGAGAGTGCGTTGTACCGGCATTGGAATACCTTTCTCCTGCAGAGTTGAGACCAGCGCCTCACCAGTGCCAAGTTGTGAGATTACCTTGGCTACATCTATGCCTGGGTTCTCCACGAAGGTCTCAGCTGCTGTGCGTACCGCTTTCTGGTCCCGCGGAGTGAAGGCGCGTAATGCGTGCTGAATGCGGTTACCGAGCTGGCCGAGGATGTCTCCGGGCACGTCATCGGGGAACTGCGAGCAGAAGTACACTCCCACGCCTTTGGAACGGATGATGCGCACAACCTGCTCAACTCGTTGTTTCAGCGCCGGCGGTGCATCGTCGAATAACAGGTGCGCCTCGTCGAACATAAACACCAGCTTGGGTTTGTCGAGGTCGCCAACTTCAGGCAGGTTTTCAAATAGCTCCGACAGCAGCCACAGCAGGAAGCTTGAATACAGGCGTGGCTTCAGGATTAAGTGATCAGCGACGAGGATGTTGATCATGCCGTGGCCATTAAGGTCAGTGCGCATGAGATCGGCGAGTTCCAGTGCCGGTTCTCCGAAGAAACAGTCACCGCCGTCCTGTTCCAGGCATAAAAGGGCGCGCTGGATTGCGCCGACTGAAGGCGTACTGATGAATCCGTAATTGGCAGATATCTGTTTTCGGTTTTCGGTCAGGAAGCCGAGCAAAGCACGCAGATCATCAATGTCGAGCAGTAGCCAGCCATAGTCATCGGCCAGCTTGAAGGCTATATCGAGCACGCCGGATTGGGTGTCGTTGAGCTCCAGCATACGGCCGAGCAGGGTAGGGCCAATCTCGGATACCGTGGCGCGAACCGGATGGCCGTATTTGCCATAGAGATCCCAGAACACCACCGGGTTAGGTTCGTTAACGTAGCCTTCGATACCGATCTGATGCACTCGTTGCATGATCTTATCGTTCGAAGTACCAGCGACAGCGAGGCCGGCGATATCGCTTTTTACATCAGCGAGGAACACTGGCACTCCCAGACGCGAAAAGCCTTCCGCTATCACCATCAGTGACACCGACTTGCCGGTACCGGTAGCACCGGTCACCAAACCATGACGGTTGCCGTATTTAGCAAGCAAGTGAATGGGCTGCTCACCCTTACCGATAAGTATTTGGTTCACGTTCGATCTCCTCTTTAACGATAGTAATTAAGATAGTTAAATTATTATATCAGAAGTTATACAAAAATTTACAAGGTAAGTACCTGACCACAAGTTTTTGTACATTCTCTGTGTCAACAGAATAGAGAATTCAGAAGTCAGAATCCAGAAGACAGGATACACAATGCCTGATGCACGATATTCTATCTTCTGGCTTCTGTTGATAACGAGGAATATACAAAAACTTATAGTCAGGTACTTACTTTATCTCTTCAATGTCTGAACACATTTTTGCCTGATCCACAGAATAGGGACAGACAGAAGAACAGTTCTGTGGCTGAAGCCAACAATGTCCATCATGCTTGCATTGGCATATCTTCAATCCATTCCGTTTGAGCTGGTTAGGCCAGGACTTAAAAAATGGCAACAGGGCATTACTCATTGATGCAAATGCCTTTTGGGCATCCTGAATACCTTGTGTTTTCTTCAGATCCTCTGCGCCTGCAAAGACATGCTGCATCATATGATGGCCAGCGCCCCTTGATTCGGTTCGCATGGCTTGCCGGGCTGCATCTACTAATTTTTGGGCTAAATCTGTAATGCCATGCAAATCTTTCTTTACTAAATGATGATAAACTTCCTGATACGTTGCGATGATCGATTGAAGATGAACAACGGTCTTTTTTCCAATGGTAACTACAGCTTCACGAGAGTGATCATGGCTTTCATGGGCAGAAATAGTATGATCGTACATGAAAAAACAATAAAAAAACAATAGGGTTATCATGTATTTTTTAAAATAACTATTTTTAAGCATCGTTACCTCCTTTTCGTGTAATGCATAGGAATTTCAATTCTGTAGGGCAACCCTTCACGGTTGCTATCCCGGCGTATATATTCTGGTGGGGAAGCAAGGCTAAAC